>DASYPN010000071.1:0-17565 GCA_036006625.1 Pyrinomonadaceae bacterium | reverse complement strand
CGCGAACACTTCACCCACGCCATCCGCTCCCTCGACCCCCTCGGCGAATTGCCGTAACATTCAGCGAGAACAAAATTCGAGGAGATAATTAATGCCATATCCGGAAATCATGATTCAGCCGATGCGGGAGGATTTGACGCGGCTTGGGGTGGAAGAACTGAGAACGGCCGAAGCGGTCGATCAGACGATACAAAGTAGTAAAGGCACGCTGATGGTAGTGGTGAATTCGATTTGTGGTTGTGCGGCGGGAAAGGCGCGGCCCGGTGTGGCCCTCGCACTCCAGAATGAGGTTAAGCCTGACAAGGTCGCGACTGTGTTTGCCGGCGCGGATATCGAAGCGACTGAAAGAGCACGCAGCTACTTCACTGGTTATGGACCATCATCGCCGTCGATTGCGCTGCTGAAGGATGGCGAGCTCGTTTACATGTTGGAGAGACGTCAGATCGAAGGTCGCGACGCGCAGCAGATCGCGGGTGAGTTGACGAAGGCGTTCGAACAGTATTGTTAACCACAGATAACACGGATAGAAATCGGATTTTTATCTGTGTAATCTGTGGTTACTATCGGCCGAGAAGCCTCATCACCTCGGAATGTAACAACACCACATCAGGCGACTGCTGTAGCGCCAGGAAATAATTCTTCTGAAACTCACTCCCGGTTTCGGCAGGCGACAGCAACGCTTTCGCCCTCTCGAATAGGGCAGAAGCGTCTGCTTCAGTGGCGGGTGTTTCTGCATGCGGGTCGAGCGTCTCATCGATCTGCACAATCAACTCCGACAGACGGTGCAACCAATCGAACCACGGGTCCTTCAACACCAATTGCAGGAATTCATAACTATTGCCAATTCGCCCGCGTGCTCGCTCAAAGTCTCTGCGCTCCAGGTCCAGGAGCGTTTTATGAAGCCGCAGCAATCCCGTTCGCAATGCTTTTAACTGTCCACGTGTCTCGTCCGATGTCCGTTCGTTCTCCATAACGGTTCCCCTCTGTTCGCTATGTTATGATCGCGGCGATGCCCAGCGCCATCTCCCTCAACACTTCGATTGAGGATCTTCACAGTTTCAAGATCGCACGATTAGGTCCGATACTCTCGCGCAAACTCGCAAAAGCGCTCGCCACACAAACTCACAAGAAAGACTCTGCCACAGTCACTGTCGAAGATCTGCTCACTTACTTTCCGATGCGTTATGAAGATAGATCGCATCCGGCTCTGATCAAAGATCTCAAAGAGGGGGTGGAAGCATCGCTGGAGCTCACCGTCACTCACGCCCACGGCTACGCAGTGAGAAACCAGCGCGGTTACGGCAGACCACAACTTTACATCTTCGAGGTCGCCGGCATCGATGGTCCAATGACCGGACGCGAAGTGATTGTCTGGTGGTTTGTGTCGGGACGTCGCGCTTACGACATCGTCAAGTACTACACCGCCAAACTCGCGCGCGGCACACGCTTCATCACTTTTGGTCGCTGGGAATGGGAAGCACGCCGCAACACTTACAAGCTACGTCTCAATAACGCAGCCGACGAGCTCGAGATTCTCCTGCCCCCGGAAGACGCGGACACGACCGCAGAACTCGATCCGGAACAAAGCGAAGAGAACCTGCCTGATCCTGCTCTCGCTGCGATTCATGTGGGGCGCAGAGTGCCCGTCTATCGCAAGCTCGGTGAGTTCAACTCGAAGCGTGTTCGCGAAATCGTGCACGCAGTGCTCGCGTTACTGAACGATAAAGAGATCGAAGAAACATTCCCCCCGGATCTTCGTCATCGAGCTCGATTGATAGGTCGCGCCCAGGCACTACGCGAAATTCATTTTCCACCACAAGACGTTTCGATGATGGACTATGAGCTATCGCGAAGCCCGGCTCATGTACGGATGATCTTTGAAGACTTCTTCTGGGTAGCATTCGCGATCGGTTTGAAGCGTGGTCAACGAGTTAAAGAAGTGAAAGACACACCCGTTCGAATCGACAAGTCAGTCAACAATCGTATCGCATCGGTAATGCCTTTCAACTTGACTCGCGCACAGAAAAAAGTCACAGCGCAGATCTTCAACGACATGAGATCCACTGCACCGATGAATCGCTTGCTGCAGGGTGATGTCGGCAGCGGCAAGACGATCGTCGCAGTCGTCGCGATGATCGCGGCAATGGAAAATGACCTTCAGACCGCGCTCATGGCCCCGACAGAAATACTCGCTGAGCAACACGCACGAAGCATCAAACGCCTGCTGGCCAAAACTCCTTATCGCGTGGAGTTATTGACTGGTTCATTGCGCGCCGCAGAAAAACGCCGCCTGCAAACATATCTAAAGTCCGGCGAGATACACGCATGTATCGGCACGCAGGCACTGATTCAGGAAGCAGTTGCGTTTGCACGGCTCGGACTCGTGGTGATCGACGAGCAACACCGTTTCGGTGTGATGCAACGAGCTGAATTACGCGCGCGCGGACTCAATCCGGATGTGCTCGTAATGACAGCCACTCCGATTCCTCGTTCGCTCGCGATGACGGTCTACGGAGATCTCGACGTCTCAATAATCGATGAGCTGCCACCCGGACGAACTCCGATCGAGACGATGGTTTTTGGTGAAGACCAGCGTCAGGAAGTTAAGAAATTGATTTCGCGCGAGGTCAAAGCTGGCCGCCAGGTTTACGTTGTCTATCCTCTAGTCGCCGAATCGGAGAAGATGGACCTGAAGGACGCCACCCGGCGCTACGAGTATTTGCGCGACACGGTCTTTCCGAAACTCTCAATCGGTTTGCTGCATGGAAAGATGAAGCCGGCGGATAAAGAGAAAGTGATGAGCGCGTTTGTCGCCGGCGAGATCAAGATCCTCGTATCGACGACGGTGATTGAAGTCGGTGTTGACGTTCCAAATGCTTCGGTAATGGTGGTCGAGCACGCTGAGCGCTTTGGATTGTCGCAGCTTCACCAGTTGCGCGGACGCGTTGGTCGTGGTGCCGAGAAAAGTTACTGCATATTGTTGACGAGCGACAAGAAGACAGCGGTTGCCGAAGAACGACTCGGCATCATGGCGCAAACGAGCAACGGATTCATCATCGCGGAGAAAGATCTTGAACTGCGTGGGCCAGGCGAGTTGCTCGGGACGAAGCAGTCAGGATTGCCGGAGTTTCGGATCGGAAACATCGTGCGGGATCAACCGTTACTGGAGAAGGCGCGTGAAGAGGCTGATTTTTACCTGGCAAAGCCGAAGTCGGTTGTCACCGCAAAAATGACGGCGCGCATCAAACAGGATCCGCGGTTTGGACTCGCGGCGGTCGGTTAATAGAAATGCGGATTATCGCAGGCGAATACAAGGGACGAAATCTCAAGAGCCCGCCGTCGATGAATGTGAGGCCGACGTCCGATCGGCTTCGCGAAACGCTCTTCAACGTCATCGCGCCGCGGATCGAAGAGGCTCGGTTTCTCGACTTGTGTGCAGGCTCGGGCGCCGTGGGAATAGAGGCGCTTTCGCGCGGCGCCAGTCACGTCACGTTTGTCGATCGTTCGCGAAGGATGTGTAAGTTGATTGAGGCGAATGTCGAGCTCTGTCGCATTCCGGAAGAACGGTGGGACATTTATTGTTCCGAGGTTAATGAGTTTTTGAGGCAGTCTAAAGACGAACGTTGGGACATCGTTTTCTTCGATCCACCGTACAAAGAGGACTATCTCAAGACTCTCCGGTTACTCGGCAACAACGATCTCGTTATTGCGGAACATCATCACAAGACCGCCCTGCCTGATTCGATAGGTAATCTCCAAAGGAGTCGAATTCTAAAGCAGGGCGATTCAGCCTTGAGCTTTTTTAACCGCGAATCTGTGTAATCTGTGGATGGGCCTCGTCACGCGAGGCCTGAGTGGGCCTTATCAACCCTCTATCGTACTCATCGCCGTTACGGCGCGTTTTTCGTACGCCGCAATGGTGGCGATGTTTTTCTTTTCCACGTCGGTTAAAGCGTCGTCAGTGAAGTTTGGGTCAGCCTTGTACCAGGCGAAGCTGGAAAAATATTTCTGGAGCCAGGGCTCTTTGAACACCTTGCCGTGACGCGCGTAGATCTCCTGTCGCATCTGGCTGGCGTCTTCCAAAAATAACCCTTCCAACAGAGCACGCGTGACCGGCTGTGTGCCCAATCCCTCGTGAATCTTGTTTTCGTACTTCACAATCGTTTCGACATTGACTTTGTCGTTGCCGGAAAGCTCTTCGTCTTTGAAGTTCTCGTCAGGGTTGTACCACGGCTGAAAGAAGAAGTACTGCTGCAACCACTCGGCGCGAAACATGCGACCGTGCCGGGCATAGATCTCGTTTCTCAGCAGACGCAGTTCGTGCAGGCTCAGTCCGTTCAACATCCGTTCCGAGATCAATTTGTTCTCGAAGAACTCCATGTCGCCCGGCAGGATCGCCACATTGCGTTGACGCTTCTGCGCGCCGCCTAAGATTTCAAGATTCTTCCGCTCAATCGCGGAAAGCTTTTTCGCGTCGTACTTCTCGCTGGGGAAATACCAGTAACGCTCATCGAAATACTGCTGCAACCACGGATCGTCGTCGAAACGCTTGCCGTGAATCGCTTCGACTTCCGCCACTAACACTTTCCACTCGGCGCCACTGTGCTTGCCGAGCTTTCGCGGCGTGATCTGACGGTCGCGCCAGTAACGCATGTCGCCGGGTTGAATCGTCTCGTGCTTGGAGGCTTCCGCGATACGGATGACGTCGAGGTTCTGGCGCTCCGTAGCATTGAGCATCGAGTTTTTGAAGTCGGAATTAGGCTTGTACCACGATTGCTCTTCGAGATACGACTTGATGTCGTTGTCTTTGAAGACGCGGCCGTGGCGGCCAAAGATAATTCCACGCAACAGCTTCAGGTCTTCCATCGCGAGGGGCTGAACTTGGGCTTGTTTGATGGACGTCTTGCTGAAGTCGAGTTCCTTCAGCCCGTCCATGTTGTCCTGGGCGAGAACGCTGAAAGATGTCGCGATTATCAACGCAAGCAGAAGAAATAGTCGGGTCATTGATGCCTCTCTTTGAATAACTATCCGAAGATATCCCGAACTTTATCAACCAACCCTTTGTTCTCCAGATCCTTGTTCTCAACTTCAGCCAACTGCTCGAGCAGGCGACGCTGCTCTCTCGTCAACGTCGTCGGCGTAATCACAGTTACCGACACAAAAAGATCGCCGCGACCGCGTCCACCCAGCACGGGCATTCCCTTGCCTCTGAGTCGAAACACGGTGCCGGTTTGAGTGCCCATCGGGACTTTAACTTTCTCATCTTCCTCGAGCGTGTTGACCATTATCTCGGCGCCCAGCGCCGCCTGCGCAAAGGTGATCGGGACGGCCTCGTACAGGTTGCTACCTTGTCGCTCAAACTGGTCGTGCTCGGCTACGTGGATAACCACATAAAGGTCACCCGACGCGCCCCCCTGCGTGCCGGCTTCCCCTTCACCAGATACGCGTAAACGAGAGCCGGTTTCGACCCCTGCCGGAATTTTTACTTCCAATTGTTTCTCGCGTTCGACACGTCCGGTGCCTTTGCAGTCCGCGCACGGATTCTTGATCACGCGTCCGGCGCCGCGGCAAACGTGACAGGTCCTCGCGACGGAGAAGAAGCCCTGCTGATAACGAACCTGACCGGATCCTGCGCACGTTGAACACGTTTCGGGCTGACTTCCCGCCGCGGCTCCCGATCCTTTGCAGGTGTCGCAAGCCTCAAGACGCGGGATACGCAGCTGCGCCGTCATTCCGCGAGCCGCTTCTTCGAGCGTGATTTCCAGATCGTAGCGAAGGTCCGCACCACGTTGCGCCGACGTCCGGCGCGAGCCGCCGCGGCCACCGCCAAACACGTCACCAAAACCAAACAGATCGCCAAGAATGTCTTCGATTCCACCAAAGCCGGGTGCGCCCCACGCTCCTCCACCGGCGGCACCGCTCGAAACACCTGCATGACCAAAGCGGTCGTATCGCTGGCGCTGCTCGGCATCGGAGAGCACGCTGTAAGCCTCGGCCGCTTCTTTGAACATTTCTTCAGCGGATGCGTCGTTGGGATTCTTATCTGGGTGATATTTAACTGCGAGACGCCTGTAGGCGCTCTTGATTTCCTGGTCGGTAGCCGTGCGGCTAACGCTCAGTACCTCGTAATAATCGCGTTTACTCATAGTTCCTTGTTTAATATAGTCCGATAGGTCCTACTAAGACCTATTCTAGGTTTCGGTATTCACTTCGTCCGGAGTGGGGTTCAACATTGCGGATGTGAGTTGCCCGGCGACACGTTCCAACTTAGTCAATGCTCTGTTGATTTCATCTAGCTTTTCACTCTTGGTTGCTGCCTCTGCTTCGAGGAAAGTCGTTTCCGCACTTTCCTGCTCGGCCTCAGCCAGCAAACCACCAAACTTCACAAACGACTTCCTGGTGTTCTTCAACAATGAATCCAACTTGTTCCTTGTTACCAGAACTTCTTTCGCCGTGCGATCGGTGTCGGCGAAATCTTCTGCCTCTCTGATTATCCGATCGATTTCGTCAGGCGCGAGTCCCGACGTCGGCGTGATTCGCATCTGCTGCTCGCGTCCGGTGGTCTTGTCCTGAGCCGAAACGGAGACGATACCATTCGCGTCAACTTCAAATGAAACCTCGATCTGCGGCACACCACGCGGGTTCGGCGCGATTCCCACCAGCTCAAACTTTCCTAGCGACCGATTGCCCTGCGCCACTTCACGTTCACCCTGCAACACGTGAATCTCGACCGACGACTGGTTGTCGACGACAGTGGTAAACGTGAGACTGTTGCGCAGCGGAATGGTCGAGTTGCGCTCGATAATCTTCGTGAACAACCCGCCACGCGTCTCAAGGCCCAGACTGAGCGGCAACACGTCGAGCAGCACGATGTCTTTCACTTCACCATTCAACACGCCACCCTGAATCGCAGCGCCCATCGCGACCACTTCGTCGGGATTGATCTCAGATGAAGGTTTGCGTCCAAAGATCTTCTCGACTGTCCGTTCGACAATCGGAGACCTCGTTTGACCGCCGACGAGGATGACTTTGTGAATGTCGGACGCTTGCAGATTCGCATCTTTCAGCGCGGTCTGACACGGCTCAATTGTCTGATCAACCAGATCGCTGACGAGTGTTTCAAACTGTTCCCGTGTGAGCGACTTGTTGAAGTGTTTCGGGCCGGTCGCATCAGCAGCGATGAACGGCAGGTTGATTCCTGTTTCGGAGGCCGATGAAAGATCACACTTGGCGCGTTCAGCGACTTCTTTCAGTCGTTGCAACGCTAGTCGATCCTGTCGAAGGTCGATTCCCGTATCGGCGAGAAACTGGCCCGCCATCCAGCTCATGATGCGCTCGTCGAAGTCTTCGCCGCCGAGAAACGTGTTCCCCGAAGTTGAAAGCACCTCGAAGACGCCGTCGTTCATTTCGAGAATCGAAATATCGAAAGTGCCGCCACCGAGGTCGTAAACCGCGATACGTTCGACGTCTGACTTGCCCAAACCATAAGCCAACGCCGCCGCTGTCGGTTCGTTGATGATGCGTTCGACTTTCAGTCCCGCAATCTTGCCGGCGTCTTTCGTTGCCTGTCGCTGTGTGTCGTCGAAGTAAGCGGGAACGGTGATGATTGCGTCGGTGACTGCTTCGCCGAGAAAGTCTTCAGCCGCCGCTTTCAAGCGTTGCAGGACGATGCCCGACAACTCGGGAGGACTGTAGTTCCGGCTTTGCACTCGAATCCGGGCATCGCCGTTTGGCGAATCCACGATCTCAAACGGCGATGTCTCGCGCATCTTGCCGACTTCCCTCGAACTGTACTTGCGCCCGATGAGTCGTTTGACCGCGTAGACAGTGTTGGCTGCATTCGTGACTGCCTGGCGTTTGGCAATCTGACCCACGAGCCGTTCGCCTTTTTCGGTGAAACCGACGACGGTGGGCGTTGTGCGTCCACCTTCCTTATTCGGGACAATCTGAACCGCGCCGCCTTCGAGCACGGCGACGCAACAGTTGGTCGTCCCCAGATCTATGCCAATCGACTTTCCCATTGAATCTAACTAGCCACAAAAGGCACAAAAATCACAAAAAGCACAAAACGAATTCTTGTTTAAGCCGCTAAAATAGATTTCCACTCTTCTTTGTGCCTTTTGTGCTTTATGTGCCTTTTGTGGCTCATTTACGCGTTGCAACTTTCACCAGCGCGGGGCGAATAAGTTTGTCGCCGAGGCGGTAGCCGGCAACGATCTCCTGCATCACGGTGTCAGGTTCGAAGTCGTCGGTCGCTTCAGTCACTACAGCCTCGTGAACATGCGGATTGAACGGTTCGCCAACGGAGGCAATCGGCTTCACGCCTAATGCGTCAAGCACGCCGTTGAGTTGTTTGTAGATGAGATCCACGCCACTGAGAAAGTGTCGAAACTCATCAGATTCCGACGACTCGACCGAGCTTTCGGCTTCAAGTGCCCGCTTGAGATTGTCCAACACCGGCAGAAGTTTTGCCGCCACGTCAGCGACGACGCGGTTGTACGTCTCAGTGCGTTCTTTGTCGACTCGCTTCCGGTAGTTCTCAAAATCTGCCTGCCGTCGTGCCAGGCGATCTTTAAGGTCGGCGTTTTCAGCCTCAACTCGCTTCAGTTCCGCTCGCGTCGCGATCAGCTCGGCGGTGGCTGGGCCGCCGGCTGCCACAGTCTCGTCCGAACCCGGTTCGTCTTCAGCCAGGAACGCATCGAGTTCCTCGGGCGACATCATTTCCAATTCTTCGTTGTCGGGGTCTGGTCTATCCATGTCCGCCGGTGTGGTCTCCGCAGAGTCTGCCTCGTCGTCAGCGTCGGTAAATCTGATTGGGATGCGATGCGAACCCTTGTCGCCTCTGTTTGATGTCATCAGGAAGGATCGAATTTCTACCGACTAACGTGCAGCCTGTTCGCTGAGTCGATGCTCAATTAACCGCGCCATGTAGTTTACCATAGCCATTATCCGTGCATATTCAATTCTCATCGGCCCAACGACGCCGAGAGTACCGATGTTGTCGTTTGATCCGACGCGATACGGCGCGGTGATCAAAGCGCAATTGCGCATTGAACTCACCGGATGCTCGCGTCCGATCACGACGTGCACATCGCCCGGGTAGTTTGCCGCATCGTGAACGCATTCGTTGAGTATCTTGATCAGGCGCGACTTCTCTTCGAAGGTTCGAAACAGGTCGCGCATGCGGTCGAAGTCAACAAAATCAGGCTTCATCAGAATGTTTGAAGCACCGTCAACGTAAACATCGCCCGAGGTTTCCTCGCCTTCAAGACTCCGTTCACACAACAGAATCGCGTTCTGCAGCAACTTGTCGTAGAGAGCCTTCTCTTCCTTCATCAACTCAACGATGGACGCACGGATTGCGAGCAGACTCTTGCCACTGAATTCCGTATTCAAATAGCGAGCCGTGCGATCGAGGTCGTCCTGAGTCAAGTCGTCGGTGATTCTGATCACCTTGTTGTGAATGATGTTCGCCGTCGAAACCAGCACCACAAGGATGCGCTTGTCCGGTAGAAGCATAAACTCGATGTGATTGAGCCGGTTGTCAGCTAATGAAGGCGAGACTACGATGCCGACGTTCTGCGAAAGCGCTGAGAGGACGTGCGACGCGGTCTCCATCAGACGATCCGGCGACGAATCCGCATCGATGTCGCTTGTGGAAAAAATGTTGTCGATGGCTTTCAGATCGGTGCGCGACAAACGCGCTTCGCCCAGCATGTAGTCGACGTAATAGCGGTAACCCTTGTCTGTGGGTATGCGACCGGCCGAAGTATGTGGCTGTTCGACGAATCCAGCCTCCTCGAGATCGGCCATCACGTTGCGAATCGTCGCCGGACTCCATCCATAACCGTGTGAAAAACGGTCCGAGAGCACACGAGAGCCAACCGCCTCGCCCGTGACGAGGTGTTCCTTGATCAAAGCAGCGAGCAGCACTTCCGCGCGGGAGTCGAGGCCGCCTTTATCAGTGGTTTGTAGATTCGTGGCTCTCCGGGGCATTGCCTCGCAGTATACAAACTTATCCACAGATTGCACAGATTAGGGCGGTTCGGCGACGTTTTGGGAGCCGGAACGGCTCTGTAAGTGTTGAAATAGTTCTGTTTATTGTCGCTTCCCGGCAAAGGTTGACTCACTGCCGCCGCCATCCTTAAGATTGTTTCCCCAAACCGCTGTTTGCCGCCACGAGTTATCGCAATGAATGAAGTTAGTAAATATTTCGCCGACGCATTTCGTCATATGGGCGGCAACCGGGGTGTGCCTGCGATCGAAGTGCGGTTTTATCCGTACGCCGGGCTGCGACACACGATTCGTGTGCGACAGGGACGTGTTTACGTACGACTGTCCGATATTTGTAAAGATGCGCCGCCCGAAGCCTTGCGAGCCCTCGCGTTTATTCTTGTGGCGCGGCTGCTGGGCAAGCGAGTTCCCACGATTCATGATCGCGTTTATCGGGATTATTCACTAACACCTACAGTAATGCGTTCATCTGATCTGGCGCGTCGTGGCCGCGGACGAAAGATGATCTCGACTGCCCACGGCGAGGTTTACGATCTCGATCGGATGTTTGCGAAGTTGAATCGGCGATATTTCGACGGAGCTATTGCGAAGCCGACGATTACGTGGTCGCGACGACGGACCAAGAGCATCCTCGGACATCACGACCATGTTTACGACAGCATCACGATCAGCAAGACGTTGGATTCGAGCGATATTCCCGAGTGGTTTGTCGAGTACATTCTCTATCACGAGATGCTGCACATTAAACATCCTGCACGTTTGATCAACGGGCGGCGTTATTACCACACGAGCGCATTTCGGCAGGACGAGCGCAAATTTCCGTACTACGAGCAGTCCCAAAGGTGGCTCGAGCGCCTTGCTCGACTGCGACGAGTGCCGCGGGCGCGCGCGGCGTAAGTCTTGGAACTAATTCGTAACGTTAGCGTTACTACAATCGAGGTAGGTGGGCTCCTCAAAAAAGGCGGTCTTTCTGGAACCAGTTTTCAGGAGGCCGCCTTTCTTCGATCCAGGCATCACGCCCGCGAAATATAGGTCCTATAAGTCCTATAGGACCTATTAGCGCGACTAGACAACCCTGCGGCGCATCGTTAGACTACGCATTTTGCTGAGATCCTACCTTTTTAGACGGAGAATTCAGTTATATGGCTATTCCGGCAACACAGATTCGCCGCGGTATGGTTATCGTTTTCGAGGGCCAGCCGTGCAAAGTTCTTGAGTTTCGACACCACACGCCCGGCAACCTGCGGGCGATGATCCAAACCAAGCTGCGTAATATTAGGACTGGTGCATCATTTGAACATCGATTTCGTTCGGCCGACACCATCGAACGCGCGTCGATGGAACAGCACGAGATGGAGTATCTCTACTCCGACGGCTCTCATCACCACTTCATGAATACTGAGAACTACGAACAGACGGCCCTCAGTGAAGAAGACCTCGGCGACGCCGCGCAGTGGCTGACCCCCGGCATGAAAATCCAGGCAGAGTTTTATGACGGCGCGCCGATCGGAATTGATCTGCCACCCTCAATGGAACTGATCGTTACGCAAACCGAACCGACGCTCAAGAGTGCGACGGTGTCCAATGTTAATAAGCCTGCGACTCTCGAGAATGGTGTTACCATCACCGTCCCGCCATTCATTAATGAAGGCGACAGAATACGCGTCGATCCCACGGAAGGACGGTACATCGAGCGAGCGAAGTGAGGGCTTATGTATCTGGCTTACAGCCTCCTGCTATCGCTCGGCCTGCTGGTTCTGATTCCTCACTTCCTTTTTCAAGCGCTGGCGCACGGAAAATACATCGCCGGATTGCGCCAGCGTCTCGGCTCGATTCCTCCAGTCAACGATAAACGTGTTATCTGGCTGCATTGTGTTTCGGTCGGCGAGACTCAGGCAGCGCGACCGCTCGCCCGGCGTCTGCAACAACAGTTTCCGCATCACTCGCTCGTTGTCTCGACGATCACGCGCACCGGACAGAATCTCGCGCATGACGTGTTTCGCAATCAGGTCGCCGGCATCTTCTACTTTCCATTCGACTGGCGCTGGACAGCGCGGCGAGCACTGAAGACGATCAATCCTGACGCCGTGCTCATCATGGAAACGGAACTCTGGCCAAACTTTCTGCGCGAATGTAAAGCTCGGCACATTCCGGTCGCGCTCGTTAATGGACGAATCTCGCGGCAGTCTTTTCGACGGTACAAACTGATCACATTCTTCCTTCGTCGTGTGCTTGCGTCACTGAGCATCGCAGTGATGCAGTCTGAAATGGATGCCGAGCGCCTCGAAACCCTCGGCATGCCGAAGGAAAGGCTCTTCACCGCCGGTAATCTCAAGTTTGACGCTGAAGTTGCAGGCGATTTGACAGACAAGACGGAGGAAATCAGAGCGCGCTTCGGATTGGACACAGGTGCACCGCTGATTCTCGCCGCCAGCACACACTCCAACGAGGAAGAAATACTTGTCGATGCCGTCAAACAACTCGGCCAGACCACGCCCGTACGATTGATGATCGCGCCACGGCACCCGGAACGTTTCAAAGAGGTCGCCGCACTGATTCAACAATCGGGACTGAGCTGGACCAGAAGAACAAATCCGCCGGAGCCGGACGACGCCAACGCCACAGTCATTCTTCTCGACACGATCGGCGAACTGCCTGCGACCTACGAACTTGCCAACATCGTTTTTGTTGGCGGCAGTATCGTGGATAAGGGCGGTCACAATGTGCTGGAGCCTGCAGCGAGCGGTGTAGCTGTTGTGACCGGCGCACACACGCATAACTTCCAGACCATCGTCGAACTAATGCACGAAGCGCACGCTATTGTTCAGCTACCCCCCCTCGAAGGTTGTGCAGCCGGCGATGAGGTCGCGTACACATTCGCTAAACTTCTTGAAAACGCGGAGGAGCGAGCGGTGTTGGGACGTCGTGCAAGGCAACTGGTCATCGACAACCAGGGCGCCGCTAACCGAACCATGGAGCTGATCGCACCACTGCTCTCCTCCAACCCGCGTGCAAGCTCAAGCTCTGATTCAATCCTGGCCGCAAACGCCCACACCTCATGAAGTCAATCGTTCTTCCTCCATTGAGTCTCTTGTACGGCGCGGTCACGCGGACGCGTCTCTCGCTCTATCGTCGTGGCACCTTTCACACGACCAAACTCGAGCGTCCGGTAATCAGCATCGGAAACATCACCACTGGAGGCACCGGCAAGACGCCACTTGTCGAATACGTCGCTCGAACACTCGCATCGCAGGGTAAGAAGGTTTGTATTTTGACGCGTGGTTACGGTCGCAAGGATCCGCATCTGCAGGTGATCGTATCGGATGGCTATGGTGTGCTCGCGTCACCGAGTGAAGCGGGTGACGAGCCATATTTGCTGGCGACGAAGTTGACGGGGTTGGCGGCAGTGATTAGTAGCGCCGATCGAATCGCAGCCGGACGCGAGGCGATTAAAGACTTCGGCACGGATTGCTTTGTCCTGGATGATGGTTTTCAACATCTGCGACTGGCGCGCGATCTGAACGTTGTGACTGTGGACGCGACGAACCCGTGGGGTGGTGGGCGGCTTCTGCCGCATGGGCGACTGCGTGAGTCGGTTGAGGGAATGAGCCGGGCTGACTGCGTTGTGATCACGCGATGCGATCAGGTTGCGAATCTTGGTGCTTTGCGAGACGAGATTTCGCAACTCGTGAAGGGTCGCCCGATCTTTGAGTCGCAGATGCGGATGGTGCGTGTGTCGCCATTGAAGAACGGTGGAGAAAGCCTCGCGCCGCCGGTGCGGGTAGGGGCGTTTTGCGCAGTTGGAAATGCGGCGTCGTTCTTCAGCATGGTGCGGCAAGCGGGGTATGAGATCGCGGTCGAGAGAGCGTTTCCGGATCACCATGAGTACTCGCAGGAGGAGATCGATGCGATCAGTCGCGCGGCAAGAGATGAAGGAGCGGAGGTTTTGGTGACGACCGCAAAGGACGCGGTCAAGCTCCGGACCCTGTTGTTCCCGATTCCGTGTTATGTGGCGGAAATCGAGATCGCGATCGAAGACGCTGAGGGCTTTGGGCGGTTAGTCAGTAAGGCTTGCCAAATCTGAGCAGTTTCACGGGAAGACGCAAAGGATCGAAAAGACGCCAAAGGTTTCCCAATTCCCTTTGCGTCTTTGCGATCCTTCGCGTCTTTGCGTGAAACAACTTAAGGGGTTGCGGTCGGCGATGGCTTTTCTGCAGGCGTCTTGGTAGCTGATGGTGCGGGTGGTGGCGGTGTTTCCGGCAACACGCTCTTTGTCGGCTCCGGCAAGGGCGGTGCTTTCTTGTTGCTGTTGCCGTTTGCGTTGCTGTTCTCGTTTGAATTCGCATTCGCTGCCGGACTCACGCTCTCAACCGGCTGGGGCGAAATCGCCGCATTCGCATTCGGACTCAAATTTACATTCGCAGGCGGAGCAATCGCTCCACCAGACGGAATTCCCTCTTCACCTTTTCCACTCGCCGGAGGCGACGGCTGCACAGGCTGACTATTTGGATCTGCCGCGAGTGTCTGGTTCTGCTGATTCATATTAGGAACCTCACCCGCGCCCGTGTTTTTCGTTAACGCATAAATCGCAACGAACACCACCAGCAACGCGATCGCCGATGGAATCACGATCTTCAACGGATTGAAACTCGAGACAGGCTGAGGCGGCGGCATGCCTCCGGAAATAGGAACGGTGACGGGTTCGCGCCGCACAACTGCCGGTGGCACGTACACCGGCTCTTCACGCGCTCTGACCACCGTCACCTCATCCTGATCGTCTCGTAGAGGCGCAGGTTGCTCAGCAGTTGTCGGAGTCACGGGCCCGATGCGATGGATCGTCATGCCTGCCGCTATCGTCAAATCTTCAATCATCTCAGCGACAGTCTGGTAACGATTATCGCGAACCTTAGCCATCGCACGCGTAACGACGCGCGCCACAGACGCCGGTACATCCGTCCGCTCTTCGAGGATTGAAGGCACTGCCTCCTGCAAGTGCTTCATCATCACCATCGTCGGCGAGTCACCTGAAAACGGAACGTGCCCTACCAGCATCTCGAAGAGAATCACGCCGAGGGAATAGATGTCTGAGCGCGCATCGATCTCCACATCCTGTGTACACTGTTCTGGCGACATGTATTGCGGCGTGCCGATCACGAGATTAGGAGCAGTCAATCCGGTATCGACAGGAGTACCATCCGGCTCGTTGATCTTGGCGATGCCAAAGTCCAGCACCTTGGCGTGGTCGCCCGCCATCGTATCGACGAGCATGATGTTGTCGCTCTTGAGATCGCGATGCACGACGCCCTGTTCGTGTGCGGCGTTGAGTGCGTCTCCGACCTGTCGTGTGATGTCGACCACTCGCGCGAGAGGCAACGGACCTTCGTCGCGTATTACCTCTTTGAGAGTCCTGCCGCTGAGGTATTCCATGACAAGGAAGACGTGTCCACTCTCGTCCTCGCCAAAATCAGTAACACTCAATGCGTTCGGGTGTGAGATACGCGAAGCCGCACGCGCCTCGCGTGAGAATCGCGCTACGATCTTTTCATCAGCAGCAAGCGATGGGCGCAGCACTTTGATCGCGACTGTCTTGTCCATCAAAACGTGCGTGCCGCGATAGACAGTTCCCATACCGCCTTCGTTCAGCCGTGCATCAATGCGATATTTTCCGGCGAGAGTTACGCCGACGAGTGAGTCTGGATCCTTTTCAAGCGCAATGCCGTCTGCTGGACAAAGCGTCGTTGCGTCAGGATATTCGACTCCACATTTTGGACACTTCTTCATTGATGCCAGCCTATCACACAGAGTTAATCCTGAGAAATCCTGTTCATCCTGTCTAAAAAATACGGGCGAGAGAATCATCTCCCGCCCGCTCAAAGCAAAACTTAAGATGCGACTACCCAACGCTCGGTTTGACAACCGCGAAGATCACCAGCAGCGCAAACAGCACCAGCGACTCGATCAGCGCCAGACCAAGAATCATCATCGTCTGGATTCGCCCCGCTGCGCCCGGATTACGCGCCGCGCCTTCGCACGCCGCAGCACCAATGCGCGACTGTCCAATCGCACCGCCGAAAACGGCGATCGCGAAACCGACTCCGGCAGCCAACGCTCTGTACTTGTTAACTGACGAGGCGTTGTCGCCGGCTTCCGCACCCTGGGCAAACGCGGTCATGCTGGCTGCGAGAATTCCAATCGCGACAAACAGCACCATTCTCAATTTGCTCATGTTTCCTCCTCTAATCTGCATTGCCACTCACTTCCGAGCAAACCGCGACGAGATAATTTCGCCTGCATCCGGTATCCACCGCCCCTCTTACAACGGCGCTCCTGCGAGACAGACATGCCTTGCTATAAATTGTCGGTTTACTTGAATGAGTCTTGCGTTGCGCGACAACGTTTGTGAACGCGTTTGCCCACCTCGCTCGTCGCGCGCTTCTGATAAGTCCACAGATTACGCAGATTAATTTATATCTGTGTAATCTGTGGATGATAAAGCCATTAGGTAAGAACTGGAGCTATATACTCGTCGCCGTCGTATACCTCCTCGCCGTGCTCGCCATGCTCGGCGTGTGCATGATGCGGCGCGTGCGAGACCTCACTGATATAAAGTTGCGACAGCAGTATGAAAACAAACGTCTGAATCAAAGCCACAAAGACGCTCAACGGCATGAGCAAAATCGGCGCAAACCAGGTCGCGGGGGGAGCAAGACCGGAAAGTGTTTCCAAAACCTTCTCGTCCGCAAACAGGTTTCCGAAAAGACGAATGCCGAGTGAGAACGGTCGGATAAAATTACTGATCAACTCAATCGGGAAAATCAGCGGCGCGATCCACCAGATTGGACCAGCCAGGTGTTTCAAATGACCAAAGAGTCCATTCTCTGCGATGCCGATGTAGTTGTAATAAAGAAACGAACCCAAACCGAGCGCGAACGTCACACTCGTCGCCGAAGTGGGACTCATAAACAACGGGAACAGTCCCATCAGGTTTGAGACGAGAATCAGTACCGCGAATGTCATCACCACCGGAAAATATTTCAGACCGTGTGGACCGATGATGTCTTCGATCATGTTGCGCACTGCAAGCACACTGAGTTCGAGTGTCTGCTGGCCGCCGCCGGGTTCTTTTTCAGAAAGCTTACCCTTAAGGATCCAGATGATGATCACGCTCAAGATACAAGCGATGACAAACATCACCGTGTACCAGGGAATCGCGTTGTCGGCCGTGTATGGGCCAAAGGCATCTTCCGGCGTGGTGCCGAACCAGCCCAGGAACTTCACCCAAATCGGCCTGGTGTAATTCAGCTCAAAACGCAGCGCGGCCTCGCCGAAGTAGTGATTGACTAACTGCACGATGATGGGCGCATGGTGCTCCGCCTCTTCAGCATGCTCGGCGGCGCCTTCTGCGGCTTCTGCAAACCAAAACATCAACTAGTTTTCCTCTCGCTTCGTGATTACGAAGTAGAACTCCCTGCTGGCTTCGACAAACATTGCTACGACAAAACTGGATAGACCAATGAGAACGGCGGTCAGCGAAATCAGATTGAGCACGTT
>DASYPN010000070.1:0-3007 GCA_036006625.1 Pyrinomonadaceae bacterium | reverse complement strand
GTCGCGTCGTCGAATTACGTTTCTTCAGTGGTTTGACTGTTGAGGAAACTGCGGAAGTGATGGGCATCTCACCGGCGACCGTCAAACGCGAGTGGAGCATGGCTAAGGCCTGGCTGCATCGCGAACTGAGCGGCGACAGATAAGAATGAGCGAGACGGACCCCCAACGCTGGCAACATGTGAAAGAAGTTTTCGAGGGCGCACTCGGACGCCAGGGCGCCGAACGTGAATCGTTTCTCGAACACGCGTGCGACGGCAACGCCGAAGTGCGCGAAGAAGTCGAATCGTTGCTCCGCTCGTATGAAGTTGCGGGTAGTTTTATGGAAGCACCCGCTGTCGCACATGCTGCCGGTGATCTTGCCGACGAACAAAAACTCACTCCCGGCCAACGCATCAAGCACTACCAGATCGTGAGTCTCATCGGTGAAGGTGGGATGGGCGAGGTATATCTCGCAACCGACACGATCCTCGGTCGGCGGGTGGCACTGAAAGTTCTACCGGCATTCGTCAGCAAAGATCCGGAACGACTGCGCCGTTTCACGCAGGAAGCACGTGCTGCATCACGATTGAGCCATCCGAATGTCTGCGTGGTCCACGAGGTTGGTGAAACAGACGACGGCCGTCCATTCATCGCGATGGAATACGTCGAAGGCATGACTTTGCGACAACGCATACGAAGCCAGGCGATGAAACTCGGCGACGTGCTCGACATCGCGATACAGATTGCCGACGCACTCACAGCGGCGCACGAATCGGGAATCGTTCATCGCGATATCAAACCTGAAAACATCGTCATTCGTCCCGAAGGCTACGTAAAGATTCTCGACTTCGGCCTTGCTAAGTTGACTGAACGTCATCAGAGTGCAATTACCACGACCGAGCCGACGCTCTTGTTCCATTCAACTCCGGGTGTTGTCATCGGGACTGCAGCTTACATGTCGCCTGAACAGGCGCGCGGTGTCGCCGTTGACGAACGTACAGACATCTGGGGTCTCGGCGTCGTGCTTTATGAAATGGCCGCGGGCCGCGCTCCGTTCACCGGAGAGACTCCGACCGATGTAGTCGTCGCGATCGTGGAGCGAGACCC
Organism: Pyrinomonadaceae bacterium; assembly: GCA_036006625.1. Lineage (GTDB taxonomy): Bacteria > Acidobacteriota > Blastocatellia > Pyrinomonadales > Pyrinomonadaceae > PSRF01. Next base: position 1,921 of record DASYPN010000070.1, on the reverse strand, counting down.
GCCACCGATTTCCGAGTCCGTCGAAGACACACCGCCCGAGTTGGAACGCATCGTCAAAAAGTCATTACGGAAAGACCAAAACGAGCGCTACCAGATCGTCAAAGAACTGGCGATCGATCTTCGCAGTCTTCGCAAAGAACTCGAAAGGAGTTCGATGCTGGAGCGTTCGATTACCACCGGAACGGGATCGTCAGCGAGTAGCGAGTATGCGCGCGCTTCAAGCGGACGCGATCGCAAGGTACTGACTGATCAGTTAAAACAATTACCTACCGCTTTTCTTGAGCATACTTTTTCACGTAACCCGAACTGGACCATTTGGGTAGGCGGCGCGCTGGTTTTAGTGCTCGCAATCCTTGGCACTTTTTTTCCGCGAAAGCAGCCGAGTGAACCGAAGCTGCACGTGCCTTTTCTGGGTGTCGAAGTTACAAAACTCACGACGAATGGCAACGCCTTGATGGCCGCGCTTTCGCCGGACGGCAAGTACGTCACCTACGTAACGGGCCAGAGTGGCAAAGAAAGTTTGTGGCTGCGGCAGGTAGACATCAACAGCAATGCGCAGTTAGCCACACCGCGAGACGGGCGGTATCTTGGCGTTGCTTTCTCGCCCGACGGCAACTACGTCTATTTTGGTTATGCGGAATCCGCGCGTAATGACGCGACGCAAATCTACCGGTTGCCAGTGCTTGGAATCGGCGCAGCACCGACGCGCATGGAGTTGCAGCAAGGAGTGCCCACGTTGTCGCACGATCGGAAACGAATGGCCTTCATTCGTTTCGATCGTACTGCCCAAACTGATTCATTGATCGTGGCTAACGCTGACGGCAGTGGCGAGCAGATTCTCGCGACGCGCAAGTGGCCGCAGCGATTCGCATGGGACGCGCTGTCACGACCCGAATGGACAGAAAACGATCAGGTGCTGATGTTGCCGATTGTCAGCTCGGATCCTTCCTACTCGGGCGACACCTCTGCAAATTACTCAGTGACACTGTTCGAAAAGGATTTGCTGCTCGGTGCGGAGCGTAACGTTCCCCTCTCGCAACAGAGATTTGACGAGCTCGGCCGTGTGACCGTGTACCCGGATGGCGGTAGCGTAATCATGCTCGCAAAAGCTCACGGAGCAGCGTTCGTGCAGATATGGCAACTGTTTCGCGACGGATCGCAGCGCACGCTTACAAACGATCTGAGTGACTATCGTGAGCTGAGTTTAAGCGCTGACGGCAGTTCCCTTATCACGGTTCAAACACAAACTCTGTCTCGACTCTGGCAGCTCCGAGAAAATGACGCGAAGCCGGCTCCGATCGGTTCCGGCACGAGCCGTTACTACGATCTTGCGATTGCGCCGGACAACAAAATTCTTTATGCGTCGGACGCCAGCGGCATCGCTGACATTTTCGAGATCACGGGGACGGGCGGCGATGAGAGACCGCTGACTTCGGCGGGTGGACGAAACTACGGGCCCGTAGTCTCGCCCGATAATCGCTACGTTGTCTTTCATTCCAATCGCACTGGCGTCTTTCAGCTTTGGAGAATAGATCGCGATGGCAGCAGCCCGAAACAATTGACGTTCGAAGCGACGGAGAGCACGTGGCCCACTTTTTCCGCCGATGGTAAGTGGGTTTTATTTCAGCACGCCGATCCGCAGAGTCCGTACATGCTCTGGCGCGTCTCGATCGATGGTGGGAAACTTGAACGTGTTACTGACGCAATAGCTATTCGACCTACAGTCTCGCCGGATGGGAAGTTGATTGCCTTCTGGCATAACGACGAGCAGCAGAGCTCGCGCTGGCGTCTGAAGGTGATCCAGTTCGAAGGTGGTGCGACATTCAACATATTTGACGTTGCCCAGACGGTGCAGGTTCAATGGGACACGCCGCTGCGGTGGAGTTCCGACGGTCGTTACCTAACGTACATCGACCACGCC
>DASYPN010000069.1:0-4663 GCA_036006625.1 Pyrinomonadaceae bacterium | reverse complement strand
CCCTCCGTGGCCGCCCGTGGTTTGTGCAAAGTGTTCACGAAGCCACGGCTTCGGATTGGCGAACTCGATCAAAACCACGGGCGGCCACGGAGGGCCGCCCCTACAGTACGTTCCATGAAGACCGCACCTATATCGTGGCGTGTGTTTTGCGCGGTGGAGCTTCCGCCTGAAGTACGAGCGCAGCTAGAGGATCACATTGCGAGATTGCGGAAGGCGGTTCCGGATGTGGCGGTGAGTTGGAGTCGGGTAGAGAATATTCACCTGACGCTGAAGTTCTTCGGAAACGTCGACGTCGATCGGATCGAAGCAACTTCGGCCGCAATCGATCGAGCGGTGAAAAACGTTGCGCCATTCGATATCAGCATTGGCAAAACCGGGACATTTCGCACGCAGGTCCTCTGGATCGGTGTGACCGATCCTTCGGGAACTCTATCGACATTGCATGAGAAGCTCGGGAGTGAAGACCGCGCTTACCGGCCACATCTAACAATCGCGCGTATTAGAAGACCCGAGGGCGCCAGACGGCTTGCGAACGCTCACTTGCAGATGCAGTTTGAGAATCTCAACGTCGCAGTGAAAGAGATCGTCTTATTCAGAAGTGAGCTAAGCCCTAAGGGATCAAAATACACTTCAATTTCTACTCACAAACTACCTGGGTAGCTCACGTGGGCGTGGCGGTGTCGGAGGTAGTTGATCCTTTTTCTCGTCCTTCTCACCCGTCTGCGATAGTACTTCCTTGATCGCCCCAATACTCGAAAGCATCGACGAAGTCTCAACCGGCATGAAAATAACTTTCGAATTGTTGGTCCGCGTCATGTCTCGCAAACTCTCGATATAACGTACCGTGATGAGATACTGCTCCGCATCGCCATCCGGTATCGCCTGAGCGATTCGACTCAACGCCTCCGACTCGGCTTCAGCATTGCGCAAACGCGCCTGCGCGGCGCCTTCAGCTGCGAGTATCGCCGACTGCTTCTCACCTTCCGCGCGCGTGACCTGCGCCTGCTTCTCGCCCTCAGCGCGCGTGATTGCAGCCTGCCGATCGCCTTCAGCCTGCAAGACGAGCGCGCGGCGGTTACGTTCGGCCGTCATCTGCTTCTCCATCGTGATGCGCACATCTTCCGGTGGATTGATGTTCTTGACGTCGACGCGTGTAACCTTCACGCCCCACTTGTCAGTCGCCTCATCCAGAATCAGTCGCAGCTTCGCGTTAATCTGATCGCGTTGTGAAAGCGTGTGGTCCAGGTCCATATCACCCATCACCGCACGCATGCCTGTGATCGTCAATTGCACGATACCGCCTACCAGATCGTTGACCTCGTAAACAGCCTTAATCGGATCCGTTATCTGCCAGTAGACCACTGAATCGACGTGAATCGTGACGTTGTCGCGCGTAATGACGGGCTGCGGTGGAAGGTCAATGTACTGCTCGCGCAAATCGATCGACGTCAGGCCCGGGCGAGTGTTGGTCCAATAAACTGCGCGCGGCTTATCGAAAAAGGGCCAAAGCACGTTTAGACCACTGGTCGCTACCAGATGGAATTTCCCCAGCCGTTCCACCAGCATCACAGTTGCTTGTGGAACGATCTTGATCGTCTTTACCCCGATCACAATCATTGAGATTATGAGAAAGCCGATGATGAACAAGGTGAAAAGTGTGATGAGTGGCTCCATTGTCGAGACTCCCAATCCACAGATTACGCAGATTATACAGATTTTTCTACGATCTCAGCCGCTGCCAGGACCATCTCCTCGGCGAACGGTGTTCCGGCGATCTGTACGCCAATCGGCAGACCTTCGTTCGATCTTCCCACTGGAACAGTCACCGTAGGCAGATCAAAAACGCTGAAAGTCTGCGCGTAGCTGAAAGCTCGAAACGTGCCGAAAGTCAAACCATGTACAGTGACTTTGAGTGTGTCGTGCGGATAAGCAGGCGTTGCTCCAACCGGCGCGAGGATGATCGGAGTCGTCTCCATCCATTGGAGTAACTCTTCACGAAGCCGATCACGCTCCATCCAGCTGGCGATGTATTCATCCAACGTCGGCGCAGGCATGACGTCAGCCGTTCCCAGACGCCAGCGTACGAACGAACCGCCTTCGCCTTCACGACCTTTATAAACTGATCGCAACTGAACAACCGACGCGCGTGAAAATACCTTCAACCACATCTCGTTGCCGCGATCGACATGCGGCGGTCTCTGCTCCTGAACGATCAATCCCGCATCGCTCAACGCTCTTGCCGCTGTCGCAACCGCCTTTGCAGTCTCTTCAGTGACAGGAGCCACTCCATCATCCGTGTACCAGGCGACTCGCACGCCACGAAGATCAAATGAACTTCGCTCAAACGGATCTTTACTGAGTGCACCAAGCAACAAACGCAAGTCGCCAACGTGGCGCGCCATTGGACCAATCACGGCCCCGAGCGAGTATGGGCCAATACTCGGAGGAAACTGCAACTCACCAGGTATGCGACCCGTTGTCGGTTTCAATCCACAGATTCCACAGAAATGCGCGGGAATTCGAACGGAGCCGGCGAGATCGCTTCCAATGCCACCGGGCGACATGCACGTCGCGATCGCAACCGCTTCGCCGCCACTCGAGCCGCCTGGCGTCAAACCGGCATTAAGATGGTGATTAGTGCGACCAAAGACAAGATTGTCTGCATTGTAGTCCATCGCCATCTCAGCGGCGTTGGTCTTTCCTAAAACAATCGCGCCCGCAGCTTTGAGTCGCGCGACGGCAGGCGCATCCGTCTCTGGCACATAATCCATTCGAATTTTAGAACCGCTTGTAGTTCGCAGCCCCGCTGTATCAATCGTGTCTTTTACAGTGACAGGTACCCCATGCAGCGACCCAACCTCATCGCCACGTAGCAACGCCGCTTCCGCAGCTTTGGCACGCTCAACCACGTCTGGCGCCAGAGTAACGATCGCATTCAACTGCGGATTCAAACGCGCGATTCGTTCCAGATGCGCCTCCGCAACCTCAACCGGCGACACCTCACGCTGTCGAATCATCTTCCGAATCGACCCTAACGATTGCTCTACAAGCTCATCCATACCTTTGTGCCTTTTGTGCCTTATGTGCCTTTTTGTGGCATAATTCAATCGCTCTGTTCAGATTCGTTAACAACCTGCCTAACCGAGATCGACGACCGGCGTCGATGTCAAACATTTTCGGCAAAGGAGTGGATTCTTGGCTATTCGTTTGAGCAGGACCTTCGTCTTGCGCAAGCTGCACCAGCTTTCGGGTATCGTTCCTCTCGGACTCTTTCTTTTAGAACATTTTTACACTAATTCAAAGGCGATGACCGGCGCGCACGACTTCAATGACGCGGTCAAAGATCTGCAGTCGATCCCATACATTCTCTTTGTCGAGATTGGCGGCATCTTTATTCCTTTAATCTACCACGCCGTTTACGGGCTGGTGATTACAATGGAAGCGCGGCCCAACAACCTCGCCTATCCGTATTCGCGCAACTGGTTTTACCTGATTCAGCGAATCACCGGTGTAATTCTGTTCTTCTTCATCTTTTTCCACGTGCTCAACTTCCGCTTTGGACTGATTCCGGGATTGAACGACCAGTCCGTTGCGACGCATCCCGGTGAAGCTTTCAACATTGTCGCACGCGAATTTCGCATGGTTCCTATTTTGATTCTCTACATCTTCGGGATTACGGCCACAGTTTGGCACCTGGCGAACGGCATCTGGTTATTTCTGGTCGATTGGGGCATCACGATTGGCGAACGTGCACAGCGTTTGACCGGTTACGCTTGTATAACGTTTGGCGCGGTGCTGCTGTTGGTCGGCGTCAACGCCGCCATCGCGTTCATACGTCCAGGCGGATTGTTAGGAGGAATCATCTATTAATGGCCAGTAACGGAATGAAAATCGCGATTGTCGGGGGCGGGCTTGCTGGACTTGCCGCTGCCATGAAGATCGCGGAGGGCGGCCATGCTGTCGATCTGTTTTCCGTCGTGCCCGTAAAGCGCTCACACTCAGTTTGCGCGCAGGGTGGCATCAACGGAGCGGTCAACACCAAAGGCGAAGGCGACTCCACCTGGGAACATTTCGACGACACTGTGTACGGCGGCGACTTTCTCGCGAATCAACCGCCTGCCAAAGCGATGTGCGAAATGGCGCCGTCGATCATTTACCTCTTCGACCGCATGGGTGTTCCCTTCTCGCGCACGCCTGAAGGCTTGCTCGACTTTCGTCGCTTCGGCGGCACTAAACATCACCGCACTGCGTTTGCCGGGGCCTCGACGGGCCAGCAACTTCTTTACGCGCTCGACGAACAAGTCAGACGATACGAGGTCGTCGGTAAGGTCAGGAAGTTTGAACACTGGGAAATGATGTCGCTCGTGCTCGACGATCATCAGGTGTGTCGCGGATTGATCGCGATGGACCTGCAGACGCTCGAGCTCAAGGCTTTTCCCGCTGATGCAGTAATCATCGCCACTGGTGGTCCAGGTCTGATCTTCGGTAAATCGACGAACTCGATGGTCTGCACCGGCAGCGCTGTTTCGGCGTGTTACCAGCAAGGCGCGAAGTATGCGAATGGCGAGTTCATCCAGGTGCATCCGACGTCGATTCCGGGTGAGGACAAGCTGCGACTGATGTCCGAATCGGCGCGCGGTGAAGGCGGACGTGTTTGGGTGCC
>DASYPN010000068.1:0-35930 GCA_036006625.1 Pyrinomonadaceae bacterium | reverse complement strand
ATCACCGGCGTGCGAGGAATTGTCGGTGAGACCTTAACTCCAGAACTTGCAGTCGACTTTGCCGAAAGTTTTGGAACATACCTCGACCGTGGACGAATTCTAGTCTGTCGCGATACGAGACCGTCTGGTCCAATGATCCGAGCCGCCGTGCTGGCGGGACTATTAGCGGCGGGTTGTGAAGTTGTCGATCTCGGTATTTGTCCGACGCCGAGCATGCAGCTCGCGATCAAGTCGCTGCGCGCCGACGGCGGCATCGCGATTACCGCTGGTCACAATCCATGGCAATGGAACGCGCTGAAGTTTGTTCGTAACGACGGGCTATATCTCAATGCGACTCAGGGAGAAGAGCTGCTCGACATTTTTCATCAGGGCGAGTTTGCAAAGGCCGGTTGGGACACGATCAAGCACGTGGTCCAGACGGCGGATGCGATTGAAGAGCATGTCAAAGTACTGAGTGAGAGTTTTGATATTAACGCTATCAAGTCCAAAAAATTGACGGTGGCAGTGGATTGTTGTAACGGCGCTTGCTCGTTTCTTAGTCCGAAATGGCTGGCGAGTTTAGGATGCGAGGTTCTTGCGGTTAACGATGACCCTACGGCTCCTTTCCCGCATTCTCCCGAGCCCAAGCCTGAGACTATGGCCCAGCTTTGTGCGGTGGTGAAAGCCGGCCGCGCCGCCATCGGTTTCGCCCATGACGCCGATGGCGAGCGCCTGGGAATCGTCAGCAACCTTGGCGAGCCTCTTTCGGAGGAGATGACGCTCGCCATCGCCGCTGATATTCGTTTACGAAAGAAAAGCGGTGTCATTGTCACAAACGTTTCGACGTCGAGCGCGATCGACATCGTAGCAGCGCGTCATGGTGGCAGCGTCGTGCGTGTTCCCGTGGGACAGGCTTACATCTCCGAAGGTTTGATCGAACACAACGGCGTGCTCGGTGGTGAGGGCAGTGGTGGCATAACTGTTCCCGAAGTTCACCTGACACACGACAGTGCTGCTGCGATCGGGTTGATACTCGAATACCTCGCGCAGACCGGCGAGCGTATTTCGGATCTCGTGGCCCAGCTTCCGCGACTGACAACGCTGAAGCATAACGTCACAGTCGCGCCGCATCGTTTGTATTCGGTGTTGCAGGAGTTTCGCGCGGTGATGGAAGCGGAAGACATCGAGATTGATTCGACTGACGGTATCAAGGTCACTTTGCCCGATGGTTGGGTTCACGTTCGCGCTTCAAATACCGAATCGATGATCCGGATCATCGTCGAAGCTGAAAAGAAAGAGGCGGCACGGGAGTTATTGGACTGGGCACGCGACCGGATCAAAAAATGAGGAAAGTTTCTCCCGCAACGGCGCAAAGGCGCAACGAAGAAGGGGAACGTTTCTTTAACGGTTTTACTTTGCGCCTTTGCGCCGTTGCGGGAGAAAACTCTCAGTAGAAATGCGAGCCATACCAACTTTAAAGATCAGCATTTCCGGCGTGCGTGGGGTGGTGGGCCAGTCGCTCACACCGAAACTCTTGACGCGTTTTGCGCAGGCCTTCGGAACGCATACCGGATCGGGAACGATCGTCATCGGTCGCGATCCGCGAACCTCAGGTGAGATGGTGAAGCACGCCGTCGTCGCGGGACTACTCTCAACCGGAAGTCGCGTGATCGATATCGGTGTCTGTCCCGTTCCCACAGTCCAACTGCAAGTGCGCCAGCGTCGCGCACAAGGTGGCATTGCGATCACAGCCAGTCACAATCCCGCCGAATGGAACGCCCTGAAGTTTATCGGCTCAAACGGACTCTTTCTGGATTCAGGGCAGGCGCGGGAGCTGCTCGATATCTATCACCAGGGTGAATACACGAAAGTCGGCGGCGCAGAGCTGAGGACAGTTGAAGAAGTCGAAGGCGCAACGGATCTGCATATCAAAGCAATCCTCGATGCGCTTGGTCCGCTGCCGCAAACTCAGAAGAAGCTTCGTGTCGTGCTTGACTCGTGCAATGGCGCCGGCTCGCTCGTTGGTCCAAAGTTGATTGAAGCACTCGGCGCCGAGGTCATACCAATCAACGTCACTCCAGATGGATCGTTTCCGCGTCCGGCTGAGCCGGTTGCCGAGAACCTCGGCGATCTTTGTCGCGCTGTTAAGGAGCACAAAGCCGACGTCGGGTTTGCGCAGGACATGGATGCGGATCGTCTTGCAATTGTTTCAGACCGCGGTGAGCCGATCGGTGAGGACTACACGCTCGTGCTCGCGATTCTTCATGTGCTCGGACGTGAGAAGGGGCCGGTAGTCGCAAATCTCTCGACGACTTCCGCGGTCGCCGATATCGCTAAGCGTTTCGACTGTCCTGTGTTTCTGACCAAGATCGGTGAAGTGAATGTCACCGACGGGATGCAGCTACACCACGCGGTGATTGGTGGGGAAGGGAATGGCGGCGTTATCTATCCGCGTATCAACTTTTGTCGCGACAGTCTCGTGGCCATCGCGCTCGTTCTTCATTTGCTCGTCGAATCAGGTAAGTCAGTAACAGAACTACTCGAAGACATTCCGCAATACACGATCGTGAAGGAAAAGATGACCTGTGCTTCGGATCGAATTCCGGCGATGCTCAGGATGATTCGCGAGCAGTTTGGGACTTTTCCGATGGACACGCGCGACGGTGTGAAAGTGATGATGCCGGATGGATGGTTACTCGTCAGAGGTTCGAACACCGAGCCAATCATTCGCGTGGTTGCCGAGGCGAAGAGTGAAGCTCGTGCGAAAGCGATCGTCAGTGATGTGATTAATCGGCTTGGTTTCTAGCAGTCCGCTTAGACAGGATTACAAGATTTCCATGATTTACAGGATAAATCTTGTGAATTCTGCAAATTCTTGTAAATCCTGTTCCAACTGAAAGGATCGTTCATGACCCGTCTCGCCCTGTTGAGCATTCTTGTAGTCTTCGCGCATCTAACCGCGTTCAGCCAGCAGGCCGCAAACGCGACTCTCAACGGTACGATAACTGACCCCAACGGTGCCGTCGTTGCCGGTGCAAAAATCACGGCCACACAAATCGCGACGAGCATCCAACGCAACACAGTAACAAATGACGATGGATTCTACGTGTTTTCGAACATGTCGCCCGGCAATTACGAGTTGAAGATCGAGCTACAGGGATTTGCGACGAAAATTCTCAAGGACGTTTCACTGAACGTTGGTCAAACGTCTACCATCAACATGTCGCTCGAGGTTGGTACAGTTAGCATTTCGCTCGATGAAGATCTCATCCCCACGCAGCGCATCGATACCAGCGACTCATTGATCAATGGTGTCATCAGCAGACGTGAAGTCGAGAGTTTGCCGCTCAACGGACGAAATTTCCTGGAGCTTGCACTGCTCGTTCCCGGCAACAGTCCGGCGCCGAATTTCGATCCCACCAAGACTAATACAGTCGTAATTTCCTCTGCCGGGCAACTCGGGCGCGGCGGTAACGTGACTATCGATGGGGTTGATACAAATGACGACGTCGTCGGTGGTTCGATACAAAACATTTCTCAGGAAGCCATTCAGGAATTTCAGATAGCCACCAATCGTTTCTCCGCGGAGCTCGGTCGCTCAGGCTCGTCGGTGATTAACGTGATCACGAAAGCCGGTTCAAATGAATTGCACGGATCTGCTTCGGCTTACTTCCGCAATAGTGGTCTGCAGGGTTTACCGGCTACATTCGATCGCACGCTCGATGAATCGCCGCCATTCGATCGGCAGCAATATGCATTTGCCATCGGTGGTCCGATCAAAAAGGATAAGGCCTGGTTCTTTGGCTCATTCGAGAATCGCAACCAGGATGGTGTTGTGCTGGTTGGCACCCGCGACCTAGCCACCCGTTCGATTAGACGTGGCTTCGCGGATTCGCCACTCGATGACTTCATGACGACGAATCGCGTCGATTGGTATCCGAATCCGGAAGATCAGTTTAGCTTTCGTTATTCATTCGAACGAGAAAGAGGGATTGCCGCCAGCACCCTGGTCCGTTCAATTGGCTCTGCGTCTCAGCGCCAGTCATCACAGAACAAATCAAACGCACTTCTCGCCAGTTACACACGGGTCTTTTCTCCGACCGATTTAAATACTTTCAAGTTCAGTTTCAGCACGTTCCGCAACGATACGTTGCCCGTGACGCCTGGACCACAGCTTACATTTCCAAGTATCCAGGACGGCGCTTCGTTTCGTGTGCCGCAGCAGACGAAGCAACGGCGGTTTCAGTTCAACGATACTTACTCGATGGTTCGAGGAAATCATACGATCAACTTCGGCGGCGAAGTTCAGCGCGTCCAGTCGGATCTCGATCTAAAAGTCTTTCAGCAAGGCCGCGTCGAATTAATCGAAGACTTTCCCGATTTCGATCGCAACCTTGATGGCCGCGTCGATGACAATGATCTGTTGTTTGCGGTGACACTGCGGAGTGGTTTTCCCGATCGCTCTCTGGTGCTTCCCGATACTAACAACACGTATTTCGCCGAGTTCATTCAGGACAACTGGCGCTTGCGCCCGCGGCTGACTCTAAACCTCGGTCTGCGTTACGAGGTCGACAGTGACGTCAAGAATGTTAGTCGCGTCAATGAGTTGAATCCGCTCATTCTTCCTTTCCTGAGAGGAACGAGAAGCAGAGACAAAAACAATTTTGCGCCGCGCGTCGGTTTCAACTACTCGACGGGAGACGGCAGCACGAGTATTCATGCCGGTTACGGTATTTACTACGACCGCGTGACTCTGGAGATCCAGACGCTCGAGCGCGGCCTCGACGGTCGCGCGTTGCCGGTCGAAGTGCGCGCCGGAAATCTTTTCTTCATTCCACCGCAGTTTCTCTTTGATCCAGTCAACGGTGTGTTTCCGCCGCCGGCGCCGACGCTCGCAAATCCGTTCACCGGGTTTGTGCTGCCCGGTGCCGGTGCGGGGGGCATAAACATTATCGACAACGATCTGCAGAACCCGATGGTCCACCAGATGAACGTCGGTGTTCAGCGTGAGCTCGGCCAACATCTCGCAGTGCGCGCCGACTACGTGCGCAACATTGGCACACACTTCATCATCGGTCGCGTCATCGGTACTGTGCCCTTTAATCCGGTCGTCGGTGGACCAGACATCGTGAAGAACCTCGAGTCGAGTGTCAGAACGAAATATGACGGGCTGCTCGTGAGTCTCGAAAGACGTTTTGCGCGCGCGTATCAGTTCCGCGCGTCCTACACTCTCTCGCGCTCATCAAACTATGCCAACGACGATCAGATTCCATTCTCGAACGGGCCGATAGACTCGAACGATCTGCGTCGTGAATACGGGCCGACGCCGAACGATCAACGTCATCGATTTACTTTTTCAGGAGAGTTTAACCTGCCCGCGGGTATTCGCTTGTCGCCGATCCTGACCGTGGCTTCGACCGTGCCGATCGATGTTCTGCTTCCTGATGGCAGTTCGCGCGTTTGTGAGTTGCAGCGCAATGCCGGTGCGCGACAGTTTAAGACCGGGGCTGAGTTGAATGCTGTGCTGACTCAGATCAACGCGGCTGGTGGTTCATTGTGTCCGAATGCTGATCCGAGTACGGGTTTCAAGCCGCGCGTGTTGCTTCCGTTGGTGCGAGACGATCTGAAACTGGGAGACAATTTTTCGTCGTTGGATTTGAGAGTGTCGAAGCAATTCCGGGTCGGTGAGCGCTGGACAATCGAGCCGATTGCCGAGGTGTTCAATCTGTTCAATGTGACGAATGTGCTCGGCGTTTCGAATGTGAACTATTCGGGATTTAGTAATGTGCTCGTTCGTGATAACAACGATCCGAGCAGCGCTGGATTTCTGCGGTCGTCGAGTTTTGGACAGCCGGTGACGACGGCGGGTGGCGTGTTCGGATCGGGTGGACCACGCGCGTTTCAGTTCGCCGCGCGCGTGACTTTCTAGCCCCGTGAAATCGGGCGCCTCTTTGGAGTGCGGTGACTTGTCACCGCTTTGGTAAACATACCAAAGCGCCAACAAGTTGGCGCACTCCAAGGTGGCGTCCACTGTTTACGTTGTGAATCAACTCAAACGACAGATTGGGCTCTGGACGGCGATCGGACTGGTCGTCGGTGAAGTCATCGCGGTGGGAATTTTTCTGACTCCCGCAGGGATGGCGAAGGCGCTCGGTTCGCCGATGTGGTTGCTGGTCGTTTGGTTGACGATGGGCGTGATGGCGCTCTGCGGCGCACTTTGTTACGGAGAATTATCGGCGCGATATCCCGAAGCCGGCGGCGGTTATGTCTTCCTGCGCGAGGCTTTTGGACCAGCGGTAGCTTTCATGTACGGCTGGATGGCGTTTCTCGTCATGGATCCGGGTTTGACGGCTGCGCTCGCCACCGGCCTCGCAACGTACGCCGCCTACATTCTCAAACTCTCACCAGCACAGATCAAAATTCTTGCAATCGTGACAATCATTCTGGTCGCACTCATCAACATTCGTGGAGTCAGGTCGGGTGCAGGCTTCATTCGCACTCTCGCGATTCTAAAACTCGGTTTGCTCGCTTTTATCTTTCTCTGGGGAGTTGGCTTTCAACTCGGCGACTGGTCCAACTTCACACCGTTTGTCGAGCGTCATGCGGGCTCAGCTCCCCTCATGGGCGCGCTTGCAGGCGGGATGGTTGGCGCATTCTTTTCTTTTGCCGGCTGGTGGGATCTGGGAAAGCTCGCCGGCGAAGTAAAGGATCCGGCGCGAAACTTACCGAAAGCGTTGACGTTCGGCGTGCTTATCATCATGCTCGTTTATATCCTGACGAGCTTCGCTTTTGTTTACCTTGTTCCACTGCAGCAGGTCACTTCGGGCGAGACATTCGCAGCACAAGCCGGTGAGGTGTTGTTTGGACGTGCCGGCGGGCTAATATTTTCATTGATTGTTATCGTGTCAGTGCTCGGCAGCGTGACCGCCGTCGTGATGTCGGCGCCGCGAGTCTATTTCGCGATGGCACGCGATGGATTGTTTGTTCCGGCAGTCGCCGTGCTGCACAAGCGTTACGAAACACCGGCGCGCGCGATTGCATTGCAGGCAGTGCTGGCTTCGGTGCTTGTCGTGGCGGGTAACTTCAACGAGATCGTCTCGTACTTTATATTTGTCGTACTGTTATTTGTTGGACTCAGCGTTGTCGCGTTGTTTAAGTTTCGTCGCGAAGACAGAGGCGCGATTCGTTATCTGACTCCGGTCTATCCATTAACACCGATCCTGTTTCTGGTGATGCTTGTCGGCTTGCTCTTCTTACTTGCCGGCAACAACCCCAGACAGGCGTTTCTCGGCGTCGGTGTCGTCGCGTTGGGATTGCCGGTTTATATACTTCTGTTTCGCGATAAGGGTTTAGTAGAAAGAAGGACCACGGAATGACTTGGATCAAAACGGTGACGGTTAATGAGAGTGAAGAGGTGCGAAAGGCGGTTGAGTCTCAGCGCGAGTTGTATCCGATCGAGTACGCGACGCCCGTACATCCGACGCCGGACGGCGAAACTGCCGGCATCGTTGCTTCGCACAGTTTGATACCGACCGCACTCTTCCACGCCTTTTCGACGTTTGGCGCGCTGATGTCGCCTGATTTACCGCTCGACAGACGCCAGCATGAGATGATCACCACGGTCGTGTCGGTCACCAACCGGTGTCATTATTGAATCGAGTCTCACGCAGAGTTTCTGCGTCGGGTTACACTGGACAAAGATTTGGTAGCCGCTCTCGAAGACGACTACCGCAAGGCGCCAATCTCTGAGCAGGAGAGAGTCATGCTCGATTACGTGGTGCAGATCACGCGCGACGCGACGCGCATCTCACCAGCCGACCACGAGCGACTTCGCTCCGCAGGTTTCGACGACAAGGGGATTCTACAAATCACGCTCATCGCCTCGTGGTTCAATTACATAAACCGTGTCGCTGATGCGCTGGGCGTGGGAAGAGACTAAACCCATGAAAAAATCCGCGTACATCTGTGGCCTGCTTTTAGTTTTGTTCCTTCCACTGATCGGACACGCTCAGGAAGACGATGTCGTCAAAGTCAAATCAAACCTCGTCAACATCGACGTCATCGTCAAAGACAAAAAAGGCAAATACGTTTCCGATCTAAAACCCGAAGACTTCGTCATCACGGAAAATGGTCAACCTCAAAAGATAGAATTCTTCGACGCTCCACTCTCAAAAACCGAAACAAAGAAACCGAACTCGACCGGGGTGACGACAACCACCACGACCGGCCCGACTCCAACTGCGCCGCGCCACTATGTGTCGCTTGTCCTCGACTCGCAAACTACTGACCAGACTAACTTGAAACCACTGCGCGAGGGAGCCATCAAGTATGTTCGCGAACAGGTAACGGAAGCTGATGCGGTGGCGATTTTGTCTGTCACAAATGGCTTGCAGATGATTCAGCCGTTCACGCAGGACAAGGCAAAGCTGATCGCGACACTCGAGAATCTTGGTACTGGCGTTAACTCAAAGAACTCTGAAATGAGAGACATCAACGAGAACATTGCCAGTCTCCGGGATTACATAAACAACTCATCATCAACCGGCGACATCACGACTGCCGCGGGCGGCTCCGCCCAGGCGAGCGTCATGATTGCTCAAACGGTGTTGCAGCAATTCGTTCGGATGCGCACCGCTCTGAGTGTGCAACAGGCGCGGCCGGTGTTAGCGGCGCTAGCTGCGATCTCTGAGGGCCTCCGACGGATTCCCGGCAAGAAGACGCTGGTTTTGTTTTCGCAGGGCTTTGTCACGCCCGCGGTTCTTGATTGGCAGGTGCAAAGCACGATCGATATTGCGAACCGTGCAAACGTCGCCGTCTATATCATCGATTCAGCAGGATTACGCGGCGCGGCGCAGGGCACTAATGCCGTGTCTCCAGCTTCACCACTGTCCGGCGTGTCGGCGATTGCAAGTCAGGAACAACGAATCAGGGGAGTTGGCGGTGAGACTGTTTTCGACACTGTGCGACAGGAAGGCCAGAATCGAGAGTACGACATTCTTTATCGCATCTCGGACGACACCGGAGGAAAGTTTCTTAAAGGAAACAACGACATAGGTCAGGGACTCGAGCGCATCAATCAGGAAATCCAGGCGCGCTACACGCTTGCTTACCGTAGTAGCAATCAAAACTTCGACGGCACGTTCCGCAAAGTAAAAATTGAGGTGCAGCGCCCGGACACGCAGGTCATCTCGCGCTCCGGCTACTACGCGATCCCGCCGGAAGAAATCGTGCTGTTGTCGCCGGCTGATAAGAAGTTGCTGGCAAATTTTGCTCAGTCAGAGACGAATCCCGGGTTGCCGATCTTCGTTTCACTCAGTCCATTCAGAACGCGGCATGGTCTATACAACATTCCGCTTGCGATAGAGATTCCGCCTTCGGCGGTGAAGTTTGATCGCAAGGGAGAGAAGCAGACGATGCAACTGGAGGTGCTTGGTGTTGTGAAGGCAGGAGCGGATCGGATGCTTTCCAAACTGGGCGGTAACTTCGACGTCAATCTATCCGCAAGCGATTACAATCAGATCGTCAATAACAACATTTTCTATCGGCAGGATCTGCAACTCACGTCGGGCGAGTACACGATCGATTTGATCGTGAGGGATAAGCAGTCGGGAAAGGTCGCCGCGCGCCGCGAACAACTCGTATTGCCTGAACCCGATGCAGAATTTGCGACTACGCGCGTGGTGCTTAGTCGTTTCGTCGCGCCGACGAATCCATCGCCGGCCGATTCTCCGGACGTATTTACTTATGGGAAGCAGTTGATCCGTCCTTCAGCAGCATTAAAGTTCAAAAACAGCGACAATCTGATCATGTTTCTGGACGTTTACAACGCGGCGAACAGCACGGACACGGGAAAGCCTCTGGTCCGTGTCACGGTACGATTGATGAAAGACGGGCAGCCTGCGTCGAAGTTTTTTGACTATGTGTTGACTGACATTCAGAACGAACCAGTGCCTCATCTGACTTTTGCGCAATACCTGCCGCTGACGAATCTTGCGGCGGGTCGCTATCAGGCGATGATTGAGACGAAGGACATGGTGACGCGCAAGTCGACGAAGCAGGAAGCGTCATTCGAGATCGTGCCTTAATCCTGTTCATCCTGTTCCATCTTGTTGATCCTGTCTAATGCATATCTCTGAACTCGAAACGCCGGCAGTCATCGTCGATCTCGACGTGATGGACCGCAATCTCTCGCGTGTGGCCGGCTACTGCCGCACACACCAACTGTTACTCCGACCACACACTAAGACGCACAAGATCCCCGAACTCGCCAAACGTCAGATCGCGAGTGGCGCGACAGGAATTACGGTCGCGAAAGTCGGCGAAGCTGAAGTGATGCTCGATGCCGGAATCGACGACATACTGATCGCTTATCCGATCGTCGGTGCAGAGAAGACCGCGCGACTGGCACGCATCGCAGAACGTGCGAAGGTCAGTGTTTCGCTCGATTCGGAGGACGCAGCGCGTGCGATTTCAGCAGCGGCGTCAAGACAGGGAACAAAGATCGGAGTTCTTCTCGAGATGGACGTTGGTTTCGGGCGCTGCGGGCTCGGCAATGAAAGTGATTTGGTGACGCTCGCCCAGAAGATTAATGATCTTCCGGCGCTCGAGTTTAAAGGACTGATGTTTTTTCCGGGGCACTTCGGGGTTCGACCAGAAGAGCGAGCTGCATTGCGCACGCAGGTAAATGAGTTTCTCGAGCGTACGCTTGCAGCATTTGAACGTGCGGGCGTGCCTGTTGCGGTCGTGAGCGGTGGATCGACGCCAACGGCCTACGAGGGCGGGTACTTTCACGGTGTTAACGAAGTGCGCCCCGGAACGTACATCTTCAACGATCGAAATACAGTCGCAGTATCAGCGGCGTCGTTGAGCGATTGTGCCCTCTCGGTTGTCGTGACTGTAGTTAGCACAGCAGTTAGGGGACATGCAGTCGTCGATGGTGGATCGAAGACGTTCTCTTACGATCGCTTTCAAGGCGGCGATGAGCGTGGGTTTGGTATCGTCAGGGAAGATCCGGCAGCAGAAGTTGAGCGATTCTCCGAGGAGCACGGGCACTTGAATATTGGACGTTCGGAGCGGAGTTATCGAGTTGGTGATCGACTCAGCATTATTCCGAATCACGTTTGCACCACTGTGAATATGCACGACGAGATTTATGGCGTGCGCCGTGAGCAGGTTGAGGAGATTTGGCGCGTGGCCGCTCGAGGAAAGTTGCGATGAAGCTTGGCCGCGTCCCTGGCGTGAGTATAGGTCCTATTGGTCCGATAGGATCTATTGTGCTGATTTTCCTGGCGCTCACTTTTTCGTCAGGCTCGCAGTCCGCCTACGATCTTGTCATCCTCAACGGCAGAGTGATCGATCCTGAATCGCGATCCGATTCGATTCGGAATCTCGGCATCTCAAACGGCACCATCAAGGCCATCAGCACGAATAAGCTCACAGGCCGCACTGTTATCGATGCTAAGGGCCTGGTAGTCTCGCCGGGCTTTTTCGATCTTCATCAACACGGCCAGGACCAAGAGAACTATCGTTTCAAGGCGATGGATGGTGTTACCTCTGCACTCGAGCTCGAAGTCGGCACGGGCGATGTCGATGCCTGGTATGCACAACGCGATCAGAAGTCTCTAATCAACTACGGTGTGAGTGCCGGACATCTCGCAGCACGCATGGCCGCCCTGCACGAGCCCATCACATTTCTTCCCACCGGTGACGCTGCGCGACGTGCAGCCACGGATGCAGAGATCAGCGAGATGAAGCAGCGTCTCGAAGATGGTTTGAAGCGTGGCGCCGTGGCTGTTGGTTTCGGAATTCAATACACGCCCAATGCATCACGTTGGGAAATCCTCGAGATGTTTCGTGTTGCAGCACGGTATGGTGCGTCGTGTCATGTTCACATGCGACATGCAGGAGTAAAAGAACCGGGCAGCAGCATCCAGGCGCTTGAAGAAGTGATCTCCGCTGCCGCAATCACGGGAGCGCCTTTGCACGTCGTTCACATTCAAAGCACCGGTGGTCCAGCAACGCCAAAGCTGCTGCAAATGATCGGTGAAGCGAAGTCGCGCGGACTCGACGTGTCCACGGAGTGTTATCCCTACATTGCCGGCATGACTGACATCAAGTCGGCAATCTTCGACGAAGGTTGGCAGGAAGTTTTCAATATTGAGTACAAGGATCTGCAGTGGGCCGCAACTGGGGAACGACTAACTAAAGAGAGTTTCGAGCGCTACCGGAAGACCGGCGGCATGGTCGCTGTTTTTTCGATGACGGAAGAAGTAGTAAATGCTGCCATCGAGAGTCCGCTAACAATCATCGCGAGTGACGGTATTCTCGAGAAAGGCAAGGGACATCCACGCACGGCGGGCACGTATTCAAGAGTGCTGGGAAATTATGTGCGAGAGAAAAAGACGCTCACCCTAATGGACGCGCTAACAAAGATGACCTTGATGCCTGCTCAACGTCTCGAACGTCGTGTTCCGTCGATGAAGAACAAAGGTCGGATTCGAGTGGGCGCTGACGCAGATCTCACCATCTTCGACCCACAGTCAATAACCGACCGCTCAACTTTTCAGGACCCAGCAAAATATTCTGAAGGAATAAAATTCGTCTTAGTCAACGGCGTCCTTATTATTAAGGACGGCCAACTCCAATCAGGAGTTTCTCCAGGCCGTCCCATTCGAGCGCCATATCCAAAATAAGATCCGCTTTTATCAGTGTTGCTCAGGAATCTCTAACAGATCGTCGACGATCGCCTCCATCGGCACGCCTGCGAGTCGGGCATAACGCAGGACAATCAACAGATCCGGTTCACGTGTCCCAAGCTCGAAATTAGAAACCGCGGAATAATGCACCTTTAGTTCAAGCGCCCTCGCCATCTCAGTTTGGCTCATCTGCAGACGCTTCCTGATCGCCAACAACTTGTGACTCAGTCTCAATGGTTTGTTTCGGCGCACCCGTCCCATCAGGCCACGACTCCTGACGAAGATGCGCTCTTGTATTTATGTGTATTTTCACTTACACTGCGCGCCGACTCCGAGGCTACCCGAAACGCCCGAACTAGTCGGGCGCTACTCACTAGCGGGTTCGACCTCGCGCCTTAATCAACATTGCTCCTTTTCATTGAGATAGATTTCGGAGCGCATGCCCGGAGGCAAATTGTGGGTGTTGCCTGTGCGTTCCGCCGAGAGCGGTAGTTCGGCTTCAGAATCGTGCTGCCGCTCTCACCTTACGACTTGTACATCCCACAAACTGTCACACATATATGAGTATCGCCGGCATCAGCTTGGGCGAGGCTAGGCTCATCTTCGTTAAGGGCCGAGGTTAACGCGAGGATTTTCGCTTGGCAATATCTTTGCGCATGGTCCTGCCCTCTGTGACCGCCGCACATACTACACGCAAACCGTCACATACAAGCACGGATTTTTATGCACAAGACATCAGGAAATTCCTGTATGCAATTACATATGCTTCACATTGTAAGTGAGAACAACGCAGCCATTCGATAGCTGTTGACACTTCTTCAATTCGAGATCGATTTGTCGCGACATCTCGTAGAAGATCGGAATGCCGGAACCGAGTAACACGGGATGAATGTTGAAACCGATCTCGTCGATCAGATCTGCTTCGAATAGTGACTTCGCCAGCACGCCGCCGCCAAGCACGAGGATGTCTTTACCTTTCTCTTCCTTCAATCGCTTTACGTAGTCTGCTGCGTCTTCGGAGATGAATGTTAGTTTTTTGTTGCTGCGTTTTTTGATCGTGCGTGAGAAGACGTACGTTTTGATACCTGGACCACTGCCGCCGTCGCTGCCCATCTTAAGCGCGACCTCGTATGTGCGCCGGCCCATGACGACAGTGTCGATGTTCTTCCAGTAGTCTTTCATGATCTGATTTACTTCTTTGCACCAGAGCAGCCAGTCGACTGAGTCGTCTTTGCGAGCGAAGAAGTTGTCGAGACTGTTAGCTCCTCCAAACGTGACTTTGCGCATCGGATTCCTCCTGTTTTGGGCGTAACTGTAGGGGCGGCCCACCGTGGACGCCCTCGGTTTGCACACGGAGTCAAGGAACAACGGGGTAGGATTTTGCGAACACGGTTTTAAACCGAGGGCGGCCACGGAGGGCCGCCCCTACAGTAGCTTTTACCGTGCTTGACCATTCTATGGCACATTTCATGACACCCTTTGTCATATTTGTGGGCTAAAATTCGTTCATGCGAGCGGATCGTTTACTCTCGATAGTTCTGCTGCTGCAGGCACATCACCAACTGACTTCGCGCGAACTTGCATCGCGTCTCGACGTCTCTGAACGAACGATTCACCGCGACATGGAAGCGTTGAGCGGCGCGGGCATTCCCGTCATCGCCGCACGTGGCTCAGGCGGTGGCTGGTCGTTGCTTGGTGAATACCGAACCACACTCACCGGACTGACAGAAGCCGAGATTCAAACCCTCTTCGTCACAAAGCCCACAAAGCTACTCGCCGACTTACACCTGGAAAAAGCAGCCGACGGTGCTCAACTTAAACTACTCGCCTCACTACCATCCGCATTTCGAAAAGGAGCAGAGCGAACTCGACAACGTATCCACGTCGACGTGAGCGGCTGGTCCAGACGCGAAGAAGCAGTACCGTTCTTACCGATCCTGCAGGAGGCGTTATGGCTGGAACGTAAACTCAAGATCACATACGCACGCGGCGAGCATTCCGAACCAGTCGAACGTTTGCTTGGCCCACTTGGATTGGTCGCCAAAGGAAGTGTCTGGTATCTCGTCGCATCGATCGACGAAACCGTCCGGAGTTATCGTGTCTCACGAATCTCCCAGGCTGAAATTCTGAATGAACTGTCGCCGATTCCATCCGACTTCAATCTCGCTGACTACTGGCAACACTCTGCATCAACATTCAAGTCGAGCGTGCCGAATTACCTCGCAACCTTCTGGGTCTCACCCGCGGTCTTGTTGCGATTGACTTTTGCGGGACGCTTCGCACGCGTGAACGAGACTGAGGAGACTGATGCTCGTGGTTGGAAAAAGGTCCATGTTGGTTTTGATGTTGAGGAGATGGCGTGCGAGTATGCAGTATCATTTGGTCCAAATCTGGAAGTGATCGAACCGCTCAGTCTTCGCGAGAAAGTTGTTGCGATGACTAAAGCCACGTTGGAGTTTTACGCAAGTCATTAGTCAAATGACACTCAACACAAACAGTCGTCAAAGTCGGTCGCTGCTGTGGGTGTACGTGATTGCGATCGTTTACTTCGCCTTACATCTGCTGACGTCAACGCGGTACGGCTATTTCCGAGATGGTTTGTATTATCTCGCGTGCTCCGAACACCTCGCGTTCGGATACGTAGATCAACCACCCTTGATCGCGATGCTTGGGTGGATCGCCCGCCACACCCTCGGCACTTCACTACCAGCATTACTCTTCTGGCCCGCGCTCGCAGGTGCATTGCGAATCATCCTGACGGCTGCCTTTGCGCGCGAGCTCGGCGCCGGACGTTTTGGAACTGTCCTGGCTGCCGCACTCGCAGCCACTCCGGGCGTCTGGTGGGTCATCGATCACCAATTCGCGATGAACAGTCTCGAACCGTTGTTGTGGGGTGGACTCGCTTTTGTCGTTCTTCGACTCATCAACACAGCGAATCCAAAACTCTGGCTCGTGTTTGGCGCGATCGCCGGTGTAGGACTACTGAACAAGTACTCAATCGTCATCTTTGCCGCAGCGCTCATCGCCGGACTTTTGTTAACGCGACAGCGAAGACTTCTCTTTACGCCGTGGGTCATAATCGGAGGCGCGACGGCTCTTTTGATCTTCTCGCCGAACCTGATTTGGAATATTCAGCACCATTGGCCGTTTCTCGAGCTGATGCGCAACATCCGCGCCACGGGGAAGGACGTCATTCTTTCACCCGGCATGTATCTCGTGCAGCAGGTGCTTATGTTGAACCCGGCGAGTTTTCCTTTCTGGTTCGGCGGGCTGTTGTTCTATTTCTTCTCGCGTGACGATAAGAGTTACCGCAACTTCGGTTGGACCTTTGTGATCACGATCCTCATCTTCATGATCACGCATGGGAAGGATTACTACTCGGCACCCGCGTATGTGATCTTGTTTGCCGCAGGCGGCGTAGCGACGGAGAGGTTGATAGCTGTGCGCCCAAAGTGGCGAACAGTTTTGAGGCCCGCGTGTTTTATTTGGCTGGCACTGGGTGTGGTTCCGTTGCTGCCGCTCGTGTTGCCGGTGTTACCGATCGAGACGTTCCTCCGTTATCAATCCCATCTACCTTTCGAAGTGCCAAAAACAGAGCGCAGTTTTGTTGGTGAGACGTTGCCGCAGTATTACGCTGATGAGTTTCCGTGGCCTGGACTGGTTGCGGCGACGGCGCGCGTCTACCATTCACTCACGCCGGAAGAGCAACAGCGAGCCGCGATCTTCGGCAGCAACTACGGGCAGGCGGCGGCGATCGATTTCTTTGGACCACAGTATGGATTGCCAAAAGCGATCAGCGGACATCAAAACTATTTTCTGTGGGGACCGCGCCAGTACACCGGCGACATCGTGATTCTACTTGGCTCTACAGAACGTGAAGCGCGCGAACAATTCGAGTCAGTGATGGTCGCGGCGACTCTCGACAATCCTTATGCCTACCGCTACGAGAACCGGCCGATTCTGCTGTGCAGAGGTTTGAAGTGGGATTTGCAAACAGGCTGGTCGAAAGTGAAAAACTGGCGCTAGCCTAGATGCTCGGGTCGATTTTTGACGGGATTTACAGGATGAAACAAGATTTACATGTTAATCCTGATACATCCTGTAAATCCTGTCCAACTGACTTTTCGTGTAAAATCCCCCCATGAAAATCGACCGCCGCAAATTCCTGTTCGCGTCATCGGCTGCAGCACTGGGCCATAAGTATCTGCCATCTGTCTTCGGTAAAACCGACCGCGATCATTTCGAATTCCAACCGAACCCCCCCGTCCCAAAACAAGTGACCGTTTACACCACCGCCGACAAATCAGACCTCCGGCTGAAACAGACTGACACTGTCGCTTTCAAATCTGTCGGGCAGCCAAAAGAAACTCAGGTCTGCGTGTTTGTCGATCCGGCCCGACAGTTTCAGACATTTCTCGGCATCGGTGGAGCATTGACCGACGCGTCCGCCGAAACATTCGCGAAACTCCCGAAACAGAAGCAACGCGAATTTATAGACGCGTATTTCGACGAGCGGCGAGGGATCGGCTACAAGCTCGCGCGCACGAATATCCATAGTTGTGATTTCTCGAGCGGCAGTTACACGTACGTCGACGAAGGCGACAAAGAACTAAAGTCTTTCAGCGTGGCGCACGACAAGCAATATCGCATTCCATTCATAAAGGAAGTTCTCGCCGCTACAAAAGGTCAACTGAACATCTTCGCGAGTCCGTGGAGTCCGCCGGCTTTCATGAAGGACAACAACGACATTCTGCACGGCGGCAAACTGAAACCCGAGTTCTATCAATCATGGGCGAACTACTACGCGAAGTTCATCAGGGCCTATCAGGCGGAAGGAATACCGATCTGGGGTCTCTCGATCCAGAACGAACCGATGGCCACGCAGACATGGGAGTCGTGTATTTATTCCGCCGAGGAAGAACGAGACTTTCTCAAAAACCATCTTGGGCCAACGTTGAGTCGTGCTGGATTAGGTGACAAGAAGATCATCGCCTGGGATCACAATCGTGATCTCATCTATCAGAGAGTCAGCACGTTGCTTGCCGACCCGAAGGCAGCGAAGTTTGTGTGGGGCATTGGTTATCACTGGTATGAGCCCTGGAGCGGTGGCGATCCGATGTTTGACAACGTCCGGCTGGTCCACGACACGTTTCCAGACAAGCATCTAATCTTTACGGAAGGTTGTGTCGACGCATTCGATCCGAAGAAGATCGGAGAGTGGAAGTTTGGCGAACAGTACGGGCGGTCGATGATTCACGACTTCAACAACGGCACGGTTGGTTGGACTGACTGGAATATCCTGCTCGACGAACGCGGTGGCCCAAACCACGTCGGAAACTTCTGTTTCGCGCCGGTGCATGCAGACACGAAGACCGGCGAGCTAAATTATCTGAGTTCGTATTACTACATCGGGCACTTCTCGAAGTTCATCAAGCCGGGCGCGAAGAGAATCGCGAGCTCCCCGAGTCGTAGTCAGTTGTTGTCGACGGCGTTTCTCAATCCTGACGGCAAAACGGCGGTGGTCGTGATGAATCCGACCGACAAGCCGGCGTCGTACTGGGTGTGGGTTAGCGGTGATGCGGCTGAAGTTAATAGTCCGCCACATTCAATTCAAACACTGGTGTTTTGATCATGGACTTAACAGACATCAAAAATCTTTTTAACTACACCGAATGGGCCAACGATCTGGCGATGGATGCCGCGAGCAAACTGGCGGAGGAGAGCTGCCGGCGCGATGTTGGAATTAGTCACCGTTCGATCTATGGAACGCTCGTGCACATGGCGGGTGCTGAATGGATCTGGCTCGAGCGCTGGAACGGACGCTCGCCAACGAAAGCCGAAGCGTGGTCGCTTTGGTCCACTGAGTCGTGTGGAGACCTTGTGACGTTGAAAGATCGCTGGAGTAATCTCATCAACGAGCGTGCGCAATTTGTTTCCGAGTTAGATGAGACGCGGCTTGCGGCGGATCTGCACTTCAAACTTCTCAGTGGCGATCCGAGCTCGATGCCGCTGATCAATCAGATGCAGCACGTTGTGAATCACGCGACTATGCACCGCGGGCAGATAGTCGGGATGATTCGACAACTCGGCATCGAGCCACCGGCAACCGATCTGCTTTTCTATCTGCGTCGCGAGATATCGCCCAGGTAGGCTGAGTATCGATCTGCCGCTTCTTTAAAGGCGAGTTTTTCTGACGTTTTCAGAATTCTCGAACTGTTGAGTTCGATCGTGCCTGAGTTTGCACGTTTCCACGTGGCGGCAGCGATCCCATCGATAATCAATGTTGGACCGAGCACGTCCCACGTCGATAACGAGCCGGCAGTCATTTGCCGATCTTTGTAAGCAACAAAGTATTCGTCAAAAGCAGGCAAAAGGTGAGCAGACGATTGCTCAGTTCCTGTGGAGCGTGGAGTTCCAACTTGCGCGATGCCCCGCTTTGCGTCTTCGACAGTTAGCCCAGACCACCAAACAAAATCCTGCAACGTAGCGGGTCCATGACTTCTGAAATACCGACGCGCGAGTTCGGCCAGCGCTTCATCGCGTTCGAGAGGCTTCGTCGCGGGCACTCGTTCCTCGAGCAGCGCGTACGTAAACTGTTTGCCTGTTCGTGGGCCACTGCAAATAAGACCATCGAGTTCGGCCCGAAGTAGAATGTGTGCAAGCCGCACAGGATCCGTCACATCTATTCCATCCGCATTCAACATCGACTTCAGAACCGGGCGTGTGAGATGTTTTCCATCACGCAACGCCTTCATAAAAATCTTATTCGACCGCTTGAAGACTGCAGCATCAAGCTCGAACTTGCGATAGTTTGGACCACACTTCTGATTCACGCGCGCTGCAGTCAATTGGAGTAACCAGCGAATATCCTCAGGCGTGACGAAGTGCCACGTGGGCCGCATGACATGTGTGCGAAGAATCTCTCCTTTATTAAAGGCCTCTTCCACAGCGCCCTCTGTCGCCTTACGCATCCGGAGCGCAAGCGCCCACTTGGCCGCGTTAAAGTCCTGCGCCTGCACCGCCCCGAACCAACGCACCACATCAACAGCTCTCCTAAGCTTTGATGATGACAGCTTTTGATTGTTGAGTCGTACCGAAACTAATCCGTTCATAGACATGAGCCACACATTTTATCTGTGTTCATACGCGTAAATCTATGGCTTAATTCTCGGCCATGAACAGAGAGATTCTTTTGGTTTGGTTGTTACGACTCGCAGGTGCGACAGAACTACTTGCATTCATCGCCGTGGTAATGCCGCGGTCGTGGATGGAGATTTCACACGCATGGCTTGGTCTCGGTGAAATGCCTGATGGACCACTCCTCATGTTCATGATCCGGCAGGCCTCCTATACCTACGGGGTGCACGGACTATCTCTTTGGCTGATTGCTACGGACGTTGAGCGCTTCCGCCCCTTCGTCGTCTTCAACGCCGTTGCGTTTCTGGTAGCCGCTCCAGTCTTCTTCCTGATTGATTTCACCTCAGGCATGCCTTTGTGGTGGGCATTGGGCGATCCCGTTTCCTGTGGAGTCTTTGGAGCCGCCCTCCTGCTTTTGAGCCGTAGTTGGAAGAGGTCAGTACCGTAACCAACCTTGACAGATTGCTCTAGCTAAAGTATCTTGATATCAAGATATTAGAAATTAAGGCAAATGAGCACACGCAAAGAGCAGTCGTTGAAGGGTGGCAGTGGCGTTCATGTCTTCCTGGTGTTGTGGAAGGCAGCACGCGCGGTCGAGACGTACGCCGAAAACAGCATTACCGAACTGGAGATGTGTGGCAGCGACTTCGCGGTTCTGGAAGCCCTCCTGCACAAGGGACCGCTTCCGATTAACGAAATCGGAAAGAAAGTGCTGCTGACGAGTGGTTCCATCACTGTCGCTGTCGATCGCCTGGAGTCGAAGGGTTTGGTCGAGCGACGTGCATCGGGCACAGATCGCCGGGCGCGGATAGTTCACCTGACGAAAGACGGCAGGGCACTGATCACACGCGTTTACGCCGATCATGCGTCGGACATGGAGCGACTCGCCGCTGCGTCCCTCAATCGAGCCGAGCGCGAAACGCTCATTCGCCTGTTGAAGAAAATCGGTTATGAGGCGGCAGCCCGCCACGAATAAGGAGATTTATTTCAAATGGTTACTGAAGTGTTGACGAAAACTCGCGCGGTCGCGGGTGTGGTGAACAGTATCGAGACTTTGGAAGGCGCGGGCTTTTTGGTCCGGCGTCCGTTTCCAAAGCCACAGTTTTCAGAGTTTGATCCATTTTTGCTGCTTGATGAAATGGGGCCAATGGAGCTTGGGCCAAACCAGGCGAAGGGAGCGCCGGATCATCCGCATCGTGGATTCGAGACGGTGACTTACATGTTGTCGGGCGAGATGCAGCATAAGGATTCTCGCGGACACGCCGGGAGTCTGACGCCGGGCGATGTGCAGTGGATGACTGCCGGCGCGGGTGTCGTCCACTCCGAAATGCCGAGTGCAGAGTTTGCGCGCAAGGGCGGACGAATGCACGGGTTCCAGCTTTGGGTGAATCTGCCGAAGCGTGACAAGATGATTAAGCCACGCTACCAGGAGTTCCCAAGTGCGCAAATTCCGCGGGTGACTTCGGCGGACGAACTCGTGACCGTGAAAGTGATTGCTGGTGAGGCGATGGGCCAGAAAGCCGTTATCGAGACGCGCACGCCAATCATGTACCTGCACTACAGTATCAAACCCGGCGGCGTCGTAACTCAATCAGTCCCGACTGACTTCAACACGTTTGCCTACGTTGTTGATGGCCGCGGATTGTTCGGCGCAGAACGTGAAGCCGGAGAAGACGGTCAGATGGTGTTATTCGCGCACGATGGTGACGAAGTGCGAATCGAGAATCCGTCGGATGCGACCACCACTCTCGATGTCCTTCTGATCGGTGGTGTTCCATTGAACGAGCCCGTAGCCCGTTATGGCCCATTCGTGATGAACACCAAACAGGAAATCTTCCAGGCGATTGAAGACTACCAAAACGGGAAGATGGGTGAGATTACCCAGAACTGAATGTCGGAGGAGAATTAGATGAGAATAGCAGCGTTGATCGCGCGTCTTTTGCTCGGCCTGATCTTCGTCGTGTTCGGGCTGAACGCGTTCTTACAGTTCATTCCGATGGGGCCGCCGCCGACAGGTCTTGCCGGGCAATTCATCGGCGCACTGTTTCAGTCGCACTACCTTTGGGTTGTAGCGGTACTGCAAATCGTGGGTGGGGCGCTGTTGCTTGTGAATCGTTACGTGGCGCTTGGTCTGGTGTTACTTGGACCAGTGATCGTGAACATCCTTCTGTATCACTTGTTGCTGAATCCAGTCGGCATGGGGATGGCAGTGCTGGTCACCGCCCTTTGGTTTATCGTGTTCTACTGGCACCGTGGGGCGTTCTCGGGAATTTTTGCGCAGCGAGCGTGAGTTTATAAGACAGCAGCAACAGTCACGGGCGTTCCATTGAACGCCGCGGTGCCACACAGAGCATCGATCGCCTGATTGTCAGTCAGGTCATTGATGCTCTGACCCGGGTGTTGTTGGGCCACCGCGAGTTTGTTTCCGGGGCGATCGTGACCCCAACCGTGTGGAATACTCACTACTCCCGGCATCATCTCATCTGTAACTTCGATCGGGATCACGATCGATCCCACTCTCGATTCGACTCTCACATTTTGACCCGTGCTCAAATTCCGGTGCGCAGCGTCGAGAGGGTTCATGAGAATCGTGCAACGTGGTCGTGTCTCGTCGTCTCGCAACAACCTGCGCGTGTTGTGCAGCCACGAG
This sequence comes from Pyrinomonadaceae bacterium, assembly GCA_036006625.1. Classification (GTDB taxonomy): domain Bacteria; phylum Acidobacteriota; class Blastocatellia; order Pyrinomonadales; family Pyrinomonadaceae; genus PSRF01. The sequence goes on along the minus strand of DASYPN010000068.1, from coordinate 13,469 downwards.
TTGTTGCTGCGCAGATGACGGCGACCGATCAGTAACAGGTTCCCATTAAGATCCTGTGGCGCACTATCGAAAAACTTTGTCTTCACGCGCTCCACGTCTTTCACAAGAATTTCCGGCGCCAGTTCGATGCACTTGTCAGCAGTGCGTAAGCGTTTTTGTAAACAGGGAGTCATCGGGCCGAGATCGATTCCGTGTACGGCTTTCTTTAGCTTTCCCAACGTCAAACCTTTGGAAAAAGGATTGAAGCCGGCCCCGTATGGCCCAAAACGCAAACCTAAGTCGAGAATTCTTTCAGGGCCAAAGAATCGTCTGGTGAACTTTTGCTGCACGCCCCGCAAAATGTTACCGACTTGCTTGTGTTCCATTCGAGTTTGCAACTCGGCGAGGATCTCCCAATCGGCTCGTGTGTCGGGAGCTGGATCAAACAAAGGTACTGAAAACTTCGTCGTGTTACGAACTGCGAGGAGATTGAATGCGATGTCGTAGTGACCACGCTCTAACGACCCGGTTGGCGGCAGAATGATGTGCGCATGTCGCGTTGTCTCGTTGACGTAGAAGTCGATCGACACCATGAACTCGAGACTTGCGAGTGCCTTGTCCAGCTCGCGGCCGTTAGGTGTCGAAAGCACAGGATTGCCGGCGAGTGTTACGAATGCCTTCACTTGTCCCTCGCCCGGAGTCAGGATCTCTTCAGCAAGTGCGGCTACCGGCAACTCTCCGGAAAACTCGGGCAGCTTTCGCACGCGGCTGTGCCAGCGTCCGAAACTGCCGCGTGGGGCCAAGGACTCAGGCGCCGACAATGGATCAAAGGCCGGTAAGTTGAACATTGCACCACCAACCCGATCGAGGTTTCCCGTCACGATGTTCAGAACATTGATCAACCACTGGCATGTTGCGCCGAACTCCTGCGTGCTGACGCCGATTCTTCCGTAACACACTGCCGACTCCGCGGCTGCAAATTCTCTCGCGAGCAGGCGTATCTGGTCCGAGTCGATTCCAGTAATCGGCGCAACTCTTTCCGGCGGAAACTCCTTCACGAGATTGCGGATCGTCTCGACACGCTTCGTTAAAGAATCCAATGGACCAGGGCGCGTCAAACCATCTTCGAAAACAACGTGCAGCAATGCGAGCAACAAGAGAACATCTGTGCCGGGACGAATGAACAGATGCCGGTCGACGAGACGTGCGGTTTCGTTCTGGCGCGGATCGATCAGAATTACTTTGCCGCCGCGCCGCCGCAACTCCTCCATCCTGCGGCCCAGAGCTGGAGCAGTCATCATGCTGCCATTCGAGACAGCCGGGTTTGCACCGAGGACCAGGAAGAATTTTGTGCGATCGATATCCGGGATCGGAAGCAGGAGTTGATGACCAAACATCAGAAACGACGCGACGTGATGCGAAAGTTGATCGACTGAAGTTGCAGAAAATTTGTTTCGCGTGTGCAGGCTGCGGAGAAAGCCCGGCACGAAGAGAAGAGCGCCGTAGTTGTGAACGGTGGGATTTCCGAGGTACGTGCCGATCGAGTTTCGGCCATACTTCGCGTTAATGCCTCTGAGGTTCTTCGCTACTTCGTCGAAGGCTTCGTCCCAGCCGATGCGTCGCCAGCCTCCGGGAATGCGACGCACAGGATATTTCAGACGGTCGTTGTCGTAATGAATATCCTGGAGAGCGACGGCCTTCGGGCAGATGTAACCGCGGCTGAATGGATCGTCTTTGTCCCCACGAATCGTGAGACGCTGGTCAGCTTCGACCTTAATCTCGATGCCACAGATCGCCTCGCAAAGATTGCAAGCGCGATAGTGTGGGGACCCGTTGTTCATGTGGCCTCATTAAGCCACAAAAAGAACAAAACGTCAGGTAATCTTTTTGTGTTCTTGTGCCTTTTTGTGGCTGCCGGAATCGTCTCACTTCGTGGAAGCAGCCTGTTGGGGGACAGGCTGCTCTCGACTTTGTCAAACATGAGTGCTCAGTGAAACACAATCCCAACGCCAATTCGGAAATTGTGCTGCGTGCTGTCAAATAATCGCGTCGGGTTGTAGTCGAACTGAATCACTCTCACATCAACTCGATCGCTCGCACGAATGTCGATGCCACCACCAAACGCGCCGGCAAAACCGGTTTCGGTCACAGTGGTATCCGCGCACGGGCTGGGAAAGATCGCGACGCAAATGAATTGATCAAACCGGAGCTCATTGCGAGTGTGTGCTACACCCACAAGCGCGTGAGCAAAGGGCTTGAATGTTTTATCGCTGGAGTTGTCTTTGAGTTGAACGCCGCCAAGAAAATTGAAGAGACGCGAGTCGACGTGCAGAGTGGCGGGCGGGGCAGGTGAGAAACTCTGTTTTTTGAAGTGTGCGGAAAAATCGGCCTTCAATCCGAAATATCGCGAAAGATTTCCGGTCGCTGAGACCTCGAATCCGTTAAATCCTTCACGTTCATTGATGATGTCGCTCAGTCCAGGTTCGTCGTCGCCGACGCCGGTGTCGACGCGGTTATGTGAATATCCCCCAAAGAACTCGAACTTTTTGTAATCACTTTGGGCAGCGGCGATTGAGGCGCACGCCACGATCAATGTCAGAATCAGCATTGTCCTTAACACGGGAAGTTCCTCCTATTGAATTGGTTGGGACGTGGGAGAGCTGAAGTTACTTCTCCTCAGAGGTATTTTGCGCCGATTGGGTTGCCACTAAGCGGGCCTCTTTGTGGCACTTATTGTGGTGCACCAAGGAACGAAGCGAGTCTTAGTAGATCGGCGAAGACGCCGGCTGCCGTTACTTCTGGACCAGCGCCCGGACCTCTCACGATCATTGGTTGAGTGTTGTATCGCGTCGTTTGAAAACTCACGATGTTGTCGCTGCCTTTGAGACTCGCGAATGGATGATCGAGCGGGTAAGTACGCAGTCCGGCAGACATACTGCCACCGTGATTAATCACGCCCACGTATCGCAACACGTGTCCGCTGGCGCGGGCTGAGTCGAGACGATCGGCGATTGCGTGATCGTGTTTCCCGAGTGTGTTCAGGTATTCCTCCAGACTCGCCGAACGCAGATCTTCAGGCACCATGCTTTCCACTTCGACAGCATCCATCTCGACTTGAAGTCCCATCTCTCGCGCGAGAATGATCAGCTTGCGTGCGACGTCTACACCGGAAAGATCCAGACGTGGATCCGGTTCGGTTAGACCAAGTTTGTGAGCTTCGCGGACGATCTCCGAGAAAGTGCGTGAGCCATCGAACGAATTGAGGATGTACGAGAGCGTGCCCGAGAGCACACCTTCGATCTTGATGATTTGATCTCCGGTTTCGATTAGGCCACGAAGCGTGTGAATGATTGGCAGTCCGGCGCCGACGTTTGTTTCGTAAAGAAAATATCGCTGATGTTTGCGCGCTGCGTTGCGCAGGCCGATATAAGACGCGAGTGGTCCGGAGTTGCTCTGTTTGTTAGGTGTGATGATGTTGATTCCTCGCGACACCCAACTCTCATAGTGCTTTGGTAGTTCACCGCTCGCAGTTGCGTCGATGATCACGGCGTGCGGCAGGTGTTCGGCGTGTACGTGATCGACGAACTGCTCGATGTCTGCATCAGCAGAGCTTTGATCTAACTCGTTGCGCCAACTGTGGAGAAGAAACTGACCGTCATGAAGAATCATCTTGCGGCTGTTCATGATGCCGCGCACTCTTAGATCGATACCACGTTCACTGCGCAACTCCTGAACACGAGCGGTGAGTTGGTCCAGAAATGTTCCGCCAATTAACCCTGCGCCGATCACACCAATCGAAAGAGTTTGACTCGAGAGGTAAAAGGCCGAGTGCAGCGCGCGCAGTGCCTTCGTTGCTTCGTGCTGTTCGATGACTGCCGAGATGTTACGTTCAGACGATCCCTGGGCGATCGCCCTAACGTTCACGCCTGCTTTGCCGAGTGCGCTGAAAAACTGTCCGGCCATTCCCAGTCTTTCAATCATGCCCTCGCCAACCATCGCGACGATGCAGCAACTCTCTCGGAGATCTACTGTCTGAATTTCGCCTCGTTGTAATTCTGCAAAAAAGATTTCTTCGATAGTTTTCTTTGCCAGTACGGCATGAGCACTCGGAACAGCGAAACAGATCGAGTGTTCCGAGCTCGCCTGCGAGATCATCACGATCGAAACACCGACTGCTCGCAAGGCGCCGAAGAGTTTGTGAGCCACGCCGGGCACGCCAATCATGCCCGTGCCTTCGACGTTTATCAGGGCCATGTCTTCGACTGCGGCAAATCCTTTGATCGGCAGATCGGGTGCTGACGAGGTTGAGATGCGTGTGCCGGGTGCTTCCGGCGTGAAGCTGTTTTTGATCCAGACCGTGATGTTCTTCGCGATTGCCGGCGCCATCGTGTTTGGGTGAATGACTTTGGCGCCGAAATAGGCGAGCTCTGCCGCTTCCTGGTAAGAAAGCTCAGGTATCACGATCGCATCCGGAACCCGACGCGGATCGGCACTGTATACGCCGTCGACGTCAGTCCAGATCGTCACCGAGTCAGCGTCGAGTAACGCTGCAAAGATCGAAGCCGAGAGGTCACTTCCGTTTCGCTTCAGAGTTGTCGCCGAGCCATCATGTGTGGCGGCGACGTATCCGGTGATCACGACGAAATCAGTGTCAACGTGATCTGCTTGCCAGGCATTTACGTTTTCCTGCGAGAGCTTCCAGTCGATTACGACGGTGTTGTTGTCCGGTTCGACGATGAGAACGGTGCGCGCGTCGAGCCACGTCGAGGAGCGTCCATTCGCGTCCAGATAAGCGTGAAGCATTTGGGCCGACCACAGCTCTCCGTGACCGGCGACGAATTCCGTGATGCGTTCGGATGGAATTCGTGTGATCCAGACACCGCGGAGGACTTCTTCGATCGCTTTGAAGTCAGAGACGATGGTTTCGCGAAGCGTAGCGGTCTGGGTAGTTGTGAGCGACAGCTTCTCGATCGTCTCAAGGTGTCTTGCTTGAAGTTCCTTGAGGTTCGTGTGGTAAGACTCGTCTCGACTAGCCGCGAGCTCTACTGACTTGATGAGACCATTCGTCACACCGCTCATCGCCGAAACCACGATTCCGACGCGTTCATCAGACTCACGCGCCAACACGATCTCAGCAGCAGCACGATATCTCTCCGCATCAGCCACGCTCGTGCCACCAAACTTGTGAACAATCCATTTCGTCATCGTGACAGACTAACAGATGAATTAACTAACTCGGAACGTTCTGTAGGGGCGGCCCTCCGTGGCCGCCCTCGGTTTAAATCGTGTTCGCCAAACCCGAGACTGTCGCATCTGGAATTTTTGCTAAACCGAGGGCGGCCACGGAGGGCCGCCCCTACAGTACGTTCGATGATCGTGTATAAAATGGTCTATATGAAAATTAAAACTTTTTCACTGGCGCTCGTAATTGTATTTAGCGCTGTCGCAGCACAGGCGGCTGACCAGGTCCAAACCGCTAACGGCACTGTTGAAGGGCGGGGCGTGCAGCCGTCGGGCGTTCGCATCTTTAGAGGTATCCCGTTCGCGCAGCCGCCGGCAGGTGATCTGCGTTGGCGCGAACCCCAACCCGTGAATAACTGGAAAGGCGTGAGACAGGCAGTCGACTTTGGCCCACGCTGTATGCAGGCGCGAATTTTCGACGACATGATTTTCCGTTCGAACGGAGTGAGTGAAGACTGTCTCTATCTCAACGTTTGGACACCCGCGAAATCAGCGCGCGAGCGACTGCCAGTGCTTGTTTATTTCTACGGCGGTGGCTTTGTGAGCGGCGACGGATCAGAGCCGCGCTACGATGGCGAGAGCATGGCAGCGAAGGGAATCGTCGTCGTGACCGTGAACTACCGCCTCGGAGTTTTTGGGTTCATGTCGCATCCGGAGCTGACGAAAGAGTCGCCTCACAACGCTTCGGGCAATTACGGATTGCTCGATCAAAATGCAGGTTTGCAATGGGTCCAACGCAACATCGCGAGTTTTGGCGGCGATCCGAAACGCGTCACGATTGCCGGTGAGTCTGCGGGATCGATCTCTGTCAGCGCTCACATGGTTTCGCCGTTGTCGAAAAACCTCATTGCAGGTGCGATTGGTGAAAGCGGTGCAATCACAGGCGCACTCTCAGCCGTTCCACGTACGAAAGGTGAAGAGCAAGGAAGCAAGTTTGGAGCAAGCCTCGGTGCACAATCGCTCGCAGCGTTGCGCGCGATTCCCTCGCAGCAGATTCTTGACGCGGCCAGCAAAGGTGGTTGGGCCAGTGTCGGCCGCTTTCCGCTCACGATTGATGGGTATTTTCTAACAGACGATCCGGCGACGACCTACGCAGCCGGAAAACAGGCGCACGTGCGGCTGATGGCTGGCTGGAACTCTGAAGAGGTGGGCTGGGGTGCTTTACTCGGCTCAGCTCAACCGACCTTGGACAATTACAAGAACGCCGTAGCGAAGCTGTATGCGACGCGCGCTGATGAAGTCTTAAAGCTTTACCCGGCAACAACGACAGACGAAGTTATGCAAGCGGCGAGCGACCTCGCCAGCGATCGATTCATTAGTTACAGCACGTGGAAGTGGGCCGATCTGCACGCGAAGACAAGTGGTGCTGCAGTCTATCGATATCTCTACGCGCGCCCCCGCCCGGCAATGAAAACGCAGAACACGCCGCCCGCGCGTGGCGCATCTCACTCCGCTGAGATTGAATACGCACTTGGAAATCTCAAGACGAATGATGTCTACGCGTGGACTCCGGATGATTACAAAGTCTCGAACGTGATGCAGAGTTATTTTGCAAACTTCATCAAGAAGGGAAACCCGAATGGCGCCGGCTTGCCGGAGTGGCCGGCTCTCGGCAGCGGAAAAGTAATGAGGTTAGACGTCGAATCACGTGCGGAGAGTGATACTACGCGTAAGAGATATCTTTTTCTTGATCAACTTCCCAGGTAAATCAATGGACAGGATTTACAGGATTTTTACAGGATGAACAAGATTCTTATCCTGTAAATCCTCAAACAATCCTGTAAATCCTGTCCACAACAATCTCCGAGTCTTGCCGTCTGAGACTTTTTTCATTGACTTGTTTTCCTCCAGCGTGATATTAGTTCGCGCCGCGAATTAAATACCGTGCGAAGAATCGATCTGTCCAACTTTCAGGTCGCGACGAGCGAGACTGCGAGAGATATCAATCGTCGTATCGTTCTCAACCTGATACGAACGCACCAGCCCATCTCCCGGGCTGATCTGGCGCGCCAGTCTGGCCTGCAACGAAGCACCGTCTCCGTAATTGCTGAACAACTGATCCAGGAACGTTGGATCACGGAAGGCGCAAACGGTCATACACTGCGCGGGCGCCGTCCCGTATTCCTGCACCTAAACAAAGAGCGCGTCGGCATCATCGGCATCAATGTTCGTCCAATCACGACCACTCTTGCGCTCGCCGATCTCGACGCAAATTTTCTTGCACAAGATTCACTGGCAACACCCACAGATCCAAAACGGTTCGTCGCCGAACTCGTGCCGCGCGTGCGTAAACTCATGACGGCACGACCCGAGTTGACGGTTGAAGGCATCGGCGTGAGTCTTCCCGGCCGCGTCGATCTCGCAACCAAGAAACTGGTCTTCGCTCCAAACCTCGGCTGGAAAGACTTTGACCTGAAGACACCGCTGGAAAAAGCCACGCGTCTACCCGTAGAACTGGAAAATGCTGCAAATTCCTGTGCACTTTCAGAGATTTGCTTTGGCCGGCGGGCTGAAGGCCTCCGCAATTTGGTGGTCGTCACGGTGTCAGAAGGTATCGGCTGCGGCCTGATACTCAATCATCAACTGGTCCAGGGTTCGACCGGCACTGCCGGTGAGTTTGGTCACGCCGCTATCGTTCCGGATGGTCTCGAATGCAGTTGCGGAAACCGCGGTTGCTGGGAAATGTACGCGTCAAACTCAGCCGCCATTCGCAATTACACCGGGGCGATCGCGCCCGCGCGACGTAGCAAACGCGTTGCTGAAACTTCCGAAACGACGATCACTTTCGAACATCTTTTGCGACTCGCCGAGCAGGGCGACACGAAGGCAGTCGAAGCCCTCGAGGAGATGGCAAAGTACCTCGGTCGCGGGATTGCGCCACTCGTCGCCGGTCTCGCGCCTGACATGATCGTCGTCGTTGGTGAAGTGACGCGTGCCTGGCCACGGGTTGGCGCAATCATCAAGGAAACAGTCAGACAGCACTCGTTTACACGTGCAGAAACGCAGATCGTACCGAGTGATCCGATAACTCAGCCGCGCCTGCGCGGCACAATCGCACTTGTTCTACTGAAACACTTCGGCGCTCCAGCCGTCGCCTAGCGCCTTCTTTGTCTATTTTGTTGTGGCCTCGAACTAAATGGCTAAACCCCAAAGGAGATACGTCGATGTTTACCTTTGCCAGACTGCTCACTTCAAAGTCGCGCCGATTTGTATTCTTAACTTTGCTTAGCATCTGCCTGCTCGCCGCCATGCCCGCGCTCACGGTGGCGCAGGTCCTGTATGGGTCTCTTGTCGGAAACGTCACGGATCCAAACGGAGCTGCTGTTTCAGGCGCGAAGGTCGAAGTCACTAACCTCGCCACTGGAGGCGTGTCGGCTGTGACGACGGACGATCGTGGCGGTTACTTGCTGAACGATCTACAAGTCGGCGTCTACAAAGTGACTATCTCTCGATCGTCGTTCAAGACGACGATCCGGGAAGATGTGCGGATCGAAGCGAACAAGACTTATCGTTTCGACGCTGCGTTGGAGGTCGGAGGAGTAGAAGAAACCGTGGTGGTCACAGCCACCGAGGAAGCGACTCTACAAACTGATCGCGGTGACGTGAACGTCACACAGTCAGCCAGGCAGATTAATGACCTCCCGCTTTTCGGCAGCATCGGTCGAAACTACCAGAGCCTGATGTATTTGATTCCAGGCACCACGAGAGGCACGGGAGGCTTTTTCATCAACGGTTCCGGCACTGAAGATAACTCGGCCGCCGGTAACCCGCAGCGGTCCATGTCTTTCAACGTCAACGGCGTATCGCGTTTGCAGAACAATACGAAGATTGATGGCTCGAGCGTCATTTATCCATGGCTGCCGGGTAACACAGTGTACGTTCCGCCAGCCGAAGCCATTCAGGAAGTGAATATCGTTACCAATGCCTTCGACGCCGAACAAGGGCTCGCGGGTGGCGCGGCGATCAACGTGAGCATCAAGACGGGTGGTAACGATTTCCATGGCGTCGGCTGGGGTTACGACACAAACAGCCGGTTCAGGTCGCGCACTTTCTTCCAACCTGTGAACCAGCCCACGAACCCGAAGAACATCCTGGCCCAATTCGGTTACGCGTTCAGTGGACCTGTTATCCTCCCGCACTTTGGCGAAGGTGGCCCAAAGATCTGGAGCGGGAAGAATAAGCTGTTTTTCTTTACCGACCTGGAGCGCACGACGCAACGGAACGCCGCAGGCGGCACTTTCAGTGTCGCACCGGCAAGCCTGCGACCGGACGCGAATGGCAACGTCAACTTCACCGGCACCGGGATAACAGTGTACGACCCGCTCTCCAATCCTGATCCAAGATTGCGCACGCCATTCCCCAACAACACCATTCCAGCAAACCGGATTGACTTCGCATCATTAGAACTCGTGAAACGCCTGCCGCTGCCCAATATACCTGGCATCCAAAGCAACTTTGCGGCAACCGGCATAGGATCATTCAATCGAACAAACATCGACAACAAGATCAACTACGTTTCTGACAACCTCAGTTTATGGGGGCGCTACAGTCGTTCGCCCACGATCATCATTGACCCGCCCATATTCGGAGAAATCAGCGGTCCTGCTTTGAATGGCGGTCAATTAGGAACGGCACCCGGCTTGATCAATGTCTTTGGGCTTGGCGCAAGCTACACGTTTACCCCCACCATCGTTTTGGATGGAAACATTGGTTACACACGCCAGAGATTAGGAGCTGAGGGTTTCGATCTCGTCTCCAACTTCGGTTTACAGACGTTGAAGATCCCTGGAACAAACGGCCCTGATCGGCTTCAAGGCGGTGTGCCTTCGTTTCAGATTGGCGCCGGTTGGACCAACATCGGCAACGACAATACCGGCAACCCGTTTCTTTTTCGCGATAACCAGTACGTTGGTGCAGTGAACCTTTCGTGGCTCAAAGGCGCCCACTCGTTCCGCTTCGGCGGCGACTATCTAAACGCGCAACTTAACCACTTCCAACCACAGGGTGGATCTTTTCAGACAGTGCGCGGAACTTTCGGCTTCAGCGGGAACGCGACGGCTTTGCAGGGGTGTCCGGTAAATGCGAGTCAGGCAGATTGCGAAGACAAGGGATTCGTGCGCAGTCCGGCATTGGCGAATCGATTCAACAACTGGGCGGACTTCCTGCTGGGCCTGCCGACCTCAGCGGGTAAAGTGGATCAGCTTCGCAATCCGAACTCGGTCTACTGGAAACAGTATGCAGGTTACGCTCGCGACCACTGGCAGATCACCCGCAGTCTCACGTTCATCTACGGATTGCGCTTTGAGAGGTTTACCACTCCCAGAAAAGACAATACCGGCATCAACCGTTTCGATCCGGCCACCGGCAAAGTTGTCACCGGCGGATTGAGTGGTCTGGATATTAACGGGGGCGCAGTGTCGGGAGTGAACTTGTTCCTGCCGCGTTTTGGAATTGCTTACCGCGCCAACGACAAAACTGTATTTCGCGGCGGCTACGGACAGTCGTCCGATCCGCGGCCTTTCCAGGACGTCAGAAATGCTTATCCAATCGCCAATATCTGGTCGATGCCGGCAATCACTTTCAACGGCGCCACCAACTCATTTATCCCCGTAACCACCTTGCGGCAGGGGCTCATTAACACGAGCACTCCGCCGGATCTGACCCAGGGGATTATTCCTTTGCCTTTTAATGCGGGTACCACGACTTTTCCGATCGATGAGCCGCGCAAGCGGATTCACTCCTTCAATGCGTTTATCGAACGTCAACTGCCGTGGAAGTTCGCCGCTCAGGTTGGCTACGTCGGCACGCGGGTTATCGGACAGATGGGCTTTATCAATATCAACGCTGGTCCTCCGGGAGGTGGAAACGCAAATCGACCGTTGGCGATCAAATTTGGTTTGGTGGGCGACATCAACTCGATCCAACCGTATGGCGACACCACCTATGATTCCCTGCAGGCGTTATTCACCAGGCGTTGGGCCAGCTCGCTCTTTGGAACCGCTTACACATGGTCCAAGACGATCAACTTCGCAGATAACGATGGCGGCCCGAGAATCCAATACCTGCCGGAGAAACAACGAAATCGGGGCCCGGCCAGTTATGATCGGACGCACAACCTGCAAATGTATGGTGTCTATGACCTGCCTTTTGGCAAAGGCCAGCGGTGGGCAAACGATGGCTGGGGCAGCAAGGTTCTCGGCGGTTTTCAGGTCAGCGGTGTCATGAGTATTATGAGCGGCATACCGATTTATGTAATTCAGGGCAACGCTCCGGGTCTACTGGCCCAAGGGAGCGGCCAGGTGCCGAATCAATTGATTTCGGATATCACCATTCTGGGGGGAATAGGACTCCCCTCGCAGCGAGGTTCAGCAGCGGCGCCATACTTCCTGAATACGGTGCAGGGTAAATCCATACAAGGAGTGTTATGCACATCAAACTGTGCCTGGGCGGACGAACCCGGCGCCCGCTTCGGAAGTGTGGGTCGAAACAATCTGCGTGGTCCGGGATTCTTCGAGACTGACTTGAGTATCTTCCGGACGTTCGCTATTTCGGAAAAGGTGAAGTTCCAACTTCGAGCGGAAGCATTGAACGCGACGAACCACGCGAACTTCGCGAACCCCACTAGTGACACCAACAACGGTAACTTCGGATTTATCAACGCGCTTTACGGACCGAATCAGTCACGCCAGTGGCGTTTCGGAATGCGACTCAGCTTCTAAGTTGCAGATGAGGAAAAAAGCATATCCACAGATTACGCAGATTGTTTTATTTGTTCTGTGTAATCTGTGGATTACAACTTCGACCGTTGCCCAAACGGATCGCTGGATCGATTATGCTCCCGTTGACTACGACATCATCCCCAACGTCACGTATGCAAAAGCAAACAACATCGAACTGAAACTCGATCTGTATATTCCGAGAGACAGAACGCGTCCGCACCAGACGTTGATTCTGTTTCATGGCGGTGGTTGGGTTGACGGACAGAAGGAACGTAATGTTCTTTACCTGCTGCCGTATCTGGAACTGGGTTGGGCTGTGATCAATGTTGAGTATCGAACGGGGCACCAGTCGCCGGCGCCCGCGGCTGTTGAAGATACTCGTTGCGCGTTGCGGTGGATCACAAATCACGCGCGCGAGTATTCACTTGATGCGTCGAAGTTTGTGTTGACAGGAACATCCGCGGGCGGGCATCTCTCTTTAATCACGGGAATGTTGCCCGCGAATAATGTGTTCGATCGTCAATGTGTGGTTGATGGTGGTGGACGTTGGAATACTTCTGCGGTTCCGGAGTTGAAAGTGGCGGCGATTGTGAATTGGTTTGGCATTGGCGACGTCGCTGATCTACTTGAAGGACCAAATGCAAAGAACTACGCGCGCGAGTGGTTTGGAAGTATGAGCAACGCCGAGGCGCTTGCGAAACAACTCTCGCCGGTGAATTACGTGCGTGCGGGATTGCCGGCGATCATTACGATTCATGGCGAGCTTGATGATGTTGCGCCATACGCGCATGCGGTTCGTTTGCATTCGATGTTGGACAAGGCGGGAGTTCCGAATCAGCTTGTAACGATTCGCGGTCGGAAGCATGGTGGATTCAGTCGCGAGGAGATGATCGACAGCTACGCCAAAATTCGCGAATTTCTTAAGAAACAAGGTCTGTTGTGAGCCACAAAAAAGCACATAAGGCACATAAAGCACAAAAGTACTGGTTTGTCCTTTTTGTCTTTTTTTGTGGCATTACCTGCGCCAAGGCGGATGACGGGTATCGGTTGTGGTTGCGCTACGAGAAGCTCCCATCAGCGGACACGTACCGGCAGAGTATTCGGTCGATCGCTGTGCAGGGAAAGTCTGCGACATTTGATGTTATTCGTCGTGAGTTGAGTTTTGGGTGTGCTGGATTGTTGGGAAGCCCGCTCGTTGTTGGAGATCGCGATGAAGCTTCGGTTGTCGTTGGACTTCCACAGACATCGTCACTAATCGGTAAGCTGCGTTGGGAAGCAGAGCTGAAGAGTCTTGGACCAGAAGGTTATCGTATTCGTACAGTCAGAGACGGCAATCGGAATGTAATCGCTATTGCTTCGTCAACGGATATCGGAGCGCTGTACGGAACCTTTCACTTTCTTCGTCTGCTGCAAACCGAACAACCGCTCGGTCGTTTGCAACTGGATCAGTCCCCGCGTTTGAACTTTCGCATACTCAATCATTGGGACAATCTCGATGGTTCAATCGAACGTGGCTACGCAGGAAAGTCA
>DASYPN010000067.1:0-2363 GCA_036006625.1 Pyrinomonadaceae bacterium | reverse complement strand
AAAAACGAGTGCGAGCGGCGCGCCATGAAAATTTCCGCCTGACAACACTTCGCCGGTTTCCGAAAAGACGAGCGGATTATCCGTCGCACTGCCACTCTCAATCTCGACGACTTGTACAGCGTGACTCAACGCCGTGCGAATCGCTCCATGCACCTGCGGCATACAACGCAAACTGTAAGCGTCCTGCACGCGCGGATCGTTGTCGAGATGCGACTTTCGAATCTCACTATCCTGCAGTAACTCTCTCAAGTGCGCGGCAACAGCGAGCTGGCCCGGATGCGGACGCGCATTGTGAATGCGTTCGTCGAAAGCGACAGGCGTGCCTCTTAATGCTTCCAAAGTCATCGCGCCTGCAACGTCGGCAAGTCGAACAAGTTTCTCCGCGCGAGCAAGCGCGAGAGATCCCACTGCGCCCATCGCCTGCGTGCCGTTGAGGAGAGCCAGTCCTTCCTTCACTTCCAACTGCAACGGCAAAATGCCCGCACGCTCGAAAGCGTCCGCCGCCGCGAGTCGTTCGCCTTTATAAAAAACCTCTCCTTCGCCGATCGCTGCGAGCGCCAGATGTGCAAGCGGCGCCAGGTCACCACTCGCGCCCACGCTTCCCTTTTCAGGAATGACCGGGGTCACTCCTTTTTCAAGCATCGCGATTAGTGTTTCGATCACTAACGGTCGTGCGCCACTAAATCCGGCTGCGAGAACATTCGCACGCAACAGCAACATCACGCGCGCTTCAGCTTCCGAGAGCGGTTCGCCCAATCCACACGAGTGACTCCGCACGAGATTCAATTGCAACTGAACCAGGTCAGATCGATCGATGCTCACGTCTGACAGCTTGCCGAATCCCGTGTTGACGCCGTAGACAGTTCGTCCTTCGTCGACGATGTTCTGAACAACCTGTCGCGCTCTCTCAACGCGCACGCGTGCCTCGCCGGCGAGAACAACCTGTTCCCGGCCTTCTGCAACATCAACGATTTGCTGGAGGGTGAGTTGTTGACCGTTGAGCTGAAGCATAGACTAACTACGAACCTCAGCTCGCTTATCCGGAGTTTCTGAAACGTCAATCTTTTTGAACTCTGATGTCACGTCGCGACTTCGAACACGTTGGCGCGCGCGTTTGGCGCGTACCGTGGTGCGTCTGGTAGTTGCGGCTGTCCAACTGCTCATTCGTTTTAGTGGATGCAATGAAAACTCGTGCTTCGGCAACACTTCGCCCGTCGCTTCACGAAGTCGCACTGTCCCAATCGCGAAAACAAAAACCGCAGCATTGAACACGATTCCTACCACAAAGACGATCCAGCCGGGAACAACTCCGACTGTCGCGCGATCGATGAACGCGTTAAAGTCGCGCGCCGGCAGCGGCGACAGATAAACTTTTAAATTCCAACTCAACGCGAGCAGGGCAAAGATCCAGAGATAGTTGCGACGCAAACGACGCCCGACAGCTTCCCACTCCGTGATCGTGAAATGAGGCGTAGTCAGGTCAGCCGCTAAATGTTCGGCCCAAGCTTCATCGACCGGACGACTTTCCGGCATCAGGATGTGTGCGAAGTATCCGGTCTCAAGAATTCGCACGCGACTCGACCAGATCTCGTAGTAACGATAACGGCGCGCTTCCATCAACAGAAAGATCGCAACGAGGATCGAGTTGATCGGAATCACGAAATGTGGATTGTTGGGAGAGCTGAAGACGAATGAAAGCGTCGCACCCGCTGTGATGACAGCCCAGTTTGTTGTCGTGTCGAGCCGGTTGCGCCAGGTGTTTGAGCGCTGCACTTCGCCGCGATAGAAATGGATCATCGCGGTGTTGAATTCCGAAGGCGTCATGCGCCGCATCAGACTGGCGGCCGAATGCGCGGCGCCGTCTGACAAAGGCTCCGCCGCGGCTGGCGATCTAAGCCTGCCGGTGACTCTGTCTGAAGTTAATGGACCACTTCCTCTTTGACTTGCTTCGGTGGACATGGGACCTGATGGAGCGCGCGGGCCAGACTGGAGCGCGGAACTCAGAAACCGATAATAGCAAAGCCAGCCACAAAAAGGCACATAAAGCACAAAAGAGAAAGAGAAAGAACTCTGTACTGATTGTCTCTTTTGATCACTTCGTCTTTCTGTCTTACTGTTTTTGTGCTTTTTGTGCCTTTTTGTGGCTATGCTATAGTGGCCGCTCGGTGGAATCAGAGTTTGACGAGCAATGGATGCGGTTTAGCTTGGCCGCTGCTCGTGAGGCGCAGGCGAATGGCGAAGTGCCGATCGGCACCTGCATCGTTAGCGAAAACAAACTCGTCGCTCTTTCCGGAAACCGCACGCGTACCGACTGCGATCCCACAGCCCACGCTGAAATCGTTGCTCTTCGCGAAGCCGCCAGT
>DASYPN010000066.1:0-18106 GCA_036006625.1 Pyrinomonadaceae bacterium | reverse complement strand
GCGCGCTACAACCGCGAAACGCTTTCGGTGAAGTACAAAGGCAAGTCGATTGCGGAGTTGCTGGACACGACGGTCGAAGAAGCGCTCCCGATTCTCGAAAACCATCCGCAAATAAAACAGAAATTGCAGACGCTGCTCGATGTTGGTTTGGGATACATCAAACTTGGTCAATCGGCGACCACTCTTTCTGGCGGAGAAGCACAGCGGATCAAGCTGGCGAAAGAACTCTCGAAGCGCGCGACCGGTCGGACCGTTTACATTCTCGATGAGCCAACCACAGGTCTTCACTTTGCTGACGTCCACAAACTGCTGGACGTGCTGCAAAGGTTGGTCACCCTGGGCAACACGGTGATTGTCATTGAGCACAACCTCGACATCATCAAGAGTGCGGACTTCATCATTGATCTCGGCCCTGAGGGTGGCACGCATGGTGGGCGTGTGGTCGCTAGCGGAACTCCGGAAGAAGTCGCCGCTGTGCGTCGCTCGCACACCGGCCAGGTACTCAAGCCGCTTTTGAATGGAGATGTGAGGCGAAACGGCGTGACGCGTGCGTCTCCTGCCGGTCATACTGTCGAAGAAACAAAGAAAGTCGCATGATATACTCGCCGCCGCCTTTGCCTGCTCATGACGAACCGTATTTCAGCCAGCGTTTCTGAGAGTCTGAAAGTAAAACAAGAGTTCTTCGCGTCACACAGCGATGACGTCGAACGCGCCGCGTCGATGATTGCTGGATCCCTCAGTTCCGATCACAAATTACTCATCTTCGGTAACGGTGGCTCGGCCGCTGACGCGCAACATATCGCCGGGGAGTTGGTGAATCGGTTTCTGCAACAGCGGCGCGGGTTGCCGGCGATCGCCTTGACGACCGACGGTGGCGTGCTGACGTGCATTGCTAACGACGTGGGATTTGAGAAAGTGTTTGCGCGCCAGGTTGAAGCGCTGGGAAATGAAGGCGATGTCTGTTTGGCGATTTCGACGTCAGGTCAGTCTGCCAACGTCATCGCGGGGTGCGAGCAGGCACGATCCCAGGGAATCAAAGTCATCGGCCTCTTGGGATGCGATGGTGGAAAGATCGCGCCTCTTTGCGATCTGGCATTGATTGTTCCGACTAACGACACGCAACGAATTCAAGAGACACACAATTTGGTGGGCCACATTCTGTGTGAATTGATTGAGTCTGCGGTTTTTCCAAGTGAGTAGCCGGCAAGGCGCCAGCGCGCCGCACGCAGGATGCGTGCGCTCCAACATGTCAATTTACGAAGCGAAACCAATCAGCCTCGGCAAAGTCCGCACGTATCCGCTGGCTTCGCGTCCCAGCAAAGTCACCGTCGACGATTTCGCGAAGCCGGTTTCTGAAGCTTCGTCATTGCGAGATTATCTGGCTTCGCTTCCTAATATCCTCGCGGTTCAAAATCTGCGAGAGCTGGCTGCCCGCGTTCGTCGCGCGCGCGAACTGAAGAAGCCGATTATTTGGGGGATTGGCGGTCACGTAATTAAGACAGGTCTCGCACCAATCATCATCGATTTGATGAATCGCGGATTTGTCACGGCGATTGCCGCCAACGGATCTGTTCTGGTTCATGATGCCGAGATCGCAATGGTCGGCTCAACTTCTGAGGACGTAGATGCGACATTGGGTGAAGGAGTGTTCGGTGGCGCGGATGAGACGGGCAAACTCTTGAACGATGCGGCACGTTCAGGGGCGACTGAAAACATCGGCCTCGGTGAAGCGCTCGGCCGAGCCCTGGTTAACGAAAACCCGGCGTATCGTGAACACTCGCTGGTATGCGCTGCTTATGCCGCAAGAGTTCCGTTTACAGCGTTCATCACGATTGGTGGTGATATCGCCCATTTTCACCCGTCAGCGGACGGTGGGGCCATGGGCGCGACGTCGCACACGGACTTTCGCTTATTGGGGGAAATCGTGCGGCGGATGGATGGAGGAGGCGTCTATCTCAATGTCGGTTCAGCCGTCACATTGCCGGAAGTTTTCTTGAAGTGCGTTACGCTGGTGAGGAATCTGGGACACGACCTGCGCGACATTACGACCGCGAATTTCGATTTCATCCAATCATATCGTCCGCTGACGAATGTCGTGCGGCGACCGACTGCCGATGGCGCCGGTAAAGGCTATGCGATCACGGGTCATCACGAGCTGACCATACCGCTGCTCGCCGCCGAATTGATCAGTGGAGCAACAGAGAAATAACTTCGCTCAGAAGTTTTAGACCGGCGACTACCAGTACAACCGAAAGCCAACGCCGAATCCCAGCGATTGGCAGCCGCCGCGTTCCTAACTCAGTACCGATAAATCCTCCGGCCAGTGCTGCTGGTCCCCAAACCAAAGCCGCGTGTGGCAAAGTCGACATCGCGGACACGTGCGCAACCAGTCCGTGACCCAGCAAGCCGGCAACAGAATTCACCAAAATGAAAGTTACTGAGACAGCAGATGTTTCTTTTGTCTTCGCCCAGTGCATCAGCAACAGCAGCGGACTGAGAAATATGCCGCCGCCGACACCGGTTAAGCCTGACAGCAATCCGATGCCCGCGCCGAGTAGAAGCGCGATTGCGATCGGTGGGTTTCGCGTAGGCTGATCGTCAGCGGTTTTTGCACTGAAAAAGATTCTGACGGCACTGTATAACAGAACGATTCCGACAATGGCTTTGTATACAGCTGCCGGCAGCGTGAGCCATCCGCCGATAAATGCGGCCGGAATGGATGCGAGCGCGAAGGGCCAGAATGTCCGCCAAGAGAAAAACCCTGCCCGCAAGAATCTAATTGTGCCGACCGTGGCGACGATGATGTTGAGTGTTAGGGCGGTTGGCTTCATGACGGCCGGCGCCAAGCCGAACAAGGCCATCGCAGCCAGGTAACCGGAAGCGCCCGCATGCCCAACCGTGGAATACAGGACGGCGACAACGAAGATCAGCGTCGCGATCAGCAGCGTGACAGTGAGCGTCATTAGTGACTCGAGAGAAATGCAGGCGGGATTCAAACACAGGTTGAGCAAAATCCGCAAAGCTGCTTACTGTTTTTGCGACGTTGCGACGCGAAGGCTATAATCCCGATTCCCCCGAACAATCGCAATATCGAATCGACTTTCACCATGGATGCACCGAAGCTCGAACATTTCAAAAAACTCTTGCTGTCAGAATTGCGACGCCACGCTCGTCAAGTAAGCGACGAGCAGGGAAACGCCCTTGGCATTTCGCTTGACGAGGCGAAGGAAAGCGCCGACCTCGCGTCGCGCGACGTCATCAGCGAACTTTCGCTGAAGCTTGGTGACCGCGAATCGCAAATGATTGCTGATATTGACCAGGCATTACTACGGATGAAGGAAGGCTCTTACGGCTTGTGTGTAAAGTGCAACAAGCCGATCGACGAACTGCGCCTCGAAGCAGTTCCGACGGCGCGCTATGATGCGGCCTGTCAGGAAGCCATCGAAAACGATCATCGGGTTGCTCGACCTTCATTGTAATCTGATGCGAGAAGAGCGCGTTCTCAAATCTCGTGACTAACTATCTTTCACTCCCAATCGGTGCCGGAGCGCCCGACGAAGTGAACGCGGTCATCGAGATTCCGCGCGGCACCGCCAACAAATACGAATACGATAAGCAACTGAATGTATTTCGTCTCGACCGCAATCTGCACTCACCGGTGCATTATCCCGGCGATTATGGCTTCATTCCGAGCACGTTGAGTCTTGATGGCGATCCACTCGACGTGCTGGTGCTCGTTGATGCACCCAGCTTTCCAGGATGCCTGATGTCGGTCCGACCCATCGGCGTCCTGCGCATGATCGATCAGGGTAAGGAAGACGAAAAGCTGCTCGCGGTTGGAACCAATAATCCCATTTTCCGCGATGTGAATGATTACGAGCAGCTATATCCGCATCTGCTGCTTGAGATTGAGCACTTCTTCACCGTTTACAAAGAATTGGAAGCGAAGAGCACGCGAGTTGTTGGTTGGCAGAATGCGGAAGCTGCGCGATCGGTTGTAGTTGACTGCAGAGAACGGTTTGGGAAAAGTGCCGGAAAATAGGTGAAGGGTATTCACACCGAAGCCGAGCGCTTGCGATAGTCGTCACCTTCGATCGCCACTGTCTTGCACATCTCGTAAAGCCGCGAACGCAGCGCGACTCCGATTCGGTCTTCAAGTATCTCGCCATCCTTCTCAGTCTTGCGCGAGTCAGAATAATTGGTGGTGAAGATTGTCAGGCGCTTTTCGTTGTAGCGATTGTTGATGATTTGCATCATCGTATCCCGCACCCAGTCGGTCGGTTTCGATGCTCCCAATTCATCGAGCACCAGGACTTCGGCGTCGAACACCGGTTGCAGTACGGCGAGTTCGGAACTTTGCGACACGGGATTGTAGGAATCCTGAATTTGTCGCAGCAACGCACCAAATTGATAGAACAATCCGCGGACCTGATATCGGGCGATTAGCTCTCGCAAGATCGCCACCGCCAAGTGCGTCTTTCCCACGCCCACGGGGCCGGTGAACAGAAGCCCACGTCCATCGATTGTCAGATAATCATCGATGACGATTTGCGCTTCCATCTTTGCCGCCCATTTCGCAAGTTCGTCGTTGGCGGCCTCGTAACCCTGAATCGTGCAATGCTGGTACCGTGGTGGGATGCGCGCGTTTTTCAACAGCCGATCGCGCTGATCGGGCGTCTGGCAACGACATCTGCGGGCCCCTTCGCCAGGAATTACTTCCATCCCTGTACCGAAACAGCGCGGGCAATCGTCCGTAACTGGTTGAGTACCTGGCGCTTCAGTGTCAACCAGTACCGCTGCTGAATCGCCGTTCTGTTTTGTTGATAGAGTCATCCGGTGAAAGCTGCGAGCGTGGGCAGATTATAACATCGGCCACGCGACGCCGAGTTTTCGTCGCGCGCGCGTGTGATTTTTCTGCGGGTTAACCGGTTGGGAAACGCGCTTGCGGATTTTCTCATCAGAGTAGTTGAGGTTATTCAGACCGTGCCGACAAAGAGCCGTAAGTGAGCGGCCGACATCGTGTTAAAGCTGATCGGCACCCAATAACACTCGGTTCCTCCTGTGATGGCCGCCCGGTAAGAAACGCCGGGCGGTCCTTTTATTTTCCGCCGGCAGCGAACGTTGCCCACGGCTGCGTTTTCATGTCCCGCAGCAGCCCACGCATCCAACGATATTCAGCATGCTCATTCAGAAAATTGTCAGCAACGAAGTCCGGTGCGCACGGATGACCCATGGCCGCCCAGAACTGCATTTTTTTGGTCATGGTGCCATCGACTGCTTTCGCCTGAACCGTCCCGCCCGGAAAGAACTTGCCCCAATCCCATTCCGGAATTCCGCGCGGTGAGCTATCGACGACGCCACAAAGACTGCGTTCGTTAGGCCCATCTTTTTTCTCGAAAGCGTCGTAGCTGTCTGATTCCATCTGCTTCACACGCTCGACGTCGATCTTACCTTTATACTGGGCGACGAGCTGCTCCCAACGGGTCTTGCGAGCGAGAGGTGAACCGCCAAGATTGTTGTAATCGAAATTCGTTTCCAGTCGTGCCAGCTTTTCATCAACCGGAAAGTTCGAGCCGACGTAATAGCCGTCTCTCGTGCGGCGCACGCTGTGCTCCTTCAGACCGAGTTCGAAGAGCGCTATCTCACCAGTCTTGTTGTCGCCGACCAGCCAGTCGTTGGCATAACCGCCATTGTTTTGATCCAGCATGATGCGCACATAGTCGTCGATCGAGTTGCTGTACTGGAGCGCCTTGCGTGCGCGGAAGAATTCAGGTGAGCCCGCGGGATCAAAAAGAGTGAATCCGGTGATCGTGGTTTCGGTAATCATGATGCCGGCTGAATTGATACCGAAATCATCGTCGCTCACGATTACGCCGGGCAATCCGTCCATTAGGATCCGATAGCCCTTCTGCGGCTTGATATCGAAGATGATGTTCCAGCGCTCACCTTTGATGTAGTCGGTCCACGTGTTGTGACCCATCGCAATGCGGCCGTCTTTTGTGTAACTGCCGGTCGCGATGATCGCGCTGCAGTTTCCCGGCGCATGCGTTGTCGGAACGCGACCTTGTTTCCGATCGAGCCACGGCACATAGTAGTAAGGCAGTTCTTCGAGCGCATTCAGCGCGACGACGTCCCAGCGGTCCGCTTTGACACCGCTGGCGTTCAAGCCGCGCACGATCCCGTCAAGCTCCTGCTGGAACTCGGCGTCAATCTTTGGCCACAGAATCTCCTGCGATGCTTTACGATAGAAGTTCCAATCCTTCTTGGTTTCATGCAGCAGGAAGGGCTTGAGGACGCGCAGCAAGTCTTCCGTTTCTTTCGCCAGCAGTTTGCCATGCTGATAGCCGACCTGTTCGGGCGCGCCTTCCAGATGCACAAAGATCCAGCCGTCACGATCAAAGCGGTAACTGCCTTTCATCGGATCGTCTTGGACCGATGGACGAGTCGCCTCGTGGCTTCTAAAACTGGCAAACAACAACACTGCTAACCCAAGCAACAGCATCGCGCCGATCTTCTTCATGGGCTTTCCTTTCGCCTCGGATTGAAAATTCGTCTGAAAAGCAGAGCGTAAATCGTCCTGGCGGTTTCACATTTTACGCAACTGTCTGCTAAAGTACATGGTTTGTTTTGACACCCTGACCGCTGTCTGTGGGCACTTTGAGAGAAGTTATCGCAACCGACCAGGCGCCGCGCGCGATCGGGCCGTATTCTCAGGCGATTCGCGCCGGCAGTCTGCTGTTCTGCTCAGGACAGATTCCGATTGACCCGGCGACGGGAGAATTTGTTTCCGGCGGAGTTGCCGAACAGACTGAACAGGTAATGCGGAACCTTTCCGCGGTTCTGCAGGCCGGGCAATCGAGCTTAAAACAAGTTGTCAAGACGACGGTTTTTTTGGCGGACATGGATGACTTTACGGCAATGAATGAAGTCTACGGCCGTTTCTTTGGCGAAAATCCGCCGGCGCGGGCAACGGTGCAAGCAGCACGACTGCCGCGCGATGCAAAGGTCGAGATCGAAGCAATCGCCTTTATTGAAATTTAGGGCGGGCTACTGCCGACTAGATGAGTTTAGAGGCGCACGCCGGGTGCGTGCGCTCCACGAGGTGATTTTCAATGGCAAAACGATGTGACGTTTGCGGCAAAGGTCCGCAGTTTGGCAACAACGTATCGCACGCGAACAACCGCACTCCGCGCAGGTTCAATCCCAATCTTCAGCAGGTGCGCGTGCAACTACCGAATGGAAGTGCGCGTCGTATGCGCGTATGCGCCAAGTGCATCAAAGGCGGCAAGATTGCGAAGGCCGCTTGATCAATTGCCCGACGTGGCCCCCGGCCTGTCGGTAGTGGTTTTAAGAACGAGTGGACGGGCTAGCGGTCCGTCTTACTTCGAAGGAGCAACGAAGTGAATAGAATCTCTACCCCTTTTGTCCTGTCTCTGATTGTCAGCGCCATCGCAGTTTTTGGCGTGGCGTGTTCGTCATCAAGCACGACGCCCGAAAGCACCGTCGCGGCAACTGTCAACGGCCGAAAGATCATGTCATCTGAAGTCGAGCGCATTATTCATAAGCAGGCAGAAGGCAAAGAATCTCAGATGTCGGCTCATGACCTCGCGCAGGCGCGTTTGCAGGTGCTCGACGACTTGATTAAGCGCGAAGTGCTTTTTCAGAGAGCGGAACAAGAAAAGCTTTTGCCGACTGACGATGAGGTTACCAACGCCATCAATACGCAAAAGCAACAGAGCGGTATGACTGACGATGAATTCCAACGTCAACTGAAGAATCAAAACATGACAATGGAAGCCTTGCGCGAAGAGGGAAAGAAAGATCTCGCGATCAACAAGCTGTCGGACAAGTATGCCGGAAAGATCACGATAAGCGATCGCGAAGTCGAAGATTTCTACACTGCAAACAAAGGCTCGTTCGTGAATGAACGCGGCGCACGCCTGGCGGTAATCGTCGTCGATCCGAATGACAACTCGCCACAGGGAATCACGCAGAACGATGCGAAAGGCGACGTGGCGGCCAAGACAAAGATCGACGGACTCTACTCGCAACTGAAAGGCGGGGCCGATTTTGCGACCGTGGCCAGAGCGCAAAGCGAAGATGCGCAGAGCCTTCTCAAGGGTGGAGACATTGGTTTCTTGAGTGAAGACCAAATGCGACAGGGCGGTTTTCCGAAAGAGATGATTGACACGTTCATGGGCTCGATGGCCGTCGGCGGTGTCACTGAACCTAAATTGCTTAACAACAAGTGGTACATCTTCAAATTGGAAGAGAAGCGTTTGCAGACTGAGAATCTGACGCTTGAGAGTCAGGGCGTGCGTCAGCAGATCACTGTTGAGTTGACGAATCAGCGCAAACAGATTCTTGATGGAGCGTTGTTGCGAACGGCGATGGCTGAAGCGAAGATCGTGAACAACCTGGCCTCAGACATTCTCAGCAACCCAAGCAATCTCGGGCTAAGGCCGGCGGGCTACGATCCGGCGAAGGCAGCGGCAGCGACTGCCACGCCGACACCGAGCGCAACCGCTTCTCCAGCGGCGACGGCTTCACCCGCGAAGAAGTAAACTGTTGTGAGTTTAGACGACGCACTTGTGCGTCGCGACTGAGAGTGGCGCGGTGCATTTGGCCGCGCCATTCGTTTTTGGAGTGCGGCGGCTTGACGCCGCTTTCTTACGTTGAAATGAATAAAGGCTGCGTCAAGCCGCAGCACTCCAGATGTTGTTTCGTCTCACAGACGTTCACAAATCCTACGGCGCGCAGGACGTGCTGCGTGGCGCGAGCCTGCAAATTAATCCGGGCGAACACGTGGGGCTTGTCGGTCGCAACGGCGCCGGCAAGACGACCATCTTTCGGCTCGTAATCGGTGATGAAACACCCGATCGCGGTGAAGTCGCGCGCGCCCGCGCGCTGAAGCTCGGTCTTCTAGCCCAACACGTTCACTTCAAAACGGGATCGACAGTTCACGAGTCCGCGCTGAGCGCGTTCGGGCGGCTGCAACAGATTGAACACGAAATGCACGAGCTCGAGCACCGCATGGCTCACGCGGGTAACGATCTCGAAAAGGTTTTGGAGCGTTACAGCGATCTCCAGCACGAGTTTGAACGCGAAGGTGGATTCGAATATTCAGCCAAGGCCGAGGCGATTCTCCATGGGCTCGGCTTTGATCGCGACACGTGGCAGTTAGAAACGGACAAGCTATCCGGCGGCCAGCAAAACCGCCTCGGTCTCGCGTGTTTGCTTCTATCTGAGCCTGACGTTTTGCTGTTGGATGAGCCGACGAACCATTTAGACGTCAGCGCGGTCGAGTGGCTTGAAGAATTTCTGCGAAGCTACACAAGCAGCTTCGTGATCATCTCGCACGATCGATACTTCCTCGATCGCGCGTGTGGTCGAATTATTGAAGTCGAAAATGGACAAGCGACAACCTACAAGGGTAATTACTCGCACTATCTGGTGGAGCGAGAAGAGCGGCGCGAAATTCAGCAGCGCGCATACCAGAACCAGCAACGGCTAATCGCCAAGACCGAAGAGTTCATTCGCAAGAACCTCGCCGGCCAAAAAACAAAGCAAGCAAAGTCCCGCCGCACCATGCTGCAAAGATTAGAGCGCGTCGATGCTGTGCGCGCCGATCAGACTTCCGGGGACTTTCGTTTGCAGGACATTGAACGTGCCGGAACGCACGTCTTGACGGTCACGGACGCGTCGATTGGTTACGGCGACAACATCCTGGCGCGCGACATTTCGCTGATTTTGCGGCGCGGCGAATGTCTTGGAGTCATTGGGCCGAACGGTTCCGGCAAGACAACTTTCCTGAAAACGATCCTCGGAAGAATTCCGTCGCTGTCCGGTGAATTGCGTTGGGGCAGCA
This sequence comes from Pyrinomonadaceae bacterium, assembly GCA_036006625.1. GTDB lineage: Bacteria > Acidobacteriota > Blastocatellia > Pyrinomonadales > Pyrinomonadaceae > PSRF01. Next base: position 8,238 of record DASYPN010000066.1, on the reverse strand, counting down.
AGGTCGAAATTGGTTATTACGCGCAACAGCTCGAAGATCTCGACGAGCGAAACGAAATCATCATGGAGTTGCGGCGGGCTGCGCCATCGACAGCAACCTCAGGCGAGTTGCGTTCATTTCTCGCCAAGTTCCTTTTCTTCGGAGACGATGTTTACAAACAGGTACGCGATTTGTCAGGCGGAGAGAAGGGAAGACTCGCGCTGGCGAAACTGATCTATTCGGGTGTGAACGTACTTGTGCTGGACGAGCCGACGAACCATCTCGATATTCCGTCGCGCGAAGCTCTGGAAGAAGCACTCGAAGCTTATCAGGGAACGATTGTGACAATCAGCCACGATCGATTCTTTCTCGATCGTGTGGCGACACAGATTTTGGCACTTGATGGTGCGGGCAACGTCGAGCATTACAACGGCGACTACACTGAGTATCACGATTGGAAAGCTGGGCGCGTCAATGGGTCAAAACCGCCGGCTGTGTTGGCCGCACAGTCCGCAAAGTCAAACGTGTCAGAAGCCCGATTGCCAGGGAGCGCAACTTCCCACAGGCGGCAACCGGGCAGATCCAAGGCCAGCCGCGGCGCGCAATCAGCACCGTCTGCGTTAGCAGACGCGTCAAAACGAATCAAAGTCGTCAAGAAACCACGACGGTCTGATGTCATTGAAGCTGACATCGAAGAATTGGAAAAGCGACTGTCGGAACTCTCGGACGAGATGTCGAAGCCGGAAGTCGCACGCGACATCACAAAGTTGGTTGCGGTTAATGACGATTACGAAGGCACGCAACAGAGGTTAGCCGAACTGTACGATGAATGGGAACGATCCGAACGTGCAGTCGTTTCAACCAAGCGAAAGTGAAAACTACGCATGGGCAGTTCCTTGACACTCGATCATGCGTTTGTTACTTTCGCCGTCTCGCCAAAATGTTCACATCTTGCGCGAGTTTGCACCTCTTTAGGCACGTAGCTCAGTTGGTAGAGCACTACCTTGACACGGTAGGGGTCAGCGGTTCGAGTCCGCTCGTGCCTACCATATCTATCGCTATTTCCTTCAACAATTTACCGTTTTCCCGCTTATCCGACTTTTTGCGCCAAAATTGATTTTGACGGAATTTTGCCGGAATCGAGGTTGAAGACGTTTTGAATCGAAGGCGCTGGCTGTTCCAAAGACTGAACAGCACTTACCATCGCGTCCCAACTAACGTGTGCGTAACCAGGCGTCATTCGAGACCCGAAGCTGGCGGAAACCGCGTGTCCCATTAGTGCCGAGATGACGTAATGATGGACGCCACGCTCCAGTAGCCGCGTCGCAAACGTATGCCGCAAATCATAAGGTCGAAGATTAGCAATATTAGCCCGCGAACAAGCGCCGGAGAAGCCTCTTTTGACCGAATGAAGCGGTTCGTCCCGTACGTTTCTGAATAGCCAGTCCCCGCACGAACAGTGTGACACAAGCTGACTAAACGCACGGTAGGACACTGCGTTCAAAGGCAGTACGCGAGCTCTACCATCCTTGCCCTTTGCCACGACAACTGAATATGGTGGCATCAGGACGTCCGTATGATCGATTTGGCAGTACCTCGGTTCAGTGGAAAGATTTACGTGGTCCCACTTTATCGAGAGCACTTCCTTCGGTGGCCTTATCCCGGTGTTAAGCACAATTCGACAGAAAGCCGGAAGATGATCGCTATAATCAGTAAACGCGCCGAAGAGTCTTTCTTCTTCATCTGGCTCGTACTTATTCAACCATCGATCGCGGCTCTGCCACGTTGGTAGTTTCTTCAGAACGGTCCGACTTACTAACCGACATGGATTATCGTTAGTAATTCGCTCCCGAATTGCCATGTTGAAAACCTGATTCAGCATGTTGAAATGCCGCCGCACAGTGACCGGAGAGTAAGGAGTGTCGTACTGCGTCTTCGTTGCGAGCAGCCGAACTAAGTAATCCTCGATCATGCGCGGAGAAATTTGCGTTAGCGTTCGGTCGCCGAATTCAGCCACAAGCGATCTGCCATAATAACTGTCAAATTGTGTGGAGAGTGGCACCTTGTGCTTTCGGGAATAGTCCATGTAAATCTCGTTGAAGAATTTTGCAAAGTTCTTTAGGTCCGATTCCTTTAGGAGTAATCCCGAAACAACCTGCCTTCTCAGATCGTTTTCGTATGCTCTGGCTTTCGTTTTAGACGTTATTAAGGGCATTCCATTTTTGCCGTTGAACGTAAATCGATAGAGGTGACTATCAATCATGAATTCAGCGGAGCAGAAGCCCTTACGCCCTCTCTTTCTGATCATGTCGCTTCCTCCTTTTCAGGTAGAAAGCGGCTAGAGAAGTCGCCGGAGTGTATCATACACATCAACCTTTGAGGCTTATCGCAGGCCTTCCGCAGGCGAAGTAGGGTTCGCCCAACTAAGTAAGGCCTCCAACGGTAAAACGGTAACTCCGTGCAGATCGACGAAGGGAATTGGGTTTGAAGTTTTTCGCGTTCGAGCCATTCTTATGAGCTTTCGGACATGACTGTCCGAACATGAGAGAAGCAGGGATGCCTCTCGCACAGAAATGTACTCTTTCGCTTTGATCAGGGAGAGTTGACGGCGAAGCTCAAGCGACGAATCATTTTCGAAAGAGGCGACACTATTGAGAGTCGCCTCAATTACGCTGCGGGCTATTTCCGTTATACGATGATCTAAAATTATAAGAAACTGTTCGTTATTAGCTCCCCGATCAGTGCGCAGGCTCCGTGATTGCCCCAGTTCTTGCCCGTCAAATGCCATATTGGATACCCATAAATGAATTCGATGGTGGCATAGAAAAGCAGACTAAGAATGAGGATCCGATTATTTATAGTGTCTGTCGAGAATGTGCTTACATAGCTTCTTCCATCGATGATCTTGGTATCCGCGCGCGTTAAGTTCCTCTCTCCGTCGCCTCAAGTCAACTCGGAGTTGATCATCTGCATTGGCTCCCTTGTATCCCATTCGTCGAGCAACCTCTGCTTGTTTGGGGATCGTATCGGTTCCTAGCTCTATTACAGCGCTCTCTAACTTCTCATAGGTAAACCTATTCGCTTGCGATTTACTTCCAGGTCTGCGACCGGGACGCGCAATTCGCGCGAGATTGCTCGCAATTTCGCGAGCCAATTTCATTACGAACGCTTGTCGCTGCTTGGCATTGCGGGGCGGAACGCCCTCCAAAACTCGAAATTCTTCCATTAAGTTGTCTGTAGCTAACGAAGTGAAGATGTTGTATCCAGTCTCCATAGATTGAGCGATAGCACTTGGTTCAATGAATTTCATAATTCGCTCTACCCACTGACAGACCTCAGTCATTCGTTCGACAGATCCCAATATCTTCAGATTCATAGCTGCAGAAGCAAGCGCCACATCAGGGGACTGCTCAATTGCTTTCCAACAATCCTTGGAAAGTTCGTCAAATCCGACTCCTTTTGCGGCTGCCGCTTCACGAGTTGTTATGGCTTGAAAAACCGAACGAGTCAGCAGCAGGCGTATCTTTGAGTAGTTATATGAGCAGATCAGCGCTCTCTTTTTAGACCCGCTTGGAAGTACAAAGAAACCGTCAACAGCTTCATCGAGTAAAACGCTACCTGCTTTGCTTATCTGTATTCGGTATGGCTGCAAGTCTTGTTCTTGTGTCACTGGGTACCTCCGGCGCTGTTTTAGTAGCACATGAAATAAATCGGATTCTCGTTAATTGTCTGCTGTTTTATGCGACGTTGGCTGTCTTGCACGAGCCACAGTGGTTCTTATCATAAACAGCGGTGATTGACACACTTGTACTGGCGGCACAGACCCGCCTTCGGAGTTGACGCGGAGTGGAGACGGCGTGGAGGCTGACCGTCACTCTCGGGAGACAAGCCAGCCCGTGTACTGATGAGCGACAGAGGGCGAAAGTAAACAAATGGGCGAACCTGACGCGCAACACGCGATGGTCGTGGCGGCAGTCTACTCAGTTCTGATCGAGTCGTTGCCGCTCTATACGTCCACGGTGACGACCCTCGAAAAACATTGGGACCTCGATCTCGCGCAAGTCGAATGCCTGGGCATCAGGCCCTCCCCGACGGACATCGTCAACGTCTTCGCCTCGGCTGAATGCGCAGAACGATTTGGAGATCGGCTTGTTCAAGTGCCCGGCTTTTTTTCTTACAACCGTCTGCCATGCGTATGTGCCAGCTGCGAGTGTTGCCAGTTCCGATGGAGTGAAGATTGCATCTGCGCGAACAAGGTTTGGCGAATTGATCTTGATCCGAAGCTGTCGAGGCGCGGTCTTATAGTTCCGCAACGAGATTTGCGAGGGCTCATTGAACGATTGTGGATATACAGACACACTGGCGACAGGCGACCGTTTCCGTTGATGATTCGGAGAGAGCCGATTGCTGCATGATCGCACGACCAAAGCTAATTGACGTTCAGTTGAACCGCATCGAGCAGCGACGCTTGCAAAACGCACGACAGCAGGCTGCGCGCGCACAGAGACCAAGGGATTCGCTTCTGCCGTCGCGATGGTTCGCAGAGAGATTTCCAGCCCTACCGGCTGAATTCGGCGATGCAATTCTCGAACAGACCGATAAGAATGGAATCGTGTTCGCTCGTGATATCGGAGAAGATTTTCTCGCCGCGACACTCAGCCAGAAAGGCAATCCCGAGACGCCTACGGTGTTTATAGCAACCGAGAATAGGTTCTTCACGTATTCGCCGACTGAGGGCATTTACATTGTCCAGCGCGAGTCGGCGTTGCTAAAAAAGCTGAGTCGTTTGCTACTGGAATGCGCACGCGAATGCAAAAGTGATGATTGCGAAACTCAGTTGTTAGCGTTTCGGTTGCGCAACTCAGCAAGATTATCAGGCGTAGTCAGCAAGGCCCGCGGGCTCCTCGAAGTGCCAGACAATTTCTTCAAAACCGATTTGACTGAGTTCATCCCAGTCGGCAATGGCATGCTACGTCTGCACGATAAGACTCTATTGCCCTTCAATCCATCCTACCGTCGCCGAAACAAGCTAGCGGTACCGTTTGATCAAGCAGCGAAGTGCCCGACTTTTCTTGAACTTCTAATGAAGCCAGCGCTTGCTGCCGACGATCTGGCTCTGCTTCAGCGGATCTGCGGTCTCGCGCTCACTGGAGAAAATCTCGCGCAGAAGATCGTGATTCTGACAGGAACGCCCGGTGGCGGAAAGGGAACGTTCGTCAATGTGCTCACAGGTATCATAGGACACAGCAATATCGCCTCGTTGCGTCCAAGTCTTCTGGTTGAGCGGTTTGAGCTAAGCCGCTTTCTCGGCAAGACGCTTCTGTATGGTGCCGACGTGCCGGAAAAATTTTTGAATCAACGCGGGGCTTCAGTTTTGAAGTCTCTAACTGGCCACGATCAGATGACGGTTGAATTCAAAAACTCAAATGAGTCACCGTCTATAAGAGGCCGATTCAACGTCATAGTGACGTGTAACTCGCGGCTTACGGTCCGCCTCGAAGGCGATACAGATGCCTGGCGGCGGCGACTAATCATCGTTGACTACCACAAGGAGAAGCCGAAGCATGTAATTGCGGACCTGGATCAGCTGATCTTCAAGAATGAAGCATCGGGCGTGCTGAACTGGATGCTTGAAGGTCTCGATAAGCTGCGCCTGGACGGCTGGCAGATACACCTTACGAGGGCGCAACAAGCCTTGGTGGATAACTTGTTACTTGAGTCCGACAGCCACCAGTGGTTTGTGCGCGAGAAGCTGGAGAAGTGCGACGGCTGTCAACTGACCATTGATGATTGTTTCGCTTTCTATGTCGAATACTGTAATCAGCGGGGCTGGGTGGCCCTGACACGGAACAAATTCGGACATGAGATTCGCGACGTTGTTGTTCGCGAGCACGGGTTTACGGTGCGAAATGATATTCCCGATCAGACGGGAAAAGCGCAGCGCGGCTGGCGCGGGTTGCGCGTCAAGAATTCGTTGCCTAATACAAAACAAGTGTCCGAGGTGTCGGAGAAAACATCCGGGAATACAGATTCGGACACTTCGGACACTTATTTGTCAGGACGAGGAAATTTAGATGTTACCATTTGAGGAAACCGAAGAAACTGTATCCGTATTCATTAAGATCCCTGAATCGCTCACAATTCGCGAGCTAATAGCTAAGTACGAGAATGCGATCGAGCAATCGATGGCGTCTAGCGGGTTTGGCGAGGTAACCGGTTCGTGCGGTCTTCACCGATCAGCGACTTGCCACCATGAAATTCCGTATTGCGGCATTTATATCGACTTGTTTGATCAGCACCGCGGTTTAGAGCTTATACGAAAGGAGTTAATTCGACTGAATGCGCCTACAGGTACAGTTCTCGAATTTAGTAACGATGAGATGTCCTTTTACGGAATGGAAATCCACGACGCGGCGATTCACGAGTTAGAATACTCATCTGATCCTCAGGTATACGACATGATTTAGGTCCTTCTTGCGAGTTCTCATACAAGAAAGAAATCGCGGATTATTGCTAAGACGAGATCAGAAGAGGCAAGTATGGATCAAAAATAACTGGGGATGGCATAAGCAAGACGGAAAACCATGCGCCCTCGATGATTGGTCGTAGCTTGTGCGCCGCCTTCTCAGGATTCCAGTCGTACGAACCTGAGGCGATAGCATCCGAAGCTGGAACATAGCCGCCCTGGCCTGTCTGAATCAGCCCGATGTAATTGCAGCAAATGGCGGTTGGCAACTAAACGTTGCGGCCAAATAGCGCAAAAAGCAACAAACAGAACAGCGTGAGCAGGCGGTTGAAGCGTGGCTATGTTTTTCATATCGGTAGGTCTGTCAATTAATCAGATGGCGGAGAGATGAGCGGGCTTCGCAGGCCCATATTTCCACGTAATACTACCCGCGCGATAGCGCGTCTCCATTCGAGTGATAAAATCAATCTTAAGAGTTTGGTTATGGCAGGCTGGATTCACGCGCTAGCGGTTATGATCTCTCCAAGGCAAACGTGATGTTCCCGATCTGGTTACAGGCTGGTTTCTGGGGACTGTTAGCCGGTTCCGCATTGCTGATGGGTGCTGCGGCCGGCTATCTCGCGCGCGTGCCGCAACGCGTGATCGCGGCCATCATGGCGTTTGGTGGGGGCGTGCTGATTTCCGCGCTCTCGTTCGACCTGATGGATGAAGCTTACAAGCGAGGAGGTTTCGACTCGACGGCGGTCGGGTTCATCGGCGGGTCGGCAATATACACCGCAGCTAACTGGTATTTGGCGCATCAAGGGGCTAAGCATCGTAAGCGTTCCGGCCAGCAACAACCCTCTGAAAGTGAGAACAGTGGGAGCGGTCTGCAATCGCGGTGGGCGCTCTGTTGGATGGTATTCCAGAGTCAATCGTGATTGGCGTTAGCATGATTAAAGGGGGCGCTGTCAGCAGCGTCGCGGTGACCGCTATCTTTCTTTCCAACCTGCCGGAGGGGCTGTCTAGTTCGGCGGGAATGAAAAAGGCGCATCGCCCGGCCAGCTATGTGTTCGGAGTTTGGACGGGCATAGCCGTCATATCAGGCATCGCGGCGCTCGCGGGGTATGCTCTCTTCAGTCATTTCTCGGCGGAGACAATTGCCGCCACGATGGCCGTGGCTGCGGGCGCAATCCTCGCCATGCTCGCAGACACGATGATTCCCGAAGCTTTCGAGGAAGCTCACAATTTCGCAGGTCTGCTTACAGTTGTCGGATTTCTCATCGCCTTCATCCTAACGAAGCTAGAAAAGTAAAGCTGACAGAGCTCCCGGAAGGCCGGATGCTTTGGCGAGAGCGAGGGATGACGGCCTAGATTGGCAGAGAAAGACAATGCCTGCTAAGAGCGCACGACTTAGAGTTGACGGCCACGCAATCGAGCTAACAAATCTGGATAAGATACTCTATCCCGCAGGTCACCTCAGGAAAGGTGAAGTTATCGATTATTACATTCGCATTTCAGAGTATCTGCTACCGCATCTGAAGAATCGGCCGGTCACGCTCAAGCGATTTCCCGATGGGGTGTTCGGTGAGTTCTTTTATGAAAAGAATGCACCGGCATTCACGCCTGAGTGGGTCAAGACGTTTCCTGTGCCCCGTCGTGAGAGCAACGGTCCTGATATTCGTTATATTGTAATTGATCGTCTGGCCACGCTCGTGTGGCTCGCAAACCTTGCGACGCTGGAAATCCATCCGTTTCTCCACAAGGTGCCGACGATCGACCGCCCTACCTCCATAGTTTTCGATTGCGATCCT
>DASYPN010000065.1:0-3992 GCA_036006625.1 Pyrinomonadaceae bacterium | reverse complement strand
ATCGATGCGCTCGTCTGTTCGTACAGTCGACGGCTCACCACGCAGTTCCTGATTGTTGAAATATTCTGCTTTGAGTCCGGGTTTTCCATTGACCGACAACACAGAAGACGGCACGGTCACCACCGATTCGCCTGCAAGGGTGGACCCGAGCGCGTAAGTGACTTTCGTATTCGGCGAGACTGCGTTCCTGATACCGGCGAGTGGCGTGATTAGGCGTGACGGGTAACCGTAATAGTTTCCCCACAACACTTCGGGCGCATCCGCGTTTGGCCCGATCACGGCAATGCTCTTCAGATCTTTCTTCAACGGAAGGGTGCGATTCGCGTTCTTCAACAACACTATCGACTCACGCGCAGTCTTCAGCGCGAGTTCGTGATGCGCAGGAGTATCGTTCTGCGAAAACGGAATGCGCGCGTACGGAACCATCTCGGGTGGATCGAACATGCCGAGACGGAATCGTGCAGTCATCAAACGCTTAAGCGACGTATCAATCTCAGCTTCAGTGATGAGACCATTCTTTACTGCCTGGACCAATGACGCATACTCGGTACCGCACGTCAGATCAGTTCCCGCTTTGACGGCAAGGGCCGATGCGTCAGCTTCAGTCTGAACGAACTTATGACCATGCCAAATGTCATAAACCGCACCGCAATCAGAGACGACGTAGCCATCGAAGCCCCACTCGCCGCGCAGGATGTCGACCATCAACTTCTTGTTTATGCAGCACGGTTCGCCATTCGTGCGGTTGTATGCACACATAACCGAGTACGCTTTGGCTTCTACGATCGTGTCGTGAAACGCGGGCAGATACGTCTCGCGCAGATCTCGTTCGTAAGCTTTGGCGTCGAAACCGTGACGCTCAGGTTCCGGTCCACTGTGCACCGCGTAATGCTTCGGCGTCGCGATCACTTTGAAGTAGCGCGGGTCATTACCTTGTAGTCCCTTGACGAACTCAACACCAAGTCTTGCGGTCAGGTACGGATCTTCGCCGTACGTCTCCTGACCGCGTCCCCAGCGCGGATCGCGAAAGATGTTGATGTTCGGACTCCAGAAAGTGAGTCCCTGATATCGGCCGTGTTGATTGTTGCGTATAGCCTCGTGATACTTTGCGCGCGCTTCGGTTGAGATAACGTCGGCGACGTCGTGCATCAACTTCGTGTCCCACGTTGCGGCGAGACCGATCGCCTGTGGGAAGACGGTGGCGTAACCGGCGCGCGCGACACCGTGCAGGCCTTCGTTCCACCAGTCGTATGCAGGAATACCGAGACGCTCGATTCCGGGAGCGCCGTTCTGCATTTGATGGACTTTTTCTTCCAGCGTCATCCGCGAGACGAGATCGTTGACGCGTACGTCGATCGGGAGGTTGGGATTTTTGTAAGGAGGGATCGATTGCGTCGATGCGTGTTGATGCGGTGCCGAGATTACTACGAGCAGCGTGAAGGCTAGCAGTAAAAGTAGACAGGATTTATAAGATTTGCATGATTTACAGGATTTAATCTTGTGAATCCTGTTCATCTCGAAAATCCTGTCCACTACTGCCCTCATCCACGAACACCAAGCAGTATATCAACCGTCAGCTGGTCCAGGCGTTCATACGGCAGAGACTTGCGCGCTAACTCGGCGCGATCGAGCGGAAATTCCTTCACGCGCTTCGCATTCTCGGTGCTGTAGCTGCCAATCGACTCGCCGCCACCATTACTTATGTCCGCGAGCAACCCCTTGATCTCCTGGTCTTCATCAAACTGCCGCGCCTTCTCCTTCAGGATCAAATAATTCCTCATGCACCCGGCCGCAAATGCCCAAACACCCTCCTCGTTTTCACTGCGATAAGAGTGCGCATCGAAGTGACGTGGGCCATCGTAAGCGTCCTCCAACAAGCGTACGAGGAAGAACAGATTCTTGATCGACTCCGATCCAAATCTCAGATCCTGATCGAAGCGCGGTCCCTTTTGATCGTTGAGATCGATGTGATAAAGCTTGCCCGCTTCAATTGCCTGCGCCACGACGTGATAGAAGTTGAGTCCGGACATCTGTTCGTGACCAACCTCGGGATTAACACCCACCATGTCCGGATGTTCGAGTGTCGCGATGAAACCGAGCATCGCTCCGGTTGTCGGCAGATAAATATCACCACGGGGCTCATTCGGTTTTGCTTCTAAAGCGAAACGGTAGTCGTAACCCTGATCGATCGAATACTCGCAAAGGAAGTTGAGCGCCTCGCGATTCCACTTCAGCGCCTCGCGCGGATCTTTTGCAGCATCGACTTCCGCACCTTCGCGTCCACCCCAGAAAACATAAATGTGCGCCCCGAGCTCGGCGCCGAGGTCCATCGAGCGCATTGTCTTCTGTAACGCATACATTCGCACACGCGGATCGCTCGACGTAAACGCACCATCTTTGAAAACCGGATCGTAAAACAGATTCGTCGTCGCCATCGGCACCTTCATGCCCGTATCGTCGAGTGCCTGCTTGAACTCACGCACGATACGATCACGTTCCGCAGGCGACGCATCGATCGGAATCAGATCGTTGTCGTGCAGATTCACGCCATAAGCACCAAGCTCATGCAGACGCTTTACGATCGTTACCGGACTCAGAGTCGCGCGCGTTGCATCGCCAAACGGATCGCGCCCGCGGTTGCCGACGGTCCATAGACCAAAAGTGAACTTGTGTTCCGGTTTCGGTTGAAAATTATTACTTACCATGTCGCCCTCTTTTCTGTGCTCTTTTGCGGCTCAAAGTAACGGCTTGCGAAGTCTAAGAACGTCGGCCAGTTTGGTCCTGTGACATGGCCGCCGCGATGCTGACGGAAAGCAATGTCGCCGTCAATCCATGCAGTTTCGATCGCAGGAAACTCACTCGTACCGAGATCTTTTTTACCTAACAGTTTATACACCGGGCCGGCAGCGACAGCCGCGAGAAACATTCCCTTCGCGTCGACCCAACCATCGCCCACGTCGCCCGCGCCAATGAACACCGGACGCGGCGCGCACAATGCGATCAATTCATGTGAATCAACAGGCAGGTCGTTCCAGTTGAGCGGCCCCGCATACTTGAGATAGTTGCCAGCCATCCAATGATACTCGCCAGACGAAGCAATGTTCTCGACGAGCTCGCCCCAGTTACGCCGATGAAGTTTCGCGCCGGCTGCGCCCGATGAACTCACGTACGCGATCGCGAAGCGCTGATCATACGCCATTGCGACGAGAACGGCCTTCCCGTAGCGCGAATGGCCTTCGAGACCGACACGTTTCGCATCGACAGCTTTGTCACTCTCAAAATAATCGAGCGCACGACTCGCGCCCCACGCCCACGCGCGCAGTGCGCCCCATTCGTCGACCCCGCGCGGCTGACCTTTTCGGCTCAACCCGATAATTCCCAGGGTTAGACCAGCACCGTTGTCTGCCTGAGCACTGGTTGGAATCAGACTCGCGTATCCCCAACCTCGGCTCAGCACCTGCTGTTGCCATGGCGGATCGGCGGGCGTCTGCGTTGCCGGCGGACGAAATCCAGGTGGAAACACGAAACTCAGTTCCATGATCACAGGAACAGACCCCGTCGCCCTCGCCGGAGTTGTTAATGATAACTGAATGTCTACATTGACGAGCGGATAAGCGGAGTTGTTAACATGGCCCACTATCTTCTTCGAGACGACGGGAATCTCGTACTTCACTTCCTGCTTTGTCTCGATCACTTCCCATTCAACTCGCGGCACGTTGTTAGGTACTCTGCCGTAAATTTCACGATCGAAGCTTGCGATGATGTCCGGCCGCCGTTGCTGCCACCACACCTTCGCCGTCGTTACTCGTTTCCCACTTTTCAGCAACAACGGATTGGGCAGTTCCGGGTACGGGTTCGCTTTTGCTTCATCGTAGTTCGCAGCGTTTGACGCGTGGGGATCGTTACCATTGACGCCCGGTCTGAGTGAATCAATACCCATCAAGTCCAAAATCCTGCGATGGTCCTGCTCAGCAGTCAATTCCACCGGCCAT
>DASYPN010000064.1:0-11651 GCA_036006625.1 Pyrinomonadaceae bacterium | reverse complement strand
CACATTCTTTGACAAAAGATTCGGACGTCCACTCCCTTTGGCGTCCGTACAAGCACCGTAGGTGAAACCCTCTTCATCGGACGGTGTGCTCGATGGCCCCCGCTGCCGTTGCCCAACACGAACGCGGGGGCCGCATTTTTTGGAGTGCGGTAACTTGTTACCGCTTTGGTAAAAATAGTAAAGCGCCAACAAGTTGGCGCACTCCAAGGTGGCGTCCATTTTTCCCGTCTGCCATAATCGCCCGCAACAATGAGCGAAGCCAGTGACAAAGTGCGTGGAGTGCGCGAGCTTCCACTCTTTCCTCTTCCGGTGGTCTTGTTTCCCGGTGTGCCTTTGCCGCTGCACATCTTCGAACCACGCTACCGGCAAATGCTCAACGACATTCGTATCTCAAACAATCTGTTCGGACTTGCTTACTTCGATCCGACCATCGCAACCACCGAAGTTCCACCCGCAGGTCACGTAGGCTGCGTCGCCGAAGTCACCGAGACACAAACGTTCCCCGATGGACGTTCGAACATCCTGACGTTGGGCGTGATCAGATATCGCATCGAGTCGTACATCGAACGCGGCGATCAGTATCTCGTGGCCCAGGTCAGTTACTTTGAAGATGACGACGAAGACGAAGAGCTACTCGCTTCTCCCGCCAGAGACGTCGCTGAAACATTCACACGCATCGCGCAGGCTGTGCGCACCATCAACGACGAACGCGCAACCTTGCCCGACATCTCAGACACTGAGCCGCAGCGACTATCGTTTCTCGTCGCGGCCGCGATGGAGATCGACGCCGAAGTCAAACAGGAGTTGCTCGAGCTTCGTTCAACTTCAGAACGTCTGGAACGTTTGCGTGGGATGTTGAGTATTGCCGTGACGGGTTACGAGGAACGAGCACGCGTGCACGAACTGGCAAAGAGCAATGGACACAGCGGACGGAGGATCGAGATCGAATGACCACCATTCCTCCGCCGCAAGTCAGTATTCGCGTTCTGTTCTTCGGCGCGGCGCGAGATGTGGTTAACGCTAATCAGCTCGATCTTTCACTCGATGCTCCGGCGACGGTCTCCAGTGCATTTCAGAATCTGATCGCGAGGTTCGCGCCGCTCGAACGTTTTGGGCGCTCTCTATTGTTTGCAGTGAATCAGGAATACGCCACACCGGATACGTTACTGAAAGAGAATGACGAACTGGCGGTGTTTCCACCGGTAAGTGGTGGGAGTTGTGACTATCGCTGTCCGAACGATTTCTTTGAGCTAACCACAGAGCCGATCGACGTGGGCCAGGTGGCAAGGCGTGTCGTGCTTCCGGAATGTGGCGCCACAGTCACGCTCGATGGCTACGCGCGCGAGTGGACCAAAGGCAAGCGAACGCTTTATCTCGTTTACGAAGCGTACGACTCAATGGCGTTGAGTGAAATGGAGCGACTGGGCGCAGAAGCTCACAAACAATTCGAAATCGCCCACCTCGGCATCGTGCATCGCACCGGACGTCTCGAGATCGGCGAAACAAGCGTCGTCATCGCCGCCAGCGCGCCACATCGCAAAGCAGCCTTCGAGGCCTGTGAGTGGGCCATCAAAGAGCTCAAACGCACCGTTCCCATCTGGAAGAAGGAAGTGTACGAAAACGGCGAGGAGTGGGTTGATCCGCGTCAATCCGCGGATTAACCCGTTGTTTCCTCGGTTTCTTCCTCAGCAGCGGCTTCTACGAGCGAGGCGCTGGTGACTTTGTCACCGGCGTCGGTCTTGATCAGACGCACACCTTGTGCGCTGCGACCGGTTTTCCGGATGTCGGCGGCTTCGAGACGGATCAGTTTGCCTTGTTGCGTGATGATCATGATCTCTGACTCATCTTCAACCGGGAACACCGCGACCACCTTGCCGGTCTTGTCAGTCGTCTTCATATTAATGACGCCTTTACCACCACGCGATTGCAACCGGTAAGTGGTAATCGGAGTCTGCTTTCCATAACCCTGCTCAGAGACCGACAACATTCGCTCCGTATCCTCAGATGATACAGCGCAAACTGACACCACATAGTCATCCTGGCGCAACTCAATTCCACGTGTTCCTCGAGTCGCCCTACCCATCGGCCGCGCATTCTTCTCGTCGAAACGAATCGCGAGACCGTTATGCGTGGCAATGAAGATGCGCTTCGTACCATCCGTCAGAATCACGTCGAGCAACTGGTCGCCTTCGTCAACGTTGATCGCGATGATGCCGTTGGTGCGAATGTTCTGGAAGTCCGCTAGTGACGTCTTCTTGATCACGCCTTTGCGCGTGACCATCACGACGTAACGGCCTTCGGCAAACTCACGCACCGGAACAACGCCGGCCAGCTTGCGATCGGACGGTATGTTGATGAGATTCACGACTGCCTTGCCGCGTGCTGAAGCAGCAGCATCAGGCACTTCGTGAACTTTTATCTTATAGACCATGCCGTCGTCGGTGAAGATCATCAGGTAAGCGTGCGTCGAGGCGATAAAGAGATGCTCGACGAAGTCGCCATTCTTCGCTGCGGCGCCGAAACGACCTTTACCGCCGCGTCCCTGACGCGAGTAAGTGGTGATCGGCGTTCGTTTGATGTAACCGCTGTTTGTGACAGTGATCGCGACGTCTTCATCGGCGATGAGATCTTCGATTGAAAGCTCAACGCCCTCGTCGACAATCTCCGTGCGACGTTCGTCACCAAAGTCTTTCTTGACTTCTTCCAGCTCTTTCGCAATCACGCGTCGCAGTGAGCGCTCGTTTCCGAGGATCTCTTCGAGCTCTGCAATGAGCTTGATGACCTGCTCGTACTCGTCAGTGATCTTCTGGCGTTCGAGTGCGGAGAGTCGTCGCAGTTGCAGGTCGAGAATCGCCTGCGCCTGAATTTCGGAAAACGCAAGACCCGACATCGTCTTCTGCAGTTTCGCGAGATGCGTCTTGATCTGAACGTCTGCCGCCAGGCCCTTCCACGTCTTAATCTCACTCGTAGTAGTTAAGTTGCCTTGCAGCCACAGACGCGCTTCGTCAACTGAACGCGAATTACGAATAAGGAAGATGATCGCATCGAGAGCGTCGATGGCTTTCGTGAGTCCTTCGAGAATGTGTGCGCGCGCTCTTGCCTTGCGAAGCTCGTACTCCGTGCGCTTGCGCACCACCTCACGTCGAAACTCGATGAACGCCTCGAGCATCTCCTTGAGATTCAGAACTCGCGGCTGCCCGTTAACGATCGCGAGATTGATGACGCCAAACGACGACTGCATCGGAGTCAACTTGTAGAGCTTGTTGAGCACAACTTGCGGCACTGCATCGCGTTTGAGCTCGACAACGATGCGCATGCCGGTCCGATCCGATTCATCGCGTAGATCTGAAACGCCCTCGACCTTCTTCTCGTTGATCAGTTCGGCAATGCGCTCGAGCAAACGCGCCTTGTTGACCTGAAAGGGGATTTCGGTGATGACGATCGCATCACGTTCCTGCGCGCCACGACCGATACGATCGATACCCGCACGCGCGCGCAATTGCAAAACGCCGCGACCTTCTTCGTAAGCTTTTTTGATCTCGTCGCGACCATAGATGAATCCGCCGGTCGGAAAATCGGGACCAGTCACGATCTTCGTGAGATCCTGGACAGTGACTTCGGGATCTTTCAGTAACGCAAGCGTTGCGTCGACGATTTCAGTGAGGTTGTGCGGCGGAATCTTCGTCGCCATTCCGACCGCGATACCGTCAGAGCCGTTGATAAGCAAATTCGGAAGCCGAGTCGGTAAGACTGTCGGTTCACTCAGCGACTCGTCGTAGTTTGGTTGAAATACAACGGTCTCTTTTTCGATATCGGCAAGAACTTCATTCGTCAAACGCGCCATGCGGATCTCTGTGTAACGCATCGCCGCGGCTGCGTCGCCGTCAACTGAGCCGAAGTTTCCCTGGCCGTCGATCAGCGGATAACGCATCGAAAAATCCTGCGCGAGACGAACAATCGTGTCGTAAACCGGCATGTCGCCGTGCGGGTGATATTTACCGATGACGTCGCCGACGATGCGAGCGCTCTTCTTGTACGCCTTGTTGTATGTGTTGCCGAGCTCGTGCATGGCCCACAACACGCGGCGGTGCACAGGCTTCAATCCATCGCGAACATCCGGCAGCGCGCGACCGATGATTACCGACATCGCGTAGTCGAGATACGAACGCCGCATCTCGTCTTCGATGTTTATATGATTGCGTTCAGAAGTTGTTTCCATCTAACAGCCTTTCCAGTACAATCCGCCCACAGTTTGGCCCCGATGAAGAGATACCGAGCTTGAGTTTGGCGCTTTTTCGGGGAAAGAAAACCGGGTGAAGCATCACTATCAAAGTGCCCGTATTTTAGCCTTTTTCAGCCTTTTTGGCAAACACTGGAACTGGCGTAAACTCCAATAGAATCAATAGCTTCGTGTAGCCACTCCCGACCGTTTTTGCACCTCAGTCGGCTCCCATGAGTGAAGAGCGGAATTGGAAACGAATTCGTGAGCGATTGGCCCTGCATCTACCGGTGCGAGTTCAGGGTCGCGAAACGCCCGATTTTGAATGGAACGAGATCACGAGACTCACAAATGTGACTCCGTTCGGCGCCGGTTTTCCTCTCAAACATCCCACTGAGAAAGGCCGGTTGTTGTATATGACGATCCCGATGCCAAGACAGTTGCGGGTGTTTGATCATGTTGAGGATCAATATCGAATCTGGGCGATCGTGAGATACATGAAAGCCTCTGTCGTTGAAAAGCGCACTTTGTTTGATGTTGGCGTTGCGTTTATCGGGAAACGGCCGCCGGCAAGTTTTGAGAATGAACCGTGGAAGCGTTACGACATCTCAACTTCCGCTTTCCAGGCACTGGCGCCACCCGAGGATATTTTGACCCCGATTACGGATCAACGCGCTCACACGCGTCATAACATCGCGGTTGATATGCGAGTTGAATTGGTGGATATCAATGGTGAAGTGGTGATGAGTGAACATACAGTCACCGAGGATATCAGCACGAAGGGCGCGACGATTTTCACCACGCTGGAAATCCCGCAGGGACGCTTCATTCGGGTGACGAGCGAGCAGCACGGCATCACGACGCATGCGGCGATTAGATCGAGAAGTACGGGCGTCGATGGCGTTCCGAGAATTCATGTGGAGTTTATTGATAGGGAATGGCCGTTGTAAAATAGTCGACCTCGACGCTTAAAACATGAGTAACAACGGCACAGCATCAGCAAAACGAGGGGATCCGCGAGCATCGCGGGATCTTTCGCCATTGCCGCAGTGGGCGCTTGATAGGATCCGGCCGGTCGTCGGCGCGTTGAGCCGCATGTTCTTTAAGATCGAATTCAAAGGCATTGAGAACGTGCCCAAGAATGGCGGCCTGATTATCGCCGCGAACCATCAGACGTATATTGATCCGTTTTGGCTTTCGGTTCCGATCAAGCGACCGACGCGTTATCTCGCGTGGAGTGCTGCGTTTCGCTGGCCGGTTGTCGGCAGATGTCTGATATGGTTTGGCGCGTGGCCGCTCGCGTTGGAAGGAAGCGATCCGGCTGCGATACGGAGCTCGCTGCAGTGGTTGCGTAACGGAGGCGCAGTGGTGATTTTTCCTGAAGGCGCGCGGAGCACAGTGACTGGCGATCTCGATCGATTCAAAGCGGGCGCTGTGCGATTAGCGATGGAAGCAGGGGTGCCGATACTTCCGGTAACGATCAGGGGCGGGAATCGTGTTTGGCCCAGAGGCTGGCGTTTTCCGAGACCCGGGAAAGTCGTGGTGACCTATCATCCGCTGTATCACGCCGAACAATGTGCGAACGAGGAAACGCGTGCGTGCGCACGGCGTGAAAGCGAACGCTTAGCGCAGGTGATCGCGTCGGCGTTGTAAAAAGGTTTCACGCAAAGGCGCAACGAGGACGCAAAGCTTTGCGTCCTCGTTGCGCCTTTGCGTGAAATCTCTAGCCCAATAAGCGCATCATTGCTTCGTGTATGAGTCCGTTGCTGGCGAGAACCTGCTCGTTATAGATATCCACGGGTTCGTCTTTAAAATTCGTGATCCTTCCGCGGGCTTCGGTGATCAATAGCGCGCCGGCAGCGACGTCCCATGGGCTTAGACCGTCTTCCCAGAATCCATCGAAACGACCACACGCCACATACGCCAGATCGAGCGCCGCTGAACCGTCACGTCTCACCCCCTGTGCATTCATCGTGAACACCGTGAACCCACGCGCGAAGTCCGGACGCTCACGCACGTTGTACGGGAACCCCGTACACAACATCGCCTGGCTTAGTTCATCCACTGACGAAACACGGATCTGGCGGTCATTTAACGTGGCACCTCGGTTACGTTCCGCAGCAAACATCTCATTGCGCATCGGATCGTAGACAACTCCGATTTCCAGCACGCCCGATCGCTCCAAGGCGATCGAAACGCAGAAGCAAGGATAACCATGAGCGTAGTTTGTCGTACCGTCCAACGGATCGATGATCCACTTCCATTCGCTGCGTTTGCCGCCGACCAAAACGGCTTCGCCAGATTCTTCCGCGAGAATGCCGTGTTGTGGATAGTAAGAACGGATTCGTTCGATGATGAGGTTTTCAGCGGCGATGTCGGCTTCGGTGACGAGATTGATGTCGCCCTTGGTGGTAACTTTCGCGGATCCGAGACGTTGGACCAGCAGATTGCCCGCCTCACGGGCGATGTCGATGGCAAAATTAAGCATACATCCTGTACATCTTGTTAAATCCTGTAATCCTGTCCAACTTAACCGTCGAGTAGAGGAATGTTAATGCTTTTTTCCCGCGCTGTTTTCGACGCTTCATCGTAACCAGCATCGACATGTCGCGCGACACCGAGCCCGGGATCGTTGGTTAACACACGATTCAATCGCTTCGCTGCTTCATCAGTCCCATCCGCAACGGACACCTGACCGGCATGCAGTGAATACCCAATCCCGACTCCACCGCCGTGATGAAACGAAACCCAGCTCGCGCCGCTCGCCGTGTTGAGCAACGCATTCAGGATGGGCCAATCAGCCACCGCATCCGATCCGTCCTTCATCGCTTCAGTCTCACGAAACGGCGACGCCACCGAGCCTGTATCGAGATGATCCCGCCCGATCGCAATCGGCGCTTTAAGATCACCGCGCTTCACAAGATCGTTGATCGCCTCTCCCATCTCAGCCCGTTCACCATAACCAAGCCAACAGATTCGCGCCGGCAATCCCTGGAAGTGCACACGATCACGCGCGAGACGCAGCCAGCGATTCAACGTGCGATCGTCGGGAAACATCTCGAGCGCGAGATCGTCGGTCTTGCGTATGTCCTCCGGATCGCCTGACAACGCGACCCAGCGAAACGGTCCTTTGCCTTCGCAAAAGAGCGGGCGAATGTATTCAGGAACGAATCCAGGGATTTCGAACGCGTCCTTGCATCCCGCATCAAGCGCCTGCTTGCGAATGTTGTTGCCGTAGTCAAACGCTACCGCGCCCGCACGCTTTAACGCGAGCATCGCCTCGACGTGTCGGGCCATCGACGCAGTGGACTTCTTCACGTACGCCGCCGGATCATTCGCACGCAGCTCGGCAGCATCGTCAAGCGACATTCCGGCGGGCACGTAACCATTCAGAGGATCGTGAGCGCTTGTTTGATCTGTAACTGCGTCGACATGAACGCCACGTCGGACCAGTTCCGGCAAGATCTCCGCGCAATTGCCGACGAGTCCAACAGAAACGGCACGCTTCTGATCGCACGCGTCTTCTACGATGTTGAGTGCTTCGTCGAGCGTCATGGCGATGCGATCGCAATAGCCGGTGCGAACACGTCGTTCGATACGAACCGGATCGACGTCAACGCCGAGAAATACAGCGCCATTTAACGTCGCTGCCAACGGTTGAGCGCCTCCCATTCCACCCATACCGCCCGAGACGACGAGCTTCCCGGAAAGATCGCCGCCGAATTGCCTGTCGGCCATCGCGGCGAATGTCTCGAACGTTCCCTGAACAATTCCTTGTGTTCCGATGTAGATCCAACTGCCGGCAGTCATCTGGCCGTACATCATGAGACCGCGACGTTCAAGCTCGTGAAAGTGTTCCCAGTTGGCCCACGCGCCCACAAGGTTTGAGTTCGCGATCAAGACGCGTGGCGCGTGCTCGTGAGTTTGAAAGACTGCCACAGGCTTCCCCGACTGGACCAGCAGCGTCTCGTCATTCTCAAGCGCGCGCAGTTCACGCACGATCGCGTCGAACGCCTTCCAACTGCGGGCCGCTTTACCGGCGCCGCCGTAGACGATCAGTTCATCGGGACGTTCCGCAACGTCGGGATCGAGATTATTCATCAGGCAACGCAGAGCCGCTTCCTGATGCCAACCCTTGCAGCTTAATTGTGGCCCACGTGGAGCATGAATCACGCGATGATCCATCGACTCATCCTTCGGAGAACCAGTAGCGACTGAACCAACCGCCGTTATCTTTCTTATTCAACTGTTCAAGCTCACCTGAGTCGAGCCAAACTCCACCGCACTTATCGCAAGTATCGATGAGCACTTCCTCAAACTTGCTTTCCGTCAACCTGCCGTCACACCGCGGGCATTTCATCGAAGACAGCCCGGCGGCCTTTGCTTCCTCTGCAATCTTCATCTTGGCACGTAGTTTCTCGATCGCTTCCTGGTTCTTGCGATGAAAGTATTCCTCTTCCAAACCCTTTCGACGGTCGTCCATTCCGTTCGCCATACAATCCTCCACAGAGTTTTTTCACGCAAAGGCGCAAAGATACCGAAGACGCCAGGTTGATTGAACAAACTTTGCTGTCTTTGCGCCTTTGCGTGAACCAGCTTCTAACCTAACACCCCGCAAATTCTCCAGCCAGGATCGCTTCTCGAATTCGCTCAATATCATTCGCCATAGATCGATCCTGCGTCAGCGGCGGCACCAGTTTACGGACGATATCGTAAGCCTGCTTCACACCGCGTCCGGGTGCGAGGGGCCGGTACTCCAACGCCTGCGCCGCTGTTAATAGTTCGATCGCCGTCGCCATCTCAGCAAGGCTGACAATTTGGCGCAACTTCGTCGCCGCCGTCATTCCCATCGAGACGTGATCTTCTTTACCACCGTCAGTCGGCACGTTGTCGATGCTTGCCGGATGCGCCAGCACTTTCGCCTCGTTCAAAAGCGCGACTGCAGAGACTTGCAGCATCATGAAACCCGACGAGATGCCTGGCTGCGGCGTCAAAAACGGCGGCAATCCCTCGTTTGAATCGGGATTCACCAGCCTGTCGATGCGTCGTTCCGTGATACTCATCAAGTCTGTCAAAGCGATTGCGACATAGTCAAAAACGAGTGCGAGCGGCGCACCATGAAAGTTTCCGCCGGACAAAACTTCGCCCGTTTCGGAGAAGACGAGCGGATTATCCGTCGCACTGCCACTCTCAATCTCGACCACTTGTACGGCATGATTCAACGCAGTGCGAATCGCTCCGTGCACCTGCGGCATACAACGCAAACTGTAAGCGTCCTGCACGCGCGGATCGTTGTCGAGATGCGATTTTCGAATCTCACTTTCCGCTAATAACTCTCTTAAGTGTGCCGCAACCGCGAGCTGGCCCGGGTGCGGACGCGCGGCATGAATGCGTTCGTCAAATGCGACGGGCGTGCCTTTCAACGCTTCCAATGTCATCGCCCCTGCCACATCGGCAAGTCGAACGAGTTTCTCTGCGCGACCAAGCGCGAGAGACCCAACTGCGCCCATCGCCTGCGTGCCATTGAGAAGAGCGAGGCCTTCCTTCACTTCCAGTTGCAACGCCGGAATGCCGGCATGCTCGAAAGCGCCCGCTGCCGGCATTCGTTCGCCTTTATAAAAAACTTCTCCTTCGCCGATCGCTGCGAGCGCCAGATGTGCGAGCGGCGCGAGATCACCACTGGCGCCGACACTTCCTTTTTCAGGAATGACTGGCGTCACTCCTTTTTCCAGCATCGCAACGAGCGTCTCGATCACTAAAGGTCGCGCGCCACTGAATCCGGCTGCGAGAACATTAGCCCGCAAGAGCAACATTACGCGCGCTTCGGCTTCCGAAAGCGGTTCGCCCAACCCGCACGAGTGACTCCGCACGAGATTCAGTTGCAACTGAATCAAGTCAGAGCGGTCGATACTCACGTCTGACAGCTTGCCGAAACCCGTGTTGACGCCGTAGACAGTTCGTCCTTCATCGACGATGTTCTGAACTACCTGCCGCGCTTTTTCAACGCGCACACGCGCTTCGTCCGCGAGAGCAACATGTTCCCGACCTTCTGCGACATCAACGATTTGTTGGAGAGTGAGTTGTTGACCGTTGAGCTGAAGCATAGACTAACTACGAACCTCAGCTCGCTTATCCGGAGTTTCTGAAACGTCGATCTTTTTGAATTCTGATGTCACGTCACGACTGCGAACACGTTGACGCGCGCGCTTGGCGCGTACCGTGGTGCGTCTGGTAGTGGCGGCTGTCCAGCTTGTCATTCGTTTTAGCGGGCGCAAAGAGAACTCGTGCTTCGGCAACACTTCGCCCGTTGCTTCACGCAGTCGCACGGTTCCAATCGCGAAAACAAAAACGGCAGCATTGAAAACGATTCCGACCACAAAAACAATCCAGCCGGGAACAACTCCGACTGTCGCACGATCGATGAACGCGTTAAAGTCGCGGGCCGGCAGCGGCGAGAGGTAAACTTTCAGGTTCCAACTCAACGCGAGGAGGGCAAAAATCCAGAGATAGTTGCGGCGCAAACGACGCCCCACGGCTTCCCACTCCGTGATCGTGAAATGAGGCGTCGTCAGATCAGCGGCCAAATGTTCGGCCCAGGCCTCGTCAGCTGGACGATTTTCCGGCATCAGAAGGTGTGCGAAGTATCCTGTCTCCAGAATTCGCACACGACTCGACCAGATCTCGTAGTAACGATAACGTCGCGCTTCCATCAGCAGAAAGATCGCGACGAGGATCGAGTTGATCGGAATCACGAAATGCGGATTGTTGGGAGAACTGAAGACGAATGAAAGCGTCGCGCCCGCAGTGATGACAGCCCAGTTTGTTGTCGTATCGAGCCGGTTGCGCCAGGTGTTTGAGCGTTGCACTTCGCCGCGATAGAAGTGAATCATCGCGGTGTTGAATTCCGAGGGCGTTATGCGTCGCATCAGACTCGCCGGTGATTGCGCGACGCCATCCGACAAAGGCTCCGCCGCAGCAGGCGATCTAAGCCTGCCGGTGACTCTGTCTGAGGTTAATGGACCACTTCCCCTTTGACTTGCTTCGGTGGACATTGGACTGATGGAGCGCGCCGGCCGGACTGGAGCGCGGAACTCCTGAAAACCGATGATAGCAAAGCTGGCCACAAAAGGCACAAAAATCACAAAAGGCACAAAAGTGGGTTTCTCTTTGAGCTAGCCTACACGCTCCTATCGGTCTAGCGTTTTGTGCTTTTTGTGCCTTTTTGTGGCTATGCTATAGTGGCCGCTCGGTGGAATCAGAGTTTGACGAGCAATGGATGCGGTTGAGCTTAGCCGCTGCTCGTGAAGCGCAGGCGAATGGCGAAGTGCCGATCGGCACCTGCATCGTTAGCGAAAACAAACTCGTCGCTCTTTCCGGAAACCGCACGCGTACCGACTGCGATCCCACAGCCCACGCTGAAATCGTTGCTCTT
>DASYPN010000063.1:0-49404 GCA_036006625.1 Pyrinomonadaceae bacterium | reverse complement strand
AGACCTTGTCACTCGCGTATGCCAGGGTGACGACGAAGCCTTTCGTCTGATTTTTGAGAGGTACTCGCGGCCCGTCATAGGTTTCATCTACGACATGATTAACGACCGCGGATTGGCCGAAGAGCTGACGCAGGAGACTTTTGTACGCGCGTACCGCGCAATTCATACCATGCGCGCGGAAACGAAACTCTCCACCTGGCTCTTCGGCATCGCGCGAAACGTTGCGCGCGAGTCGTTGCGCGCACGAGCACGCGCCAACAGTCACGTCGATCTCACGGATAAGTCGGTTATGGATTTGAGCGACAACAAACCGGTGCCAGTCGATGGACTGCTGAACAAGGAGTTGAACGAGCTCATCCGTCGCTCTCTTGCCGCGCTCGACGAAGACAAGCGGCTGGTATTCACGCTCAAAGTTTTGCACCAATGCAGTTACGAAGAGATAGCAGCGATCACGGGTTTCTCCCTGGCAAAGTTGAAGACTGATCTACACCGCGCACGCGCGGAGATGAGAAAGAGAATCAGTCCCTACGCTGGAGTTGGTTATGAAGTGTGAAGTTTGTTTACCGCTTTTGGAAGAATATCTCGACGGCGAGCTCGCCGCGGACGATCGCGAGCAGATAGATGCGCACTTGATCGCGTGCAGCGAGTGCTCGGAGAGTTTTGCGGCGCTCACCGCGGAACAGGAGATCTTCGCGCGCTACGATCGTGAGCTTGAAGTGCCGCCGTTTTTGTGGACTAGAGTCGCAGCGCACACTGTTTCGGAGCGTAATGTCCCAAAACGCAGTTGGTTGCCGGCTCTGTTTAGAAAGCCATCGCTTGCAAGTGCGATCGCGGTTATTTTGATCGTGATTGCAATTGGAGTCGTGTACTTGTCGAGTAACAAGACTTCAGAGCCGAAGGTAGCAAAATCACCTTCACAAGCTCCAAATCCAAATCCGGTTCCCCAACCTGTCCCATCGGTGGCTCCCAAAGATGAAGTGATCGCGTACCGAAAGAAACGACGAGTTCGACCGCCGATCGTTCAGGTACCCGCGGATCAATCGGATGTGCTTTCGTCAGACGTTGGCTATCTCGACATGGACGATCAAGACACGGCCACGCACATCGAACAAAGCAAGCTCCTGCTCCGGTCGATCAAGAACGTCGCCATTGCTGACAACGACGACGAGATCGACGTCACTTACGACAAAGCGCTCTCGCGTCGCCTCCTGAATGAAAACGTAGTGCTCCGCCGTGATGCGGAGATGAAAGCAAAATTCCCCACCAAGACGCTGCTCGCCGATCTGGAACCATTCCTGATCGACATCGCGAACCTGCCCGACCGCGCCCGTGCTGAAGACGTGCGCGTGATCAAGGAGCGGGTGCAAAAAACCGAGATCGTAGCGGCATTAGTGGATTACCAGGACCGGGGCATAACGAATCGCTAAAGAATAGAGGCTAAACCAATGAAAAACCTTACATCGAATACCGCAACCGCAATGAAGCGCGCCCGGTTCATTTTAATAACTTTCTCAATCGCACTAATCGCGAGTGCCGGTGCTTTGAACGCGCAACAACGGCGCGCTTTCACCCAGACAAGTTCGCGCAGCGGTCAAAGCGACGCCACGACTGTGTTTCGCAGCGCGCGCGACCTCATCACTGACGGCGAGTGGGCCAAGGCCCAGGAAAAGTTCAGTGAGTATGTCAATTCGTATCCGAACGAGAAGAACATCGATGCCGCGCTTTACTGGCTCGCGTATTCGCAACAGCGTCTGGCGAAGTACGACCAGTGCCGCGTAACCCTCGAGCGGCTGTTGGAAAAGTATCCCAACTCAAATTGGAAAGATGATGCTCGCACGCTGCTGGCCCAGATACCGGTCTATGCTCAGAACTATGCTGCAGCAGTTGCCGCTTCTGATGAGCTCGCTGCGAAGCTGAAGATGGAAACTGTCGTCGTTCCGAAATTTGAAGATGCGTATGTTATTGCGGCCGCTAAGCCGCTTGCGCCGGTGGCATTAACGCCCGGCCAAACGGTTGTTCCGGGCGTTGCAACTACAGTGTGGGCTCCGGAAGCTTCCGATAACTCGGCCGACGATGACGACCCATGCGAATTCAAGATCGTCGTGCTCCAGGCTTTGTTTCAAACTGATCTGCAACGCGGCATCCTCGCGGCGACCGAATGGCTCAAACCCGGCTCGACTCAAACCGTTCGCTGCAAAGGTGCGGCGTTGACGCTGCTCGGTCGCAACGGCGGCAAGTCAGTCACGCCGGTGATCCTCGGCGTAGCGCGTAGTGAGCCCGATCTGAAACTGCGTGCACGTGCAATCTCCGCACTCGGTGCAACTAACGACGACAGTGTTGTCGATGCACTCAGAGACTTCGCCCTCAACTCACCGGAGAACGATATCGTCGAAGCGTCGCTTTACGCTCTGAGTAGACATACTGGCGAGCGTGCGATCGTCGTGCTCGGCGACATCGCCGTCAGTGGCAAGACTACGCCACAGCGAAGAATGGCAATCTCGAGTATAGCGAGCCGTCCGGGTGAGCCCGCAGTCGACGCTCTCCTCCGGATCTATGACGCGGACCAAACCGTTGAGATTCGCAGATCTGTAATCGCAGGCTTCGGAAATCGTAAGAGCGAACGAGCAGGCGCCAAACTCTTCGACATCGCGCGCAGCTCCGACACGATCGAACTCCGCAAAGCTGCTATCAGTGCGATTTCGCGACGAGGCGGAGACAAGGCAATAGAGTTCCTGCTCAGTCTCTACGACACTGAGAAGAACGAAGAAGTCAAAGATCAAATCATGAGCGCGCTGGGCTACGGCAGCAATTTCTACGTCGGCACCCCCGTAGTCGTTGGTGGGCAAGGTGGTCAAGGTTTCGGTCAGGGCATCGGCCTCGGCAGCTCGGCCCGAATGAACGACCAGCGTGTAGTCCGGAAACTAATCGAGATCGCGCGGGATAAGAACGCCCCGATGGAACGTCGCAAACGCGCGATTGGCTGGTTGAGCCGGAGTAAAGATCCCGAAGTGCTCAAGTTTCTCGAAGACTTACTCAAATAAGGCCCTGGCTTTCTCTGTGAAGCCTCTGTGTTCTCTGTGCCTCTGTGGTTACAGGAATGCACCAGACAACAACCACAGAGTCACAGAGAACACAGAGGTTGCACAGAGAAGATTTCTTAGTTTGTTGAAATAAACCGCCGTCATGGATCGTTTAAGGATCAGGATTATGATTCGAAGAAACATAATCTCAGCAGCCATCGTTCTGCTTTTTGGCGTCGTTTCCCTCGGGCAAACAAAGAATTTCACGCCCGTAGATGGCGCCAATCTGAAAGCCAAAATCGAGAGCGCCATCATTGCCGGCAAAGCCAATGTTCCGAATGGCCGGTTCTGGGTCGCCTATCAATTCGAGGTCAGGTCGGGTGTCGCGGTCGATTTTGAGATAGTCGACAGTGCGGGCGGTGTCTATATGTCGATGGATGGAACCTCGATGATGTTTGACCCGCGTCACGAAACACGCGAGCTCGGGCTGTTTCTTCTTTACGACGCGCAGCGAGATTCTTTCACTCGGGCAGAAGTCTACAATCTTCGTCGCGAACACGAGTTCAGCAGTTATCCCGTGTATTGGGCTGGACACATCACCAACGAAGAGAGTTTGAACTATCTGAAGTCGATCGTAGATTCGCCTGCGCCCGAGATAAATCGACTCTCCGAACGCGCGACTTTCGCGATCGCACTACACGACGACGCGCGCGTTGATCCGATGCTCATGGAAATGGTCCGCCGGCCAATTGCCGATCCGATGCGCTCCCGAGCTATTTACTGGCTCGGCAACACGGGTGAGAGCGTCGCCAAGAACACTTTCTTCACAGAGATCATTCGGAACAACCAGGAGAGCACTGAAGCTCGAAACTCGGCGATGTCGGCGCTTGCGATGAGCCGCTCAGCCGCCACTCTCCCCCTCTTGCAGAACTTGTTTGAGACGATGACCACGCGCGAGTTGAAGCGACGCGCGCTTAGTGGCATCTCCCGCAACGACAACAACGATGCGGCCGCGACATACCTCATCAAAGTTGCCAAAACTGAAAAGGATTTGGAACTCCGCAAGAGCGCAATCGTGAATCTTGGACGGGTTGCGGGTCAGAAGAGTTTAGGAGCCCTAACCACCACCGTCGATAACGATGTAGAGATCGAACTCCAGAAGCAGGCAGTAATTGCCATTGGACGTCGTGCGAAAGACGAATCCATCCCAATTCTGATTCGCACAGCCCGGAACCATCCAAAAATGCCCGTCCGAAAACTCGCGATTCAGGTTCTCGGACAAACTGGGGACGAACGCGCCGTCGCGTTCTTCAGGGAACTTTTGAGCAAGGACTAGATTGTAATGAGTAGTTCATTTCACAATATCAACACCTTGAGAGAAGCAGCGATGACACTTCTACGTGAAGTGGAGTCGCTTGCCAGCCAACAAGAACCGCCAACTACCCAGCGGCTCGGGCTTCAGGCAGAGATGCAGCGATATGAAAGCGAACTCATTCGTGATGCACTCCAGCGCACCCGCGGGAATCAACGGCGAGCCGCGAAGCTGCTGGGCGTGAAGGTTACGACGCTCAATTGCAAGATTAAGCGGCTTGGTTTACTGCAGCATGCAGCTTCACAGGATTTTCAGGATTTGAATCAGGATTTACAGGAGATATCCTGTCCATCCTGAAACATCCTGTAAATCCTGTCCAACACACTGTTACTGAATACGCACCCTGACCTTGTTGGTCGTCTTCCCTCTTAGCGTCACGCTAAACAAGACGGACTGAACGGTCGGTAAGTTATCAGGCAGTTTCACCACCACCTGCGTGAACAAATCGAAGCCCGGCACTTTGCCGACGAACTCGACTGCGCAGGCCCAGAGCCCAGATCGATCGATTGTCTCCGGACGCAGTGTTGAAGAACGGATTGTCAGTCGGAATGCTGCCGTCTGAGTTGATGCGTAACATCTTGCCCAGCCGGTTGGCTAGGGTTTGCGCGTTTGTTGGCGTCGCGTTTTCTCCGACTGCAACGTACAGCTTTCCATCCGGTCCGAAATGGATCGCGCCGCCGTTGTGATTCGTCGCCGACGAGAGATTGTCGAGCTCGAGAATCACCACCTCGCTGTTTGCAACAGCGACGTCGCCGTTTGCGGTGAAGCGACTGACGCGATTGTGTCGCGGCGTGCTCGTGACGGTGTAGTAGAGATAGAGAAACCCGGCTTGGCATCGCTTTCGATCCGAACTTTGCGAATAACGGTAGGCAGCGTTGCGGCTTTGGTCGCGGTAAGGTAGACCAGTAGAACGATAAATCCGAGAAAGCAGTTTTTGAGCATTCAGAGTAACTGGGGGAAGGCGCGGAAATAATAACAAATGTTTAGACAGGATTGGCAGGATTTTCAGGATTAACAAGAAAGATTATGTAAATCCTGCAAATCTTGTGAATCCTGTCACCGGCTTGAGAGCTCAGCAACGATTTCCTTCACCGCTGCGCGCGCTTCTTCAACTTCTTCCGGTTTGAATGAAACGGCGCCGACGACGGCGTGACCGCCGCCGCCATAACGCTCGCAAATCTTTGCGATGTTGTGCGTGCGTGGCACAGGCGCCCACGGATTCGAACCGACTGAGATCTTTGTGCGCTGTGGTCCGCGTGTGAGAGCCACGGAATAAGTCGCCTCGGGATGCAGGTAATAAGGAATGAACTTATTGAAGCCTTCGTAACCTTCGTCAATCAAATCAAACTGGACCACGCCGTTTGCGCTCTTCGCTTTCTTTCGCACAGTTTCGAGAGTCTCGAGATGTTGTTTGAGGATCGGCTCGAAACGACGTTGCACTTCCACACTCGTCGCGACTTCTTCGAGCGATTGCACAGTGAGTTCGCGAATGATTTGTTCGATGAACGAATCGTCGGGATCGGCTTCGATCACCTGCATCAGTTGCAGCGCTGGTTCTTTTAACTCGACACACTGAGCGGGCGATTCGTAAAGCGCGCCATCGATGATGTGCGCCCAGTGAACCAGTGACTTGATCGGTTCCGGATTGAATCCGAAACGTTCGTGAGCGACGTCGGCAATAAACTCGGTGCACGATTTTCTCGTCGGGTCGAGAAACTTCTTGCCGGATTTGTCAGCACGAAAGTGCGCTTCATCTTCCGGCGTCAAGAATGCAGACTCGTGATGATCGAACCACCACGTCAGTTTTTCTGAAGCCGCGTACTTGAAATCGACAATGGCGTTCTCGTCTGAGTCAAACATGCCGTGGTCAAACAAGTTGCCGGGTCGATGCAGCAGACCTTTGTATTTGACTTCAGCGCCGGGGTGGATGCGTTCTTTGTAGAAGCGTGTGAAGGTAGCCGCTGAAGCTACACCATCGAAGCAGTGACCGTGATAAAGAAGACGAAGGTTCAATTTTTACAGGGCTCGATTACTGTCGCAGTCGTCGCACCCACCTTTGACGCGATGAATTTATCAACTTCGTCTTCGATCAATTCGCCGTTTACTACCCACGCCTTTTCGGTCACTACGTCGCCGTTAGCAGCGAGCTTCGCAGGTTCGAGGAAGATGTTCCACGGCGAACCCCAGTTTCGTTTGTCGCCGGTGAGCTGCCGGTATTGATAGTGCGCCGTCTTCTGCTTGTCGTCTCGCGACTCTGATTCAGTCACGATCGGGTACGGTGGACCATCCTTACCGAAGAAATTTTTCACATCGTCGCGTGTTGCATATTCACTGATGCCCACGACCTGGAAGCCCTGGGCTTTGTATTTCTCGTACAACTTCAACGCAATCGGAGCTTCGTTGCGCCAGTTCCCGCACCACGGCGCGAAGTAAACAAGCATCACGAGCTTCTTGCCGGCGACGAGTTTGCGCAGCTCTTCTTGTTGGTCTGAAGTGAGATTCGGGAGTGTCCAGTTTTTGTAGTTCACCGTCTGTTCGGTCAGCGGCGAGTATTCGTGCGATTGCGCGCGGGCAACCGCGGGCAACATAACGAATGCGAGAACGGCCGAGTAGATTAAGAGTTTCTTCATGGTACTACTCCATCGAACTACTACGATTTAATTAGCGGCGCTCGCAGTTGCAGGCGTTTCGGCCAGCAACGGCTTGACGAGGGCTTCCCAGGAAGCTTTGTCACGGGCGCCGATTACTTTCTGACGAATGCGACCCTGACGATCTATTAAGTATGTCGTCGGCAACACTGACTGCTGGAATTTTACCTTGGCATCACTACCACCGAGCAAGACTTCGTATTCAAACTTCGCGACTTCCTGCTGGTAGCTGTTTACACCCTCGGCACTGTCGTCGAGTGATGCACCAACGATCTTCAGTCCCTGCGGCTGGAGCTCATGCTGTAACGCGTTTAGAGCTGGGATTTCTTCACGACACGGAATGCAGTACGTGGCCCAGAAATTCAGCAACACGACCTGGCCTTGAAGTTGGTTAAGACGAAACGGTTGACCCGCGAGTGTTTGAAACTCGACGTCGGGCGCCATTTCGAGGTTTGTATTTGTGACTGTAGGTTCTTTGGCTGGTGGTGCGGTCGTCTTGAACCAGCGATTCAGCCAACCTTCCGCATTCGGAACGAGGGCCATGAATCTCGAGCTGGCAAGCGAAGTCGATTGGCCAGTCATCACCAGGAGTCCGACGAGAATCAGCACGACACCCGAAACAACCTCAACCTTGTGCAGGTGCCGGCGAAAGTTTTTGTAGAAACTCAGAAACTGGTTGATGCCGAGGCCGGTTAGCAGAAACGGCACTGCGAGTCCGGCAGAGTAAAACGCGGAAAGCACGAGACCACTGCGCCAGCCACCGCTCGTTGCTGCGAGTCCGATGATGCCGCCGAGTATTGGACCAATGCATGGAGTCCAGCCCGCTGCGAATGCCATACCCAGCGCAGCCGAACCAAAAATGCCGCGCGGTTTATCGTCTGAGAAGAAGCGTGTGTCTTTGTAAAGTGCAGAAATCTTGAGGAGTCCGATCAGTTGCAAACCAAACGCGATGATTACGAGACCACCGATAATGCGCACCCACGGATTGCTCGTGATCGCAGCACCAACCAATCCGGCAGTTGTACCAAGGATCAGAAAGATTACCGATAGACCAGCGTTGAACGCGAGTGAGTTGATAATAACTGCGCGCCGGTTGCTTGTTCCTTCTTTAAGTCCGTCGATGCTGACACCGGAAATCAGTGAGATATAACCCGGCACGAGCGGTAATACGCACGGCGAAAGAAACGAAAGTATTCCCGCCGCAAACGAAATCCCGATACGAAATAATGTAATTCCCTGATCGTCCATTGATGTAACCGAATTAGTTAGACAGGATTGACAAGATGTTCCAGAATTTACAGGATGAAATCTTGTTTATCCTGAAACATCTTGTAAATCCTGTCTAACTCATTTTTCGTCAACGAGTTTCTTGATCAACTCACCCAACGCTTGAATCTCTTCCGGGCTCGCACCGAGCGAGATGTAACGCACCGCGCCCTTGCGATCTATCAAGTACGACGCCGGAATAGAAAACACTCCATAGTTGTAGTCGTTCTTGTTCGAGTCTGAAACCAGAAACCCGTACGGCAAGCGATTACGCGTTCGGAAGTCTCGCAGATAGGCGAGCTCTGCAGTTGGTGTCAATTCCAGACCGCCGCCGTGTCCATAGTACTTCGTCACGCCCAGGATCACGAGCCCTTTACTCTTGTATGCGGTATGCCAACGCGACAATTGCGGCAGCGTATAACGACATGGACCACACCACGGCGCCCAGAAGTCCAGCAACACTACCTGTCCGCGCAGATCGCTCAACTTCACAGGCTGCTGTTCGATCCACTCGTTTACGTCGAGATCCGGTAACGGTGTCTTTGACTGCAAACTAGCATCGAAAAGCTGGTCCAAATCCAACGCCGGATTGACCTGGAACAATTGTCTCGTCGCATCTCTGTAAAGATTCGCCGAAGGCAACTGGATTGCGAGGCGTCGCAGGTCGGTTAGTGCCGCAACCGCCATGTCCTTCTGGTTCGACTTGAGATAAGAATTTGCCAGCAGCACTGACGACTTCAACAGCATCTCGTCGCGCCGGAAAACTTCGTCTTTATTCGTCTCAATATATTTCTTCGACGCTTCGAGCATTTGCTTTGCGTGCGTCGTCATCGACGCGTAATCCTTCGCGCGCATGTACGCATCAGTGATCAGCAGTTCCATGCGATAACGATCGTCAGCGCTTTGAGGCTGATGACGAGAGTAAGCTTCGACGGCAGCGTTTGCTTCGGGAAGTAAATCTTTTCTGACTGCGTATAGGACCACGACGTTCCGTGCCGCCTGGGCCTGTTGACCGTCGGGATCGTCTTTCAAGAGCTGACGCATCGTGGTCAGTGCGGCGTCGGCGTCACCGGCAACGTGATAAAGCATGCCGAGGTAGTAAAGATCGTCCGCTTTTAGAGAAGACCGAGACTGAAGTGTCGCCGCATTCTTGACGGCGAGATCGTGTTGCTCTTTCTTCGTCTGCGCTTCGAGCTTGGGATCGTACGGCAGCTTCTGCTTGTTGAATTCCTGGTAGCGTTTTCCGATGTAGCCGTTCGCATCTTCGTAGAGGGCCTGGGCTGAACGCTTATCGTCTTTCAAATCTGGCTTGCCGTTCGGAGCGAGACCCTGGGCAAAGCCTTCAGTGTAGATCGCGACTGAGAACAGAAGAACCGTGAATAGAACTCTTAAAATCATCTTAAAACTGGTTGCGAGCTAAAACGATCGGGACTAAAAGGAGCCAGTAACGGCGAAGTCACGCCACCCACGATGGCTTCAGTGATCAACTCCGCGGTTAAAGGCGCGAGTAGGATTCCGTTTCGGTAATGCCCGGTTGCATAAACGACGCCGTCAATTTCACCACAAGGACCCAGCACAGGCAAACCGTCAGCGGGCCGCGGGCGCAATCCGGCCCACGTATCGATGACCGGCAACGTTGCGATGGCAGGCGAAATTTCGAGTGTATTTTGGAGTATCGAGCTGATTCCGCCGGCAGTTACGCGTTTCGCGAAGCCGGCATTCTCGCTCGTTGACCCGGCAAGCAGGCGACCATCCCGGCGTGGCACGAGGTAACCTCGCGGGCTGTAGAGCACGTGTCGAGTTAGCTGCGGTTTCGACTCCAGACAGATCATTTGCCCGCGCACGGGCTGAATCGGTAACACGGATGAACGCGGAAGAAAACCCGACCATGTTCCTGCTGCGATTACGATCGATTTACAGCGGATCGTGCCGTGGTTTGTTTGTACGCCCGTGACTCGATGCCGCTCAATCTGCAGTGAGTCGACGTTCGTCTCAGTTAAAACTTCGACGCCGAGATTGTTGATACTGTTAGCGAGCGCTGAGAGCAGTCGACGATTCTCAACTTGAATGTCGTTCGGGAATAGCAACGCACCGAACACTGATTCGGAGATGCACGGTTCAAGCTCGCGCGCCTCCCCGTTGCTGAGCAAATGAACAAGAAGTCCCGCGCGCGTTTGCCAATCGTATCTGTTTTCGATCTCTTCGTGATCGTGTTCGTTGAGTGCGAGATAGAGTGTTCCCGTGGTGTCGAGCTCGACGTCGACACCGGTCTCTTCGCGTAGGTCTCGGGCAAACGATGGATAGAGATCGCGACTGCGGCAGGCGAGTTTGAAAAAGTCGTCTTCAGCGTCGGCTTCGACTTGCGGCAACAGCATGCCGGCAGCAGCAAACGAAGCTTCCGTGCCGAGTGTGCCGCGTTCAATCAGACACACATCAGGCACGCCGCGCCGCGCCAGAGCGCGCGCGATCGCCAAACCGATAACGCCGCCACCGATGATGACAACGTCTGCACTTCCTTTGCCGTAGGCCATTTGGTTACTATCGAACCATGCATCCTATCACACTGATTCCAGGCGACGGCATTGGCCCCGAAGTGGCTTCCAACGTGGTGAGAATCATCGAAGCGTCGGGCGTGGAAATTCAATGGGAAACTCATTACGCCGGCGCCCAGGCACTTGAAAAATTCGGCGAGACATTGCCGAAGGACCTGCTCGATTCGATCATCCGCAACAAGGTCGCGCTCAAGGGCCCGATCACGACTCCGGTCGGCAAAGGCTTTACGTCAGTTAATGTGGGTCTGCGTAAAACGCTCGATCTGTATGCGAACTTGCGACCTGTGCGTGCGTTGCCAAACGTGCCGTGTCGCTATCCGGAGCTCGATCTGATCGTCGTGCGCGAGAATACAGAGAGTTTGTATGCGGGATTGGAGCACGTTGTTGTGCCGGGTGTCGTGGAGAGTTTGAAGATCATCACTGAGAAGGCGTCGACGCGTATTGCGCGTTTCGCGTTCGAGCATGCGAAGGCTGAGTCGCGAAAGAAAGTGACGGCGGTTCATAAGGCCAACATCATGAAGCTGTCGGATGGTCTGTTTCTCGAGTGCTTCCGCAAGGTCAGTGCTGACTATCCTGAGATCATTGCCGACGACAAGATCGTCGACAATGCATGCATGCAGCTCGTGATGCGTCCGGAACAGTTTGACGTGATGCTGCTCGAGAACCTTTACGGCGACATCGTCTCGGATCTGTGTGCTGGACTGGTTGGTGGATTAGGGTTGGTGCCGGGAGCGAATATCGGTGAAAAGGGAGCGGTGTTCGAGGCGGTGCATGGTTCGGCTCCTGATATCGCCGGTCAGGGGATCGCGAATCCCACTGCATTGTTGCAATCGGGGATTCTAATGTTGCGCTACATCGGCGAACGCGAGGCTGCAGATCGCGTTGAGAAAGCGATGCTCACCGTGTTTGAAGAGGGCAAGGTGCGCACACGCGACATCGGTGGGACCGCGAAGACCGCGGAGTTTGCGGACGCGATTATTCAGAAGATGGTTTGATAATGATTTACAGGATTGTTCAGGATGAACAGGATTTCTTATCTTGTTCATCCTGCAAAAATCCTGTAATCCTGTCTAACTAGCCATCAGAGCCTCGATCTCGTCAGGGTTTTTGGGGACTTTGGTCGTCAAAACGCGCGGTCCATTGCTTGTGCAGAGCACGTCATCCTCAATCCGCACACCAATCCCACGATATTGATCCGGCACGCCTTCGCTATCGGGTGCGATGTAGATGCCGGGCTCGACAGTCATCACGACACCCGG
The DNA here is from genome assembly GCA_036006625.1 of Pyrinomonadaceae bacterium. Lineage (GTDB taxonomy): Bacteria > Acidobacteriota > Blastocatellia > Pyrinomonadales > Pyrinomonadaceae > PSRF01. Next base: position 37,287 of record DASYPN010000063.1, on the reverse strand, counting down.
TTCGAGCGCACGTGACTCCTGGCCGAAGTAATAACGCCCCACGTCATGCACATCGATGCCGAGCATGTGCCCAAGCCCGTGCATATAAAACTTCTCGTACTTCTTCTCCTTAATGAGTTCTTCAGTCTTTCCCTCCAGCAGTCCAAGCTCAACCAAACCTTCAGTCAACACCTCAATCGAATGCTGCTTCAACTGATCGTGCGTGACGCCCGGTCGCACCATCTCCACGCACGACATCTGCGCCTTCAACACAAGGTCGTAAATCTCGCGCTGTGGTTTTGTGTAACGACCATTGATCGGAAAAGTGCGCGTGATGTCTGAAGCATAGCCCTTGTACTCTGCGCCTGCATCGATGAGTAGCAAGTCACCGTCACGCAGTTGACCATCGTTGTTGATGTAATGAAGCACAGTTGCATTCGGACCACTGCCTATGATCGACGTGTACGCCGGTCCTGCTGCGCCACGGCGACGAAAGATCTGCTCGATCAACGCCTCGAGTTCATACTCCTGCATGCCGGGTCGCGCAGCCTTCATCGCTTCGCAATGTGCTTCGGCGGCGATGTCGGCCGCGGTCTGCATGATCTCCAGCTCTTCAGGACTCTTCAACACACGCATCTCGTGGATTATCGTGGCCGGATCGATGATCGTTTGCGGTGGATTAACCGGCTTGCGATTCAGCGATCGCATGCGCGCGATCTCCTGGATGATCGTGCTGTCCAGCTGCTGGTCCACACCGAGACGGTAGTAAAGCACGTCGGTGCCGTCGAGAAAGTCAGCCAGCTTCGACTCAAACTCTGTGGTCGGAAAAGAGTCTTCAGCCCCAAACTCACTCTTCGCACCTTCGACACCTGCCCGTCGCCCGTCCCAAATCTCTCGTTCCGGATCTCTTGGCCGCACAAACAACGTGTACTTCTTATCGCCTTCGAGCTTGATGACGGCGAGCGCGTCCGGCTCTTCAAAGCCAGTCAGGTAGAAAAAATCGGAGTCCTGACGAAAACGATAATGAGTGTCGTTCGAGCGTCGCGTATCGTGTGCGCCCGGAATAATTGCGACAGACTTCGGCGCCATACGCCGTAAAAACTCCTTAAGCTGTGGTCTGATCATTAGCCTCTCCTTGCCACAAAAAGGCACAAAATCACAAAAGATTGGATTCGCATTGTACCCGACCTGCCAACAGATGGATAATCAGGGCCAGTGAGCACTCAAACGCTTTCGGCTACAGAAACTCGCGAGATCATCTCAGTCGATCCTTCAACGGGCGAAGAGATCGGGCGCGCGCCGTTGATGGACGCGAGTGAAGTTGCAGCGGCCGTGAAGACGGGCCGGGCGGCCCAGTCTGCGTGGGCGCGGCTTTCGTACCGCGAGCGTGGTCGCTTTATCCTGCGTGCTCGTGAGATCGTGCTCGATCAGCTCGAAGAGATCGCAAAACTAATCTCACGCGAAACGGGAAAGCCAATCACCGAAGCAATCTCGATGGAGATCGTCCCCACACTCGATCTCATGCACCACTTTGCCGCTAACACCAGGAAACTACTCGACCGCAGCCGCATCGGTCTGGGCCAGTACAACTTCATGGCCCGCAGTTCCTACATCGTTTACAAACCGCTCGGCGTTGTCGGGATCATTTCGCCGTGGAACTTTCCGTGGGCCACGCCTCTTGATGAAGTTGTAATGGCGTTAATGGCCGGCAATGCAGTCGTGGTGAAACCAAGTGAGCTAACACCATTCACTGCGCTTAAGATCGAAAACATCTTCAAGCAAGCCGGGCTACCGGAGGGTCTGCTCCAAATCGTCACCGGCGATGGATCAACGGGCTCGGCTCTCGTCGATGCAGGTGTTAACAAGATCATGTTCACCGGCAGTGTGAACACCGGCAAGCGCGTCGCCGAAACGGCGGCGAAACATCTGACGCCGGTGGTGCTCGAGCTCGGCGGCAAAGATCCGATGATCGTGCTTGAGGACGCGAGTCTCGAAAACGCAGCACGCGCGGCGATCTGGGGTGCGTTCTGCAACTCGGGTCAGGCATGCGCCTCGATCGAGCGTTGTTACGTGCATGAATCCATCGCAGACAAGTTCACCGAGCTCGTCGTTAAAGAAACGCAACTACTCAAACAAGACAAAGCCTCGACCGAGGCGATCGACGTCGGAGCAATGACGAGTGAACGACAGTTGCTTATTGTCGAAGACCACGTCGGCGACGCCGTCACCCGCGGTGCAAAGGTGCGCACGGGTGGTCATCGCTTGAACAACACAAAAGGTTGGTTTCACGAACCGACAGTTGTGACCAGTGTCGACCACTCGATGAAGTTGATGCGTGATGAGACGTTTGGGCCGGTTCTACCGATCATGACCTTCAAGACCGATGAAGAGGCGATTCGATTGGCGAACGATAGTATTTACGGTTTGACAGCCAGCGTTTTCACAACCGACATCTCTCGTGGAAAGCGGTTGGCCGAGAAGATCGACGCCGGCACAGTTATGGTCAACGAGGTTGTTTACACCCATGCTGTGGCGCAGACTCCATGGGGCGGCGTCAAACAGAGCGGTTACGGCCGGACGCACGGCCGCCTGGGACTGCTCGAACTGGTTTCCGCCCAGCACATTCACGTCTACGCCATGCCGCGTTTGGCCGATGTTTGGTGGTTTCCTTACACAAAACAGACAAAAGCGATGTTTCGGGATTTTGCGCGGCGCTTCACGACCGGGTCGATACTGCAGTCGTCCCTGCTCTTACCCCAGATAATTCGACGTCTTTTTGAGCCACGGACCTCACGGAAAAAGACGGATGGTAGCTGACCGGATTATCCCCATTTATGATTCCATAAATTTGGATACCCGTGCTATACTCCCGCCCTCCCATTACTACCGTGGTTCGTAACTCACAATAAGCTTAGCCCTGATGATTCGGAGGACGTTGCGTGAAAAGATTTTCGGTATTACTACTAACCGTCGCAATTTGTAGCGTTACCTCAATGCCTCTGCTGGTTCATGCCCAAAGCGATACGGCACTCCAACACCGCGCCGAGATTAGCTACCCCACGAAGTTTGACAAGACACCCAAACCGCTGCGCGAAATGTTTGACACCGGTGAGAAGCCGGAAGCAGCTCGCGGCGGAAAGGACTTTGAACCCGGCCGGCCACAGGCGGTCGGAAATAGCAACAAGCCGTTTACTGATCCGCTAGCTGACAGAGGCGTTGGCGCGACGTCAGCGCTGGCTGAGATCAAAGCATCAACCAACGGCACACCCGTGGATCCAAACAATCGCGTTGCGCCGCCGGACACCACCGGCGACGTTGGTCCAAATCACTACGTGCAATGGGTAAACCTGCGTTATGCGGTTTACACACTCACCAGAGACGCAAACAATCAGATCACCGGATTCAATCTCGTTGCTGGATTTCCGAAAAACGGAAATGTGATCTGGCAGGGATTTGGTGGTCGTTGCCAGTCAGACAATGACGGCGATCCGATTGTGCAATACGATCAGTTGGCCGATCGTTGGATACTGACTCAGTTTGCCGTGTCAGCCACGCCCTACACCCAGTGTGTGGCCGTATCGACAAGTGGGGATCCGACTGGAACCTACAACCGCTACTCGTATTCGTACGACAGAAGCTTCAACGACTATCCGAAGATGGGCGTTTGGCCGGATGCGTACTACATTACCTACAACATGTTCAGAAACGGTCGTTCGTTCACGGGCAACACAGTGTGTGCCTTTGAACGTGCACAAATGCTGGCCGGTGGAGCAGCGCGGCAAGCATGCGTCAACACTACCGGTGGACATAGCCTGGAACCTTCGGACCTCGAAGGCACGACAGTGCCACCCGCGGGCTCACCAAACCTGCTGATGAGCCTGACCTCCACTGCAGTTCAGTTCTGGCGATTCTCTGTGAACTGGGGCACTGGTACCGGCACGTTGACTGGTCCGACTAACGTCGCGGGAGTGGCTACATTCAGCCGCGCATGTGGTGGCGGCGCCTGTATTCCACAACCCGGAACTACAACTCAACTCGATTCACTCGCCGATCGGTTGATGTATCGACTCAGCTATCGAAACTTCGGCGATCACGAGGCGTTGGTGATCAACCATTCGGTGACGAGTGGCTCTGGTGTTGGAGTTCGTTGGTATGAGTTGCGGAATGCTGCGGGTCAGACTTTGGGCTCAGCGGCGCCTGTGCTTTTCCAACAGGGAACATTCGCGCCGACAACCGCTTTTCGCTGGATGGGAAGCGCGGCGATGGACAAGACCGGCGGTATCGCCATCGGTTACAACCTCTCGTCGAGCGCCATCGTTCCGAGCATTCGGTATGCCTATCGAGGCCCTGCCGATCCGTTAGGAACCCTGGGTAACGAAACGATTGTCAACGCAGGCGTCGGGTCGCAGACAGGCAACCTGACACGTTGGGGCGACTACAGCACAATCAGCGTCGACCCGGTTGACGGCTGCACGATGGTCTTCACATCGCAGTTCCAGCCGGCTAATGGTAGCTTCAACTGGACCACGTATATTCACAGCTTTAAGCTGTCGACCTGCAATTAGCCACAAAGGCTACGAGTTTAATAGGTCCTATATATCCTATAGGACCTATTTTCGTGGCCTTTTTACTTTTCCAGAGGATCTGCCGTAGACTCGCCGCTCGTGGCACTCTGGAAGAACTACATGTACCGGCGCGAGCGCTGGTATCACCAACGAGATAACAACCGTCTCGTCCGCCCTTTTGAGTGGGGTCTGGAGTACATCGTCGACCATGTAAATGGCGACGACCCGCGCGAGTTATTCCACAAACACACCGCAGGCGTGATGCGGGCAAGTGAAGATTTTTACGCTTTGCCGCCGGTCACGGACTATAGTCTTAAAGGCGATCAACTAACCTGGACCAGCGCGGTTCGAACGCCTTCGGCGGAAAACAACATCGCACACGGTCGCTTCTTTCCTGCAAAGATCAAAAACGGAAAACGTCCACGCAATGCGGTGGTCGTGTTGCCGCAATGGAATGCGCAACCGGAGAGTCACGTTGAGGCGTGCCGGATCTTTAACATGATCGGGATGTCGGCGCTGCGGCTCACGCTTCCGTATCATCTGCAACGCAAACCACCGGAACTCGAGCGCGCCGATCATCTCGTTGGCTCAAATATCGGACGCACGATTCAATCGATGCGTCAGGCGGTGCTGGATACTCGTGCGGCGGTGCAGTGGTTGAAAGCCGAGGGCTACGAACGGGTCGGTATTCTCGGCACCAGCGTCGGCTCCTGCATCGCCTTTCTCGCTTTTGCTCACGAGCCCGATCTAAATGCAGGTGCCTTTAATCACGTTTCGGGTTATGTCGCAGATGTGGTATGGCACGGGTTATCGACAGCACATGTGCGGGCGAGCTTTGGAGACCACGTGACGCTCGACGAGTTGCGTAATTATTGGGCGCCGATTAGCCCTTTGCCATTCATGCCGCGTGTGGCTGAGATGGGCCATCGTCCGATTCGCTTCATCATCGCGCGCTACGATTTAACCTTTCCACTTGATCTCTCACGAGAAGCGATCGCGGAGGCACAGCGACTCAAGCTTCCACTCGACGTCGTCTGGCTTCCCTGCGGGCACTACACGACCGGCGAACTTCCCTGGAAAGCGATCGACGCCTGGAAGATCGCGACGTTCTTCAGAAAACAGTTCAGAGAATAGGTCCTATTGGACTTATAAGACCTATTTCGCTAATGGAAATACCGGTTCAATGTCAACCGGCACATCCTTGAGCTTGTCGAAGGCCTGCTGCATTTGCGGGCGGATCACCGCAAACTTATCCAATATCGCTTTTGCCTTGTCATAAGAACCTTCGGCTTCGAGTGTTAACAGATCATGCGTGAGCTTTGTCACGCCTTCTTTGATCTTCGCGTGATCAACGCTGAACGTTCCCTTCGCTTCGTTGAACTTGATCGCGCCTTCATCAGTGAGATAGTTGAATTGCATCGCGACGCCGCGTCCGTGTGCCTCGGTGATCCCGAAACGCACCGAGCGAAACATGCTCGCGAGATAAGTGGTGTAAAGCGTCCGCTCCATACTCTTCTCGATAATGCCGTGATCGATCATGTACTGCAGCGCCCACAGTCCCGTCATGTCAGCCTTCGCTTCTTCAATTGCAGAGTAGAGTTCCTTCAACTGCTTACGCACGGTTGTTTCCTGGCCGTCGACAGTGATGTTGTGTGGTCCAAGTCCATGCATCAGCTCGTGACAGAGAATGTGTGTAAAGAATGAGTCAAAGGCGAGGGCGGATTGCTCCGCTGGATCCAGAACCACTTTCGAGATTGGAATCAGAGTCTTATTAAACTTCGCGTCCTGCACGTTCTTCAGCATCACGCGCTTCGAGCCTTTTTCCTTCACGACGCGCTCGTCATTCGGCAGATTGAAGGCTGCAGTTTGCACGCCACTATTTCCCTCGCCCGAGCCAAAAACCTCGTTAACAACGCGAATCGGCGACGCAGCGCCGAGTTTTGGATTTCGGTAACGCGGCTCGATCGGCAGGTTATTCTCCAACTCCTGTAAGTGCGCGCTGAACTTCGCGAGTTTTGCCGTCTCAGCATCATCACGCAGTGTTACGTAGGCTTCGAAGGCGGCTTTATAACTGAATAGTTCGTCTTCGTAGGTTTCGTATGGACCGATGGTGAGGTCGATTGGCGAGTCGAGATCCATCCAGGCGACGTCGCTCTCGTAATAGTCGTCTGAGCTGAATGCGTCTGCGCGTTTGTTCAGAAAGTTTTTCAGCGTCGCATTCGTTGTCAGGGCTGCCGCTTCGCGCAACAACGCGGCCGCGGGCGCGAGGTACTCTTTGTAAGCCTCGCTGTAAGGGACGATGGTTAGCTTGCGATCTGGTCCACGGCGGATCAGGTAGAAGAAGCCGGTCGCCTTTTGCTTGTCAGTCTCAGGGAGTCGCTGAACCCAGGAATTAAACTCGTCCTTCGTCATGTCATCGGGATAGTAATTCGCGTTCAGTGGCTTCTCACGCGGAACGCCATCGATGAACGGCTGGTTCTCGTCGAGACGCGACCATGGACCGTCGTTGATGTAGAAGTAGTGGAGTCGCTGGCGACCCACTTCGGACTTGTCGGCTTGCAATTTCTTTTCGAGTGCATCGTTGCCACTCCAGACCTGACGCAGGAACAGCGGATCGAGCAGCTTCGCCGCCGCGATGATCTTGGTGAGCGCCTGGCGATCTTTTGGCGTGAGCTTTGCGGTGTCGGCCGTTAAAGTCGTCGGGGCGAAGCGCGCGATCTTGCGTGCGAGCTCCGGATCGCCGCCCGCTTGTTTTTGGGCGGTTAGAGTTGTGGAAAGCAGTGACATTGTTAGAACGATTGCGGAGAATAGTTTCATATGGTTTTAGAAGTGACTAAAGATCTCGCTTACGCGACACGAGAAGCCTGGAAGTGCGGGCGTCGTTAGTGTTCCGTCCTCGTTCAGCGTTTCCTCAAGCATGAAAGAAGAATCCCGATTGATGTATCTCTCAATAGCCTGGCTCTTCAGATCAATAATCCAGTATTCTGGCACGCCATGTTTAGCGTAAAGCTGTAGCTTGACGACGCGATCGCGGCGAATGTTTGACGAACCTGGCGACAAAACTTCGACTACTAGAGTCGGCGGCCCGTGTACGCGGTCGTTTTTAACCAGCGTGTCGCGCACGTCGTGACTAAAAAAGATCAAGTCGGGAATGACTCCGCTGTAGTTGCTGAGAATCACACCCGTACCGGCAACAACCGTTCCGATCCGATTGGAGTTGAGGAAGTTCCAAATCAAGGCCGAAAGGTTGATCAAAACTAATTCATGTGTGAGGCCTGGTGAGCAGGACACAAATAGTTCTCCTTCTATGATTTCGTAGCGATTGCCGTCTTTGGCAGGCATCGCATCCCAATCAGCAATTGTGAGAAGTTGGGTTTTGGTAGTCATAACGCTCCGATGTTTGTGAGTTGTCGTGAGTTTACCACATGTAGAACGTAGTGCCTTATAACGCTTGACGGTTCTTGAGAATCTTGACGAATGAGGCTGAATGCAACTCGGGCAACGTTAATCCCGATAACTCAATCGCCTCCGCTTCAGTGATCGCTCCACAGTTAATCGCGCGCAGGAAATAGTTGAGCAACCCCTGCCCCGTAGCGGCATCGTCAAACACGTCGCCCACGAGCGTCGCCTTCGCAGCCTTCTCGACAAAGTTTTTCAAACGTTCAGACGCAGCTTCCAGACTCTCGAGAAAGAACGCATAGATCGCTGCATAACGCGTCGGCAGTTGCGCGGGATGAAGATCCCAGCCCTGGTAAAACGCAGTACTCAGTGAACGCTGAACATGACCGTAATGCAGCCGCCACGCTCGATGGACCACTTCCCTGTTCTCTTCGATCTGCGCGGACGTCAAAGGCGGACCACCTTCAGTGAAACGATGCGGCGCAACGGGCATAACGTTAGTCGCGCCGTCGGATAACCAGATGCCGGTGCCGGCAAACGAAACCTGCATCATGTTCTTCGCAAAGTCGCACGCAGGGTGCAGCATGTGCTGGTGGGCCGCTGTGATGTTGCAGCCGGCAGTGTAGTCATAAGTGCCGAAGTGGGCCGCAACGCAACGACCTTCCGCAGCGGCAAGCAACAACGGAAGATTGATCTGTCCTCGATGATTGATGATCGATTGCGTGGTTTCGATCATCATCTCAAATTTCAAACTACCTTCAGCGAGCTCAGTATCCTTTTCGAGTTGCGCAAGCAGTGAGGTGAGGGCCGACACCTGTTCCGGAATCGTGATCTTCGGAAGCGTCACGACAAAGTTGTCAGGCAGAGATCCTTTGTTGAGATCGACGAGCGTGGAGACAAAAATTTCGAGCGTGCGAAAACTGCGGGCGCGCAGCTCTTCGTTGAACGGCTTGATACGAATGCCGATGAACGGCGGCAGACTTCCATTCTTACTGCCCTCGGCCGTTTCAGCAGCGGCCGACACAGCGTGACCGTCTTCTTCGTCATCGGGACGATTTCCGTATCCGTCTTCAAAATCGATGCGAAAGTCTTCAACCGGTTCGCGCTGAAGTTTTTCAGCGACGCGACGATAGATCGTGTATGCGAGCCACGCGCCTTTCTTCTCTTTGCGCGCGCGTTCGGGCTCGCTTTTCAAAAAGGAAACGAGTTCGCTGGCCTCGTCCATGGAGTCGGGAAGATCGTCGGAGCCGGGCAGTTCCAACGCTCGCGCGAAGCTCAGAAAATCCGGTGCAAACTGATCGAGAGAACGTCTCGCTAACGATCCCAGACGCCTGGCCGTGTCAGACTTAAACAGGTGTGCGCCGCCATAGACAGTGTGCACAGGTTGCCGGCGGCCGGTTTCACCGGGATAGTGGCGAGTAAACTCTTCGTTGGCCTGACGGAGACGTTCGGCAATGGCAGTTAGAGAACTGTCGGAAGATGTCATGTTGGTCCTCGCTATGAAGTGTGCGGAATAGTCTAACAGACACTCGGAAATGAGCGCCTCCTTGGCGCACTCCAAATAGTTTATTGACACAGCCTCGCCCGCTTCGCTATTTTGCTTGTGAGCCTTCCCGCGGGTTCGCCCCAATTCTTCACCTCAGTTTGCAACAGTTGAACCCAGACACCCGGAGAAGTTTATGAAAACGATCCTGCTTGTTTTGTGCTGCGCCGCAATCCTTTTCTCGCAACCCGCCGGAGCAAAGCCGCAAACACCGCCCGAGCCCTTGAAGCACGGCGGCAAAATTGAGACGAAGTACGACGGCTTCAACTACGAAACCGTGATGCGTCTGCGGAAGATGAAAGTCAATTGCGACGGCTTGAAAGAAACATTCCAGGATGCGTGCGTGAGTATCGAAGTCGCATTGCACTGTCCGGGAACGCAGCTCAATTACGTGCGCCACGTCACCTTACAAGTAGTGTTTGAAAATAAAGACTGGGTTCACTTTCATCCGCCAGGCCAGCGAGATCTGAAAGTGGTGACTGACTCGGAAACGCTGCGCCTGGGACGCATGACTCCCGTGACGACCAGCCGCCCGGGCACATGGGACACGAAGATTGAAGTGTTGGAAGCGACGATTCCGTACGAAGCCTTCAAGAAGATTGCGCAGTCACAATCGGTTGGCATTCAGGTGGGAAACGATGCCGTGGAGTTGCGTGAGAAGAATCGCGCCGCATTAAAGGATCTGAACAGCCGCGTGATCGTGCCTGCAACGAACGCCAGCGCTACGAACTAGTGACATACCTGCCACGACTTGATCGCTGCAACTGGTCGCACCAGCATCAGTATCTGCAGCAGTAGACTGTCGTGAATCCAAAGCGTCAACACTACTTCAACCAACAGAAAGACAATCACCGAGCGCCAAAATCCCAACTTTCGCGCGATGAGAAATCCCACGAGCGCGCACGCAAGATCGCCGAGTGAATTGACGATCGTGTCGCCTTGATAGCCAAGTGCAGCCGTTTCTGTGCGGTACTTGTTGATGACGAAACTGGTGTTCTCAAAAACTTCCCATGTACTCTCGAGCAACAACGCCAGCCAGAACTGCCACGCACCTGACAATCGCCTAAACAGCAGTAACATCAGCCAGAAAAACAGAAAGCCGTGCAGGATGTGCGTGAAGCTGTAAGGATCGAGCAACTGCTGTGACGTGTTTGAGCTGCACCAATCACTAACCCAGCCCGCGAAGTGTCCACACGTACAAATAAAATAGCGCCCTTCGAGGCGCAGTAACACGATCATCGCGAGTACAACAATACTCGTAGCGAGAACGACTTTTGGCTTATTCGTTCTTCGAGTCTGGACTTGTTCCATTCAGATCATTTTTACGGTGACTGCGTGAGGAAGTCTTGGATCAAACGACGATCGTTTTCTTCTTTGATTCTGGTGAACAGCCTTGTTCCAAGCTTTCTGATCGTCGCAGGCTTATCGAATGGCAAACGATCGTACATCTGTCCACCGCTGAAGTGACATGGCATGCACTTCGATTGAAAGATTGGTTTTAACTGAGTATCGAAATCCACTCGCGCTTTGGGCGTAGAAGCTGTAGGGACAGTTGCCGCGGACGCGACAACTTCGGGCATGCGAACCTGTCTGGTTGTGCCGCCCGACTCGAGAATCAACAGTCCCATCCCAATCAAAACCAGAATCGCTCGCATGCGAGCATCATACGCCCCTGCCTCGTCACAAAGAAGTCAAAAAATACGCGCCTAAACCAGTTCGTCACTCCTTTCGAGCATCCTGTCACAAACTTTCGCCGAGCAGACTACACGACGGTATTTCGGGCGAGAGCTTGCAGCCCGCTTAAAGCCTCTTCAGTCGCCTCGCGCGAGCATTGGGCCAGCCTCAGTGCCATTTGAAAATCGTGGCTGGCGCCATGAGTGTCACCCAACGCGGCGCGGCAGTGTCCGCGGTTGTTATAGGTGTTTGCATGGTCGGGCCTGAGTGCCAGCGCCTTGTTACAGTCCTCAATACCCTTTTCGTATTCACCCAGCTTGAAATAAGCGTATGCGCGGTTAGAGTAGGAGTTGGGGTAGCGCGGATCACGCTCGATAGCAATGCGGTACTCCTCGAGTGCGCGCTCCACATTGCCTGTCTTCGAGTAGGCCGCACCACGGTTGCTGTATGCCATCGCGTCCTTCGGATCCAATGCGATGACGCGATCATAATCTGCGAGCGCTGAGGTCAGATCGCCCATGGCGGCGTAAAAATGTCCACGGCCCATGACGTAGTTAGGATCGTTGGGCTTAAGAGAAATGGCCCTGCCGTAATCTGCCACAGCTTTATCGAACTGTTGAAGCTGAGCGAAAGCCTCGCCTCGTGCACAATATAACTTCGCGTCGGCTGGCCGTGCGGCAATGGCCGAGTCGTAGGCGGAGATCACTTCCAGCAACTGTTCTGTCTCTTTTACCCTCGCGACCACACTCAACTGTTCGAGCACATACCGTCCCCGGTCGAATAGAGGAGAGAGTTCATGCCCCTTGTTCAAACTCGCCGCGGGAATATCTGCGCCGAGAATTCCTGTGTCAGTAACAGCGTAAAACGTGACTTGCCATGTCTCTGGAATCGGGAATGATTCGCGAGGCTCGAAATGTTCAAGGAGATGGTTCGCTGTCTCGATGAACATCGTGTTAGCTTCCTGAATGTTTTCGTAAGAGCCGCCACTTACAATGCTGTAGGCGCTACTGACGTAGAGGCTCGTCGCGCCCCCGACGAAAGCCGATAGCGTCACGGTGATTCCTGGATAGCCTATCTCCATCAGGATGCCAAACGCAGGGGTGGAGAAAGCAGAAGGCGCATCCGGGCCGCAGTCGGCCCTCTGACGACGCAAGGCCTCATGCCTCATGATCGAATACAGTTTGCCCCGGCTTGTATCAGTCGCGACGCGAGGAACACCTGCAATGCCAAATAGTCTTCGTAACCAATCGAACATCGGGGCTCCCTTCTGTAGCTTAAAAACTAACGGGTCAACTAAAGCGCGGGTTCGCATGTGGGTGGGACAGAATTGTCATCCCACTGCGTTGCAGTAGAGACTACAAGTGTGCCGGCGAGAAGATCTCCGATCCGCTGTTTTCGCTCAGTGGCTATGATCACCAAACCAGCAGGAAGGCCACCCAGCAATAGCGGATTGACTTCCACGATGCGCAGAACACTTCTGATTAGAGCTGCTTTCCAGTCACAGCGACTCCCATCTAACTTACGAACTACCAGACCCTGAAATAACTTGCCTAAGGTGCGGGAACAGAGGGCCTCCATCAGAAAGAAATAGGCTAAGTAGGTAAGAAAAAACAAAACCGCTTTCAATGCAGGAATACTTTCCGGAACAAACGCAACCACTAACAAGGTCAGTGCAAACGCGATGAGGTGATCGATAAAGACCGCAATTAGCCGAGCCTTGGAGGTGTCGCCGACCATAATCGTTATTCTCCTAAGTTTTGGAAAGCTGCATGAGCGGCATTCACTCTACTTCTTGTTCGCCGATTTTCTATCAGCGAAACTAGAGGAACAAGACCCGTTCACTGTGCATCTACCTGCATAGCGGCCAGTTCGTTGCCGCCCGGGTCGAGGAAGTGGAAGCGCCGTCCGCCGGGGAAGCTGAAGATCGGTTTGGTTATGGGTGCGCCGGTCGCAGTAACTGCAGTGAGGGTTGCTTCCAAATCGTTCACTTCGATCACTGGAAGCGGAGCTTTGGTAGCCTCCTGTTGGTCTGCCTGGAGTCCAATGTCCACGTCCCCAGTGAGTGTGCATGCATATGTCGGCCCGAAGCCGGTCATCGTCATGCCAAACACGGTTTCGAAAAATTTCTGGCTGGCCGCGAGGTCGCGCGCGGGCAACTCGATGAAATTCGGTCTAGCCATGGTAGCTCTCCTTATTAAGGCGATCTCCTCAGATAATTCGGCCACGCGAAGTGGTTGTCAATTGCCGTCAACCAAAACTAATGCGATGGTGGTTTGCGTGGGTTGAGCACTGATTGTGGACAAGGTGGAGCTGGGTCCAGCGATTCATTGAAACTGGGACCGGTTGTCGACAATCCCGGGTTTAATGCCGGCGCTTCTCTTTCATCCGAAAGACCGACATTCGCGGCACTCAGTTGGCCTCGATGTATCCAAGCCTGCCGTTCTTCCTGAGTTAACTCTGCCTCGCCCACGGCGTCAATGAAGAACGTGACGTCGCGCCCGAGCCGGTCTTTCGTTTGATTCGCCGTCGGAAACTTGGCAGCAATGGCACGACGCACATTGTTTGGAGTTCGGGTAACGCGTCGTTCTTCCAGCCAATCTTGTATTTTTCTTGCCGCATTATCGAGGTCGGACGGCGGTGAAGAATGAGTAGCCCTGTCCCGGAAAAAAGCGTAGTCAATTTCAGTGGGCCTGATGCCGAGCTTGTCATACAGTCGATAGAATGTCGCCATTTTAGCGCCATCGCTTGCGCGCGATAAATAATGGCGATCATACATGGAGCGCACTAATGGAGATGTGCCAAACTTTTGGAATGCCCGAGTCCAGGAGTTACGTCTTTGTTCATCCGCATAGACGGAACACAACAGACTCCTTGCCGACGAATCATTTAACGCGATGAGCTGTCGTAGCGCCGAAGCGTCGGGACCAAAGGCCGTGTTCACGATAGAAGCGTCGTGTTGGTCGACACGCCACAGAATCCACTGGACTTCCCGTCCGTGACCGGCAGTCGCACCGCGGGGTCCCCACGTTATGTAACTTCTGGGATCATTCGTAAAGCAAGGCATCGATGGGTTTTGAGGTGACCATAATGGTTTGTTCTGACAGAAGTTCCATTCGAGACGGTCATAGTCGGTTGCCTCGTAAGTGAGCACTAATGTTTGACTGCGTTCCTCTACAGATGGCACAGCAGAATTGGGCAGGAGCGCTTTCCAAAGCGACTGAGTAACAACGCCCTGGTGTGCGGAGGAGTCAGGCGGTATGTGGGGCCGAATTTCTGGACAAGCAACCAGTTTCTTCACAGCCTGAGCAGTTCTGTTTCCAAAGGTGCCATCGGCCACAATCGATGGTTTTCCGCAGCGAACCAACGCAGCACTGATCGCCGCCTGTGCTTCAGCTAACTTGCCAAATTTCCCGTCAAACAATGGAGTCCGGCGCAGTGAATATAGCACCGGGTCTGACTGAGCATGCGCCCACGTCATACCTCCAGACACCATTAGTCCGATAATGAGAATTTTTAGAAACCATCTCATACCGAGATCCACTTCAATCTACTTTGTACATCATGGGTAGGCAGCTTTACACATCACGAGCACTCACGGCGGTTATCAAACTATATAAAGATTGCGGCAGTTATTGAAGAGGTTTGGTAGCGCATACGGGACTCGAACCCGTGGTCTCTGCCTTGAGAGGGCAGCGTGTTAGCCGACTACACCAATGCGCCGCAGCGGACTGGCATTATAGGTTTGCCGGGGCGCGTTCGCAAGCTTTGCCCAGCCCTCAGCTAACTGCCGGATGCGAGCCATAAATTTGCTATACTGCACGCGCTCGACGCTAGCTGATCCCCACGAAACGTAACTGATTAGTCGTCTATGCCAGAATCCGGAGTTGTTGGCGGCCACCAAGCGCGAGAACTTCACCTCCCCTTTTCTTCCTTTTCCTGCAAACGGAGCATGCTATGAAGATCGTTGTGTTGCGGGAGACACAGGAGGGCGAAGCGCGTGTTGCGCTCATGCCTGAGTCTGTAAAAAAGCTCGTCGCACTCGGCGCTGTGGTCCAGGTTGAGAGTCGAGCCGGGCTAACTGCCGCGCGCACCGATGACGACTATCGTGAAGCGGGCGCCGAAATCAGTTCTGACAGAGAAACATTACTCGCGGACGCCGACGCACTCGCGGCTGTAAATCGACCTGCCGCAAACGATTTTGCACGTCTCAAGAAAGGCGCTGTCGTGATCGGCTTTCTGCGGCCGCTCGACGAACCTGCCGCGCTCTTGCCGGCAATCGATCGTGGCATCACGACGTTTTCAGTCGAACTAATTCCACGGATCACACGCGCGCAGGCGATGGACGCGCTTTCGTCGATGGCGACTGTCGCGGGTTACAAGGCGGTGCTGATCGGCGCGGCGCACATTCCACGAATGTTTCCGTTGTTGATGACTGCTGCCGGCACTGTGCCTCCGGCGCGTGTACTGGTGCTCGGCGCGGGAGTCGCGGGACTACAGGCGATCGCGACCGCACGACGTCTCGGCGCAGTCGTCGAAGGTTACGACGTGCGCGCCGCCGCAGGTGAACAGGTTAAATCTTTGGGCGCGACGTTTCTCGAAGTCGATCTCGGCGGAATCAAAACTGAAGACGCCGGTGGTTACGCAGTCGAGCTTTCGGAAGAAGCGATGAATCGTGGACGCGCGTTGATTGCTGAACACGCAAAAACTGCCGACGTCATCATTACGACAGCGCAAGTTCCCGGACGACGAGCGCCTCTGCTCATCACCGAGGAAGCTGTCGATGGAATGAAACGTGGTTCGATCGTGATCGACCTCGCGGGTTCGACGGGGGGTAATTGTGCTGTCAGCCAGGCAGACGTTGTCGTCGAACGCGAGGGGGTGACGATCATGGCTCCGACGAATCTTGCCGCGACCGTGCCCGTTCACGCCAGCCAGCTCTATTCGCGCAACGTCACGTCATTTCTCTCGCTGCTCATCAAAGACGGACAGTTGCAGATCGACATGAAAGACGACGTAGTTGGACCATCCTGCGTCACGCACAACGGCGAAGTCGTGAACCAGCGTGTAGCCGCAGCATTGCAGGCTCAACCAGGTTAGGAGCGAATCGATGTCACACGAAACCTTAATCTCCGCGCTTTACGTGTTCGCGCTCGCGGCGTTTCTGGGTTACCAGGTGATCTCGCGCGTGCCGCCGCTGTTGCACACGCCTTTGATGTCGGCAACGAATGCGATTTCGGGTATCTCGCTCGTCGGTTCGATCGTGACTGCCGGTGCGCGCTACAACACAGTCAGCACAATACTCGGGTTCGTCGCAGTCGTTTGTTCGACGACAAATGTCGTAGGCGGTTTCGTGATCACCGATCGCATGTTGAGGATGTTCAAGCGGAAAGAGATTGCAAAGAAAGATTAGCCACAGATCTCGCGGATGCAAACATACTTCATCGAACTCAGCTACCTGCTCGCGTCAATCTTCTTCATCCTCGGATTGAAGGGGATGAGCCATCCCGAAACTGCGAAGCGCGGTATGCATCTCGCCGAGTTCGGCATGTTGATGGCTATCGTCGGCACGCTGATGCACCACGAGATCGTCACGTACACGTGGATTCTCGCGGGCCTCGCCGTTGGTTCTGTTGTTGGACTCGCGATGGGCGTGTGGGTGCCGATGACGGCGATGCCACAACGAACAGCACTCTCACACGCGTTCGGCGCATTCGCTGCAGCACTTGTCGGTATTTCCGAGTTTTATCGAGAAGGTGGTCACCTCCCGACGATCACGATGAGCGCGCTCGGTTTCGAAGTCATGCTCGGTGCACTCACGACCACAGGCAGTCTGCTCGCCTTTGCAAAGCTCCAGGGACTCGTACGCGGTACACCGATGACTTACAAGGGCCAGAATATTTTCAACATGGCCCTGCTCGCGGTCACGATCGGGATATTTGTTTACCTCGTGATCTTTCCCGGTTCGATGCCGCTCTTTTTCACGATGGTCGGTCTGGCGTTCATCTTCGGCCTCCTGCTGGTGATGCCCATCGGATCGGCTGACATGCCCGTCGTGATGTCGCTACTAAACTCGTATGCCGGTCTCGCGTCGGCAGCGACTGGTTTCGTACTCTCAAACAAAGTGCTGATCATCGCGGGCACGCTAGATGGTTTTTCCGGATTCATACTTTCGATACTGATGTGCCGGGCGATGAATCGCTCAATGACCAACGTCTTGTTCGGCGCTTTCGGCAGTGTGACGTCGGGTGCAGCGAGTGGCGAGCTACAAGGATCGATGCGCGAGGTTGGACTCGAGGACATCGCCACTCAACTCGCTTACGCAAACAAAGTCGTGTTCGTGCCCGGTTACGGTCTCGCAACAGCACAGGCCCAACACGTTGTGCGGGAACTCGCCGACGTGCTCGAGAAACGAGGCGTCACAGTCAAATATGGTATTCATCCCGTCGCCGGACGAATGCCCGGGCACATGAATGTTTTACTTGCCGAAGCAAACGTCCCTTATTCGGCGCTGTACGAGCTCGAACAGATCAATCCCGAATTTCCGAGCACCGACGTCGCTGTCGTGATCGGCGCAAACGATGTCGTTAATCCGGATGCACGCGACAATCCCGGCAGTCCCATTGCCGGCATGCCTATTCTTGAAGTTGATCGATCGAAGTCAGTCGTGGTTCTGAAGCGTGGCCAGGGCAAAGGTTTCTCCGGTCTCGAGAACCCTTTGTTTTTTAAACCGGTGACAGGCATGCTCTACGGCGATGCGAAAGACACGCTGACTCGACTGGTTCAGGCCGTGCAGCACGCATAGAAATTTCACGCAAAGGCGCAAATCCTGACGAAGGCGCAGAGAGAACTTTGCGGACTCTTTAATCTTTGCGTCTTCGCGTGAAAACCATGCGATGAATTTGCGCATCGAAAGATTTCCCCAATAAGCTCGCTATAATCATTTTTCTGGAGACTGCATGCGAAGATTCTTAACCGCACTCGTGCTGGCGAGCGCTCTCGTCACCACACTTCCCGCAAATTACGCCCAACGCACCACTCCACGAAGCCGCCTCGTAGATATAAACGCTAAACGCGGCGTGGCGACAATTTCCGCGGATCAAATGAGAGACTACTTGACCTTCATCGCCTCCGACGAAATGGAAGGACGCGACACACCATCGCGTGGACTGGATACCACCGCGAAGTTCCTCGCGATGAATCTTTCGCGTTGGGGATTTAAACCTGCGGGCGACGACGGCACTTTTTTCCAACGCATCGAACTGCGTCGCAACCGAGCTGATGGTGGACAATCAAAAGTCGAGCTCAACGGTCGCACACTAACAGCCGGCACTGATTATCTTCCGGGAAACGGATCGGGCAACGTCAGTGGTCCACTCGTATTTGCGGGTTCAGGCTGGTTCGTTAAATCCAAAGACGTTGATGCTTATAAAGGCATCGATCCCACGGGACGAATTGCCGTGATCTCGGCGCCGCCGAACATGCCACCGCGTGGTGTTGCGCGTGCAGACTACGGTAAGTACGGCGAAGATTCCATGAACCCGAATGATTACGCACGCAGCAAAGGCGTCGTTGGTTTGATTTATGTAGCTGACGCTCAATACATGACAAATTGGCAACGCAATCGCGCGCGGATCATGGAGCGAGGCTCGACGGTCGTCGCAAAATTTCAACCAGCGCAGGTGAATCCAACATTGCCATCGATCGTGATCTCAGCCGAAGTCGCAACAGCGCTCTTCGCAGGTGAAGCGCAAACAGTTTCTGAGTCATCTCAGCCGCCGCCGTTTCTGATGAGCGATCAGAAGAAAGCAAGCATGAACATCGCAAGCAATGTTCAGTCAATTCCGACGCAGAATGTCGTCGCTGTTTGGGAAGGTAGCGATCCGACTCTGAAAGCTGAGTACGTCGCGCTCGGCGCGCATTACGATCACGTCGGCAGCGGATGTCCGCCAAACGGGACCGACACGATTTGCAACGGCGCGGACGACGATGGTTCGGGCACGACTGCTCTGCTAGCGATGGCCGAAGCACTTTCGAAAGCGCCGGCGCGTCCGAAACGTTCCGTGTTGTTTGTCTGGCACTGCGGGGAGGAGAAAGGACTATGGGGCTCGCGTTACTTCACCGAATATCCGACGGTGCCGCTAAATCAAGTCGTCGCGCAGCTCAACATCGACATGATCGGCCGGAGTAAGAAGGCAGGCGACACGAACGCGCGCAACTCTGAGCTTACCGGCCCGGACGCGGTTTATCTGATTGGCTCGACGATGATGAGCACCGAGCTCGGCGAGCTCGTGAATAAGGTCAACAAGTCGTATCTGAATATCACTTACGATACGAAGTACGACGATCCGAAAGATCCAAACCGGTTCTTCTTCCGCAGCGATCATTATAACTACGCGCGGAAGGGAATTCCGATCATCTTCTTCTTTGACGGTGTGCACGAAGACTATCACCGTGCGGGCGACTCAGCGGACAAGATCGATTACCAGAAGATGGAGAAGATCACACGGACGGTCTATATGACGTTGTGGACAATCGCAGATAAACCCACGCGCTTGAAGGTTGATAAGCCGTTGCCCGCGCAGTTCACAGGGAACACGGATTAACGCGGATTCTTCAGCACGATTAGCTGCCGGTAAGCTTCGGCGCGTGAGAGACCTAACTCACGCGCCGCTTTCTTTAGCGCCGCGCGATGGTCGAGGCCCTCGGCCTCGAATTGATCGACAAGCGCTGCGATGCTTATCACGGGTTTACTCGCGACACCAATCACATCGCGATCGATCAGCAATACGATCTCTCCGCGAATATCGTTCTTCTGATCCGCATAATCCGCTGCCAACTGACTCAACCGTCCACGCCTGATCTCTTCGTGCAGCTTCGTCAGCTCTCTTGCGACCACGGCTTCACGCTCGCCTAAAACTTCGAGAGCGTCTTTGAGTGTAGTTGCGAGTCGATGTGGCGCTTCGTAGAAGATCAATGTGCCCGGAACAGATTGAAGCTCCGTCAAACGAGCGCGACGCGCGTTCGGCCGCGAAGGAAGGAAGCCAGCAAAGAAGAATTCATCCGTCGGCAGACCCGCTGCAATCAATGCTGAAATGAGTGCGCTTGGACCAGGCACCGGCACCACGTTGATGTCGTTTTCAATTGCAGCCCGAACGAGCCGGAAGCCAGGGTCGCTGATGGACGGAGTGCCGGCATCGGAGACGACGGCGATGTCAGTTCCCTCCTTCAGTTTTTCGATCAAGTGAGTCGCGCGTTGTTGTTCGTTGTGTTCGTGATAGCTGATGGTTTTTGTAGTGATGCCGTAATGATTGAGGAGCTTGTTCGTGTGGCGCGTGTCTTCGCACGCGATTAGATCGACGTCGTTCAGGATCTGTAGTGCGCGGTGTGTGATATCTGCGAGATTGCCGATGGGAGTCGCGACGAGATACAGGGTGCCCGGTGTCATTGCAATCATTTTAGACAGGATTACAGGATTAACAAGATTGGCAGGATAAAGATAAAGGCCCCGGCGCGGAGCCGAGGCCTTTGGCAGGGTATACCAGCGGATTACAAGCGGACGGCAGATGTGGGTTAATACCGAGGGACTGGAATTCGTCTCCACCAATCGTTGTTGCGATCGTTTCGATTGCGATTGTTGCGGTCGTTGCGCCAGTCGCCGTCACGGTCGCGGCCGTAGCCACCGTATCCAAAACCGTAGACGCTGCTGATGTAGCGAAGCTCCTGTTGGATCTGCGACCACTCTGACGAGGTACGGCCGTCGAAACCGCGACGCGCAAAACGATCGAGGTCGTCAGCTTCCTGTAGCACTCTGCGAGCTTCGTTCTCGCTGCGATTCAAGTCACGGCCGTTGCCGACTCTCGATTTCAGATCACCGACAGCACGGCGGAACTGGTGAACCTGGTTGTTGATGTCATCTTCACGGCGTGAGCCATTCGCGCGGCTATGATCGAGCGCACGATCCATGTCGCGTTCGAAGTTTTTCGCTAAATTATCCAGACGGTGGACGGAATCGCGGAGGCCGCGATCGTCGTAACGGCCGTAGCTGCCGTTGCGGTCGTCAGGGTAACGATCCTGGGGATAGCGTCCCCACTGGGCGGCCGCTGCGGCCGGCAGGCAAAGAGCCAGGATTGCCGCAGCGAACAATGAAAACTTCAGTGTGTGTCGGTTGGTCATTTCTTTGTACTTCTCCTCCGATGTCGTTGCTGCGTAATTGGCAAGTGTCGTGCCTTTTCAGAAATGGGCGTATTTTGCGAGGACGGCGTCGATCAGACGCGAAAACGTGCAGTCGGTGACGGAAAAGGTGAGCCGGCGCGTGAAACTATTTTCGGTGTTGATCGAGGAGGATCTTCAGGTGCCGTCGCATGTCGGCTTCGTGGAGGGCGTGTTTGGAGGCAGACGAATTCCACGCGGGCGCACCATTGTGCGATTTGGTTAACAACAACTCGTCGTTCGCAGCGCGAATTCCAAGGTGACGAATACTCGCACACGCGAGGCCGCCACCACGCACGAACCCGTCACGCGGCGTTCGCGGCCATCCCGCTTCAACAAATAACGTACGCACTCCATTCGTGAGCGTGAGCTGGTGCCCGACCATCGTCGAATTTCCCGTGCGAAATCGATGTCCCTCCTGCGTCGCAATCTGAATACTCGCACCCGCGCGATTTGCGTCGCCCGCCAATATCGTGAATTCGGCAATGAGCCAATCGACTCCGGCTTTACGCAGCAAATCATTCGAGTTCTTCAGCGACAAGTATTCTGCAATGTCTTTGCGTCCGGCGAGCCGAGCCTGTCTCTCCGCTTCCAACAATGCTGCAGCCCACGCTTCATCAAGTTCGCTCATATTCGCTCGGCGATGGTATCATGAGCGCCGAATTGTCCCCCCACATCCCAGATACGGAACCTATCGGAATGAGCCCATCATATCGAGTGATAAAACGCCTTTTGACCGTGATCCCGGCGGTGGGGCTGTTTCTACTGATCAGCGCGAACCCGCTCGCTCAGTCAACCAAACTCCCGGCGCCTACGAGTCACGTCAACGATTTCGCCGGAGTGATTGACAGCGAAACCAAGGCGCGCCTCGAAAACTTCCTGCAACGTCTGCAGGAGAAGAGCAAGTTCGAGCTCTATGTCGCGACAGTTGAAACAACAGGCGCGCAGGAGATTTCGGCGTTCTCTAATCAGCTCGCGCGCGACTGGAATATCGGCACCCAGACTACAAAAAACAAAAGCTTGTTGGTTGTCGTCTGCACCGGGTCGAAGACGTCGTTCGCGCGCTTCAGTCGCGCCGCACAACTCGCACTCCCTGATGGAGTGCTTGGTGAAATGACTTATCGAATGCAAACGCCCCTGGGCGACGGCCGTTTCGCTGAAGCGGTGAATAGCGGCGTGTACGTCTTTGCCAGCGCAGTTGCTGAAAAGGTCGGTTTCAAGGTTTCAGATCTCGAATCGCCTGTGACGGCAAACACTTCGGAAGTCGCAACCGATTCAGCGCAACCGGTTCTCGTCAGCGCGAAGAATGAACAAAAGACTCGTCCGCGCATCGTGAGTGATGTTCCCAAACCAACACCTCAGGCGACTCCTCCGCCTGAACCGCGAACAGAACCGACGCCCACACAAACGCCGGCGGAAACGCCCACAACTGAACCAACACCAACAGAGTCTCCGAAAGCTGAACCCGCATCTGAACCAAAGTCTGATCCAACGCCGGCCGAGTCACCAAAGACTGAAGCTGAAGTTGTTTCTCGACCAAAGATCGAGAAGTCGAACACAACGCGTATAAAACCGACGTCAGCAGCGGCCAGGACCAAAACTCCAGTCGTAAAGAAAACACCCGAACAGATCAAGGAAGAAGAACTAGACGAGATCGACGAAGTCGAGCTGACGCTGACAAAGCCGCTGCCTGAACGTGCAGTTAAGTTGAAAGAATTTCTCGACACGCATCCCACTTCAGTAGCAAGACCACGTGCGGTGGAATTGCTGATCAGCACTCACGCTGCACTCGGCGATCAGATGCTGAAGAGCGGCGACACTGCCGGCGGTATCGATCAATTACTGCGCGCAATCGACGAAGCTGACGCCTCAATCACCGACAAACTGTTTTCAGGCGTCATCGCGCAAATTCCGACGAATCTCTATATGCGCGGTGAGCGAGACGCTTCCATTCGTGCCGCCCAGAAGATCGAAACGAAGTTCGGGTCGAATCCGAAGCGTTTGCTGGAAGTGGCAGGCTTCTATCTCGGAATCGAACGGTCGAGTGACACTGTTCGCCTCGGCGAGGCCGCCGTCAAGCTTGCTCCGGATCTCGCTGAAGCGCACCGCGTACTCGCAATCGGATACCATCTTTCATTGCGATTAGATGAAGCAGCGACGGAATACAAGAAGACTCTTGAACTCGATCCAACGTCGAAACCCTCGCGCGGGAGTCTCGCAGATCTTTATCGCGCCTCCGGGAAAACGGAAGATTCGCTCGCACTGTACAACGAACAACTCGCGGCCGATCCAAAAGACAGAGCGGCTCGCGCAGGTCAAGTGATCTCGTTGCTCGAGCTCTCGCGAACCGAAGAGGCAAACGCTGCACTCGAAGCAGCATTCGCTAAGGATCAACGCAACCTACCGTTACTCGCCGGCACCGCCTACTGGTTTGCAGCACATGAGGATTATGCGAAGGCTTTCGACCTCGCGCGAAGAGCAATCGCGATCGAGCCACGCTACACGTGGGCGCAGATTGCTTTGAGTCATGCTTATCTTGGTCTGAAGAGTCCACTCGACGCAGAGCGCGCGATCCGCTTCGCTCGCCAGTATGGAAAGTTTCCGACGCTGAGCTACGAACTCGCAAACGTGCTGGCATCGATGGGACTCTACGACGAAGCTGTCGACGCTTTGAGGGAGTCGTTCACGATCAAAGACAATCAGATTGAGACGTATCTCGCGGGAACTGTACCGGCCCAGGCATCAAGCTTCATCGAATTGCTGTCGCCCGAGAGACGCGCCAGTATTTATCAACCAACTCCCGCCGACAATGCCACGAACGCTAAACGACTGAAGACGCTGCTTGTTTTCAGCACCGCAGTTACGCCCGGTGAAAACGGAAAGATCAACGAGGCCGCGGCAGTTGACGCTGCCAAAGAGTTTGCTGCGGGCACTGACAGCATGCGCACTTTTCGTCAGATATACGCGGCCAATCATCTGTTGCGAAATGGAGTTGGAGCAACAACGGCGTTGGAGTTGATCTCCGAAGCCCGTAAAGCAACGGATGAAGCGCTGAAAGTTCCGGTGCTCACGCTCGCGGTCCAGGCTGAAGAATATCGCGACATGCGTGCGAGTGCGATATCGAACGGCAACGTTCCGGACGTGGCGCCGGCGCCGGCTGAAGTGCTCGCCAATATTTACAAGGGACGATTGGAAGATCTTGAAGGCTGGGCGCTCTTTAACCAGGAGAAGTATCCGGAAGCGATCACACACCTGAAGCAGGCCTCGGAGATTTTGCCCTCTCAAACACCGGCATGGCGCAATGCGCTCTGGCATCTCGGAGTTGCACTCGAACAATCGGGACAGAAGGAACAGGCGCTAGACGCTTACATCAAGAGCTATAGCGGTGGACGAGTCGAGTCGGTTCGACGTTCAGTCATCGAGAAACTGTACAAACAGATCAACGGCTCGCTCGATGGACTCGACCAACGTATCGGAATGGAAGTGCTGGGCGGCGATACGACGGCAACGGCGCCTAAACCAACCACGACGCCAGAAGCGACAACAACAACTCCAGCGCAACCGGCAGCTACGCCCGAAGCCACTCCGGCAGAAACCCCAAAACCCGAGACACCAAAACCGGAGACAGAGACGCCGAAATCAGAACCAACTCCAGCACCCACACCTGCTGCGACAGAATCATCTCAGCCAACATCTGATGAGTCGCTGAAGAACGCCGCGTCACGTTTGCGTTCGACTATAAAGATCACGGGACGAGTTGTTGATTCGAGTCAAAACGGAATCGGGAATGTGGCGGTGATTCTGATTAGTCCGTCCAATACGGTGCTGGCTACGACGACTGATAACGAAGGTTACTACTCGTTCAAAGTGGCGCCGTCGCAAAAAACTTATCGCGTCATTCCTTCGAAAGAAGGCTACACATTCACGCCGATCGATCGAACACTGCCGACTTTGTTTGAGGATTTGAAGGCGATCGACTTCGTGGGATCCAAACCATAATCCACAGATTACACAGATTATCTGCGTAATCTGTGGATGGCCTTTTTCTTACTTGTTGTTGCTCTCTGATCCGGGCGTCACGGGTTTTCCGTCAACATCGTACAGTTCGACTTTCCCATACTTCATCAGGACCTCACGCGCCTTTGAAGCATCACCAACTGCAACAACTTGCAGATGGCTCAGATCCAAATACTTCTGCGCGGCTTGCTGCACATCAGCAGCAGTGATGGCCGAGACTTTCTGCGGATAGGTATCCCAGTAGTCCGCGGGCAGGTTGTAGAGCTTCTGCGTGATGATGTTTTGCAACAGAGTTCCCGGCTGCTCGAGCGAGAGTGCAAAGCTGCCGATGATCGCTCGCTTGGCGTTGTCCAACTCTTCCGCCCCCACAGGTTCATTGCGCAGTCGATTGAGCTCGTACATAAACTCTTTCATCGCACCTTCGGTGACGTCAGTCCTGACTTCGGAACTGGCGCCCCAGGTACCGCGATATTTCGAACTGCTAAAGTTGCTGTACGCGCCATACGTGTAGCCTTTGTCTTCACGCAAATTGAGGAAGAGCCGGCCGGATGGACCACCACCGAACACGCGGTCGGCTAACAGCACTGAAAAATAATCAGGACTCGTTCGCTCGATACCGAGCGTGCCGAGTTGCAACACTGTCTGCACCGAGCCAGGTCTATTGATCAGGTAAATACGCGAATCTGCCTGCGCCGGAGCTTGTGGAATCGTCGAGGCAGGAACATCGCCCTTCTGCCAATCGCCAAACACTTTCTCAAGCTTCGGCAGAATGTCTTTCAGCGTTACATCGCCGACGACTGCGAGAATGGCATTGTTAGGACGATAGTAAGTCGAGTGAAAATCAGCGAGGTCTTTGCTCGTCAGTTTCTTGATCGACTCGGCCGGAGGTGCAACCAACGACGCTGGATGGCTCGTGCCATAAATCGCGCGCTGGAACTGTTCCGCCGCGAGAAACTGCGGAATCGATCGTTGAAACTGAAGTTGGGCGAGGGTGCGTGTTTTATACTTGTCGACCTCTGCTTGCGGGAAAGTCGGATTGCGAATGACGTCGGCAAACAAGTCGAGCGTCTGGTCCAGGTTCTCAACGAGGCCACTCGTGGTGACCACACTCGTCAACGACGATAGACCGGAGGTCGCCGTTAGCGTGGCGCCGATCGCATCGACCTGCTCGGCAATATCTTTGCTGGAACGCTTCGTCGTTCCCTCGCGAATTAACGCCGCCGTAAAATTCGAAAGCCCGCGATAATCCGCCTTGTCGGCAAGACCACCACTCAACACCACGAGCTGCATGTTGAAGGTCGGCACCTTGTGCATCGGAAGCACAACGACCTGCAAACCATTCTTAAGCGTTGCTTCCTCGGCACGAGGAAGTTTCACTTTCAACACTTCTTTGTTAACAGGCGCCTTGCCTTTGATTACCGCGCCCTTCGTGGTTTGACCGCCCTGACCAGCCGGTGCTGCCTGACCGAAAGCCAGCGACGACACGGTCATTATCAGGATCAGTGCGACTGCAAAACTACTTCTGTTCTTCATGATTCTCATCTGCTTAACTCCTTTACTGTCCTGATGTGCCGGTTGCGGGCCCGGTCTTCGCCTTCGGCATTGTGATTACAACGGTGCGATTGGTGTCCGCAAGATACTTGTTGGCGACACGCTGCACGTCTTCCTTGGTGACAGCGCCCACTTTATCGAGTCGCACATTAATCAATCCCGGCTCGTTGTAATAGACAGTGTACTGGCCCAGAGTGATCGCTTGAACAAGCGCGCTCTGCAGGCCGTTGATCAGATTTCGTCGGGTGGTGTTCTTTGCTTTCTGAAGTTCCCAGTCAGCAATCGGTTCCTTCTTCAGACGATCGAGCTCGGCATAGATCGCAGCTTCGACGTCTTCCGTTTTAACTCCCTGTCTGAGAGTCGCGCTGGTATACAACGCACCGACGCCACGCTTCTCATCCATACGACCACCGACGGTCGTTACCATCTCTTTTTCTTTGACCAGCTTTTGGTAGAGACGCGAACTCTGGCCGCTCTGCAATACCGTCGACAACACCTGCAACGCATAGAAGTCGGCGGTGTTTCCCTGCACCGCTTTGAAAGCGAGATCGACGCGTGGCGCGCGCGCGAGCACGTCGTCTACATTCGCGCGACGTTCTGCTTTTTGCGCCGGCTCAGTCATGTCGACTGTGGGCGGATCGGGCTGACGCGGAATGCTCTCGAAGTTGCTGCGAATTTTTGCGAGAGCCTGGGCGGGGTTGAAGTCGCCGACTAAAACCAGCACCGCGTTGTTTGGTGCGTAGTACATCTTGAAGAAAGCAGCAACGTCTTCCACGCTTGCCGCATTCAGATCCTCCATCGAACCGATGGTTGTATGCTTGTAAGCGAAGTTGTCGTAGAGCAGCTCCTGCTGCAACTCCTCACTCTTGCCGTAAGCTTCGTTATCAACACCGAGCCGCCGTTCCTCCTGGACTGCGTTGCGTTGGTTGTCGAGATTATCTTTCGTGATCGCGAGACTCTTCATGCGATCGGCTTCGAGAAAGAGCCCGAGGTCGAGCTGGTTGGCGGGCAGAATCTCAAAGTAGTTGGTGCGGTCTTCATTGGTGGTGCCGTTCATGTTGCCACCATTGTTGAAAACCAGCATGAAATGTTCACCAGATCCAACATTCTCGGAGCCTTTGAACATCATATGTTCAAAGAGATGCGCAAATCCGGTGCGACCCTGACGTTCGTTGCGCGAACCGACGTTGTAAGTGATGGAAACTGCGATGACGGGTGCGGAATGATCTTCAACGGTGATCACCCGTAGACCGTTCTTCAAAGTGGTCTCTTTGAAATCGACTCGCACGTTGCGAGGGCCCTGTGCCTGGGCGGAAACAACCGCAAGCGCGCAGACAAAGAGTGGGGACAAAAACTTAGAGACGCGTCTCATTGAATCAAACTCCTTTTGAAGTGGATGATGTCTCGGTCGAAGGTTTTTTGAACTACAACTACCGCGTATTCGGACTGTATTCGCTGGATAATGCAGTGTCAAGCGAGCAGGGGCGATAGGCTGATTGCGCTAATATCGAAGCAAATCTGCGTAATTAGCGGCCAACCGCGTGTCGCTTCTTACCATCCAAAGTCCTCGACTGTATAATCGTCGCAACAGAATGCCATGAAAAGTATAAAGCTCATCTACGCCAGTGTTATGGCCACCTGCGCCGTGCTGACTCTGGCCCTCTCAGTAAGGTCGCAGCAGCCGGCGCCTCAACAAGCCGCCAGTCGTTATGACATCACGCACTACCGGATCGAAGCCCAAATCATTCCCGACCAGCACATGCTTCGGGCAGGTGCGGACGTAACTTTTGTGCCGCTGGATGCGACTCGCTCAGTCGTTTTCGAACTTAATGGCTCGTTGAAAGTCACTAACATCGAGAAGGATGGTAAGGAACTAACCGGATTCGTCCAGGACGCAGTCGGAGTCGGCTCGCTGGGTCCGAGCGTGCGTGTTGACCTGGGTCAGGTCGTCCCGGCAAATCAGCCGGTCACGCTGCGAATTCGCTGGGAAGGCGCACTCGTTTCGCCTGAAGGTGGTCCGCTCGCGACCAAGCGACTCGCGTATGTCGGTAGCGAAGGCTCGTATCTGATGTATGCATCCCGCTGGTTTCCATTTCACGATTACGCCGCCGACCGTGCGACTTCCGACATCACGTTTATCGTTCCGTCGGGCTTGCAGGTTGCCGGCACCAGCGACGATCCAATCGTGGCGCAGCCCTCTCCGAAAGAGGGTGCGGTTCGTTATCACTTCGTACACCGCCAGCCGGTATTGATCGGTAATTTCGCCGCTGGACTCTATATCAACAAGAACCTGCGGTACGCGAATTACGACCTGCAGCTGTTTGCAATGCCGGGCAGTGAAAAACGGCTTGAGGCTTATGCCGAACTGACTGGTCGCGTGCTCGAGTTTTATACAAAGAAATACGGTGCTCCGCTTTTCGGAAACCGGCTGGTTGTTGTTCAAATCGACGACGAGAGTCTTGATACTTACTCGGGACCGGGAATCGTTTTTCTGTCGAGCAAGATGTTCGACACTACGCGGCCCGTGCCGGAAGAGAAGATTGAACGAGAGCTTGCGTATCAGTGGTGGGGCCAGAGCGTCGGTCTGAAGTCGTTCGACGATGCGTGGCTTTCACAAGGGCTTGCAGAATGGAGTGCATTTGCGTTTCGCGAAAACACGTTGACTGCCGGCGGACTCGATGCTGCTCAGCGCGAGCAACAGGAACGCGCGCTCACGTTTGAGCAAACTGCGTCGATCGCTCGCGCGCCGAGTGCCCTCGACGATCAATCGGCAGCTTATCAGTCGATCGTCTTCTACAAAGGCTCGATGATCTTTCGCATGTTGCGCGAGACGATTGGGAAAGAAAACTTCGATCGTCTGCTGGCCACGTACCTGCAAAACTACAAAGGCAAGAACGCGTCGATTGACGACTTTGAAAAACTAGCCGACAAGATCTCGCAGGAGAATCTTCGTTACTTCTTTGCGCAGTGGGTTGAAGGAACGGGCGTTCCTGAGTTCACCGTTGATTATCAAATCATTCGCACGCGCTCGGGCAAGTTTCGCACGCGCGGCACTGTGAAACAGAATCTCGAAATGCTGAAAATGCCGGTCGAGTTGCTGTTACGCGCTGAAGGCGACAATCAGCAGAAGATAGTTCGAATCGAAGGACGCAGTGAAGATTTCGACTTTGAGTCGAATGGACAGCCGGTCGAGGTGGTCGTCGATCCGAACAACAAGATACTCCGCATGTCGGATGACTTGCGTGTTTCGATCATTGCGCGGCGCGGCATCGAGCAGATGAAGGAAGGCATTTACGCCGAAGCGCAGCAGCAGTTTGAGGCGGCGCTGAAACTCGACCGTTCCAATTCGTGGGTTTACTACAATCTCGGACTGCTGTATCTCGAACAACGCAACTGGCAGCC
This sequence comes from Pyrinomonadaceae bacterium, assembly GCA_036006625.1. Taxonomy (GTDB): domain Bacteria; phylum Acidobacteriota; class Blastocatellia; order Pyrinomonadales; family Pyrinomonadaceae; genus PSRF01. The sequence goes on along the minus strand of DASYPN010000063.1, from coordinate 6,948 downwards.
GGCGCTCGACAACCTCGAGGCTTCGCTCATCGGTAACCTGAAGCCGTCGTGGATCGAAGTGTGGGCCCACATCAAACGTGGGAATGCTTACGACGCGAAGGGCGAGCGCACTCGTGCGGTAGCGGAGTATCAAAAGGCAGTGCAGTCAGGAATCGATTACGATAACGCGCAGGCAATCGCGAAGAAGTACCTGGCCACGCCATACGATCCAAAGGCTGACCAAACAGCCGCGGTTTCTCCGGCAAACTAAGCCACAAAAAACACAAAAGGCACATAAGGCAAAAAGAGAAGATTTTCTTTTATGTGCTTTATGTGCCTTTTGTGTCTTATGTGGCTGTGATCGAGATCTTGTGCTTCTCTGCGGCGCGGATCATCTCAACGCGATCGAACATGAGGGTCTTGCCGGCAGTGATGCAGAGACAAGTCGCGCCGGCTTCGATCATCGCATCAATCGTCGGCACACCAACCACCGGCACATCAAAACGCATATCCTGATTTGGCTTCGCGACTTTGACAACCGTCAGCCGTCCTTTTGCGAGGCGGCCTGCTCGCAGGATCGTCTGGTCGGTGCCTTCCATTGCCTCAATCGCCACACACGCCTTACCTCGAACAACGATCGTCTGGCCCAGATCGAGTCGCGCAATCTCGCGTGCGATCTCCAAACCATATTCAATATCTTCGCTTTCCTGTTTCGAAGGCTCGCGACGCGTGAGCGTGCCGCTTTGTGGTAACGAATCCTGCAGAAAGCACGTCGAATCGACCAGTTCGATCCCCTCGCTCTGTAACTCCGAAGCGATCGCGCCAATCAGTGCATCGGTGTTTCGCCGCGGCAGTTTCAAAAGCACTTTCAGCATCCGCGCATCCGGAACCGCGCGACTGAAGATCTGAACATGCTTCACTTGTCCGGCCATGATGGCCTTCTCGACGCCTTCTTCCTTGAAGAAACGAATCATCCGTCCAAGCTGACCAATGCCAACCCACTTCACGCGTTCGGCACGCTGATCCATCTCGGGATCGGTCTCTTCACGGATTGCCGCAACGACCAGAGGAACTCCCGACAGGCGGGCGCCTTCAACAACCATAAAGGGAAACTTGCCGTTACCCGCAATCAACCCGAATTTCATTTGGTGACGCCGCGATCGGAGCTCTCGATGAAGCGCAAAAGATCTGAGACTTCAGCAGAGTCTTTGATCTCTTCCTGGATGCGCTCGACTGCCTGAGTGGTGTTCAGTTTAGCGGAAAGTAGCAGGTGAAAAGCGTGATGCAGAGCGTCGATGGCTGCCCGCGAATAACCGCGACGCTTCATGCCGGTGATGTTCAGTCCGTAACACTTCGCGTGATTGCCAACGGTCAGGGCAAACGGCAGTGCATCTTTCACGACGACCGAGTAACCACCGATGTAGGCTTCTTTGCCGACGCGACAGAATTGATGCACACCGGAATAGGCGCCGACGTTCGCACGATCTTCGATCACCACGTGTCCGGCAAGCGTGGCTGCGTTTGCCATGATGACGCCATCGCCGATCAGACAATCATGCGCGATGTGTGCCTGGGCCATGATCAGGCAGTCGTCGCCGATTTTGGTCAGCATGCCGCCGCCGGCAGTGCCCCTGTGAATAGTCACGAATTCCCGTATCTTGTTGCGCTCGCCGATGCGTGTTTCAGAAGGTTCGCCTTTGTACTTCAGATCCTGTGAGGCAAGACCGATTGAGACGAAGGGAAATACGTGAGTGGCGGCCCCGATTGATGTGTGGCCGTCGATGACGCAATGAGATTCGAGTCTGACGCCATCGCCAAGCTGAACGTCATCGCCGACGACGCAATATGGTCCGATGAAGCAGTCGAAGCCGATTCGGGCGCCCGGACTCACAACCGCCGTGGGATGAATCGAAGTCGGGTGTGTGGCAGCGGACATAAAAACAATAGGTCCAATTGGACCTATTCCCTCGGGGCGACGACGCTCATGATTTCTGCGTCGGCTGCAATCTGGCCATCAACTTTGGCTTCACCCTTCATGCGCTGAACGCGCGAACCGATGCGCAGCGCCGTAACCTCGAGAACCAAAGTGTCGCCAGGAAGCACCGGCCGGCGAAAACGAGCTTCCTTGATGCCGGTGAACAAAACCAGTTTTTGATCCCGATCGTCGAACTCACGTAAGGCAAGCACCGCGCCGACCTGGGCAAGCGCTTCAACCACAAGCACACCAGGCATTACAGGCGCGCCGGGAAAGTGGCCCTGAAAAAACCACTCGTTAATACTTACCTGTTTTATTCCAACGATTCGTTCGCGAGGCACTAGCTCCACGATGCGATCGACGAGGAGAAAAGGAAAACGGTGCGGCAGGAGCTGTTGAATTGCCTGTGAATCGAGGACTGTTTCCATCATCAAAACTAGGCCACAAAAAGCACATAAAGCACAAAATCTACTTTTGTGTTTTTTATGCCTTTTGTGGCTCTACTCTGGTCGCGTAGTTGTTGACGCTGCAGTAACAGGATTCTTGCTGTTGAAATCTGTAATAAACGCTCGCGTGATGTCGATCTTCTCATCCGCAAAAAGCAACGGCACTTGTGCGGCGTCGATGATCACGTTGATGCCACGCGCCTTGGCAAATGCTTCAAGGGCTCTGCCGATTTCCTCCTGCAACGGCCCAAAGATTTCATTGCGGCGACGATTGTACGAGTTCTGCGCGTCCTCGCCTCTGCGCTGAATATCCTTTTTCAACTGTTCCAACTGATCGATCTTTGCCTGCAGCGACTTCTGATCGATTGGCGTTCCTTCCGGCGCTTCCCGCAGTTTGTTGATTTCAGCCTCAAGCGCCGTGGCCCTGGTCTGCGTCGCCGTGAGATCGTCCTTAATCTTCTGAAACTCGCCGTTTAATTTAGCAACCGCGGTATTGAACTTCGCGATTCCGGTCTTTTGATCCAGAAATAAATCCGAATTAATCACCGCCATCTTGCTGACCGGCAAGGCTACGGTCGCCGCCGGAGCTGCCGTCGGCGTTGGCGTCGGCTGAGCAGCAGCGGGCCGTTGCTGCTGCGCACTCGCCGAGGTGGCGATAGCCACAACAATCAGAAGTGGAAACAGAGAATTTCGAAACATGGCTTTGCCGTCTTGAATAGGTCCTATAAGTTCCTATAGGACCTATCCGATCTATTACCGGCTATGGAGTCGGCACTGACGCCGTTGCCGGGTTCTTACTGTTGAAATCGTTGATGAAGGCTCGCGTGATATCGATGCTGTCGGCTGCGTAGACGACGGGCACCTGGCTGCCATCAACAATCACAGTGATACCGCGCGCTTTCGCAAACGCTTCAAGAGCTTTACCGATGTCCGCCTGCAAGGGCGTGAAAATCTCCTGCCGTCGCTTGCCGTAAGCGGCTTCGGCATCCTCGCCTTTGCGTTTGAACTCGGTATTCAACGCGGTCAGTTGATCTCTTTTTGCGCGTAAAGCATTGGGATCGGCGACCGCCTGAGTATCGTCAATCTCTTTGCTCAGCGTTTGGATTCTGGTCTGCAGGCCCTGCAGCTCGGCCTGGCGCGGCTGGAACTCTCTATTCAGTGTTGCAAGCAAACTATTGAATCTCGCAATGCCTGTTTTCGCATCCAGGAACGCGTCCGAATAGATCATGGCCATCTTGCTGTCCGGTACGGCCACGGTTTGTGGAGCCGTTGCCGGCGGGGCAGCGGGGGTCGCCGCTGGTCTGGTTTGTGCTGACACGCAAATGACAGTCGCCGTCAGCATGGCAACCGCAGCGATAAAACGAGCTATCTTCATGACTTTCTGTAGTACTCCTTACGTTGAGGCGTTTGGATAAACCCTTTAGTTGTTCATCCAGCCACCATTGGTTGGCTCAGGCGATCAGAAGGTACGCCCGACACTAAAGCGAATGACTTTCTTTTTTTCGTTAAAGAAAAACGGAAACCCGTCAATAAATTGGTTCGGCCGGGCGTTCGGATTATACGCAAAGATCAACCGAAACGGTACATTGATGACGGGTACCTGAACTCGGACCTCCATACCCAAACTGGACCTGTAGTCGCCGATACTGTCAAACAGACTCTGCGACAACTTGACCACGCTGTTCGTCTGCGCCTCACCGCGCAGGAAGACCGGCTGGAATCCCGGCGGCAGGAACGTATTTGGGTCGATTCCGTCCAGCCTCTGAGCGTTATCCACTTCCGCCTGAGTCACGATGCGACCGTCGCGCGCCGCGAGAGCGCCTCCTGTCGGAGGCCCGCCCAGAAGCGGGTTATTGCAAAGAGCGAGATTACTCAAACTCACCGGAACCGGCAGCGGGAATCTGGAACAACTCAAAAAGCTGACGGTGCTCAGGAACGGCTGGTCGGGGAGGAATTCACTCGAGAACGACTGGTCCTTCTTGCTTCTCAGATTGAATGCAGTTCCGATGTCGGCGAAAGCCGCAAGACTGACTGTATCGCTGATAATCGGGATTCGGTATTCGAAGTTTCCGAGAATCTGCGTGTCGCCGCCGACAGAAGTAAAGGACCGGGGCAAACTCGCAATATTGCTGCCGCTACTGCCGGTGAAAACTCCGATTTGGGCAGCAGATGAAGGAATACCCGTAACCTCAGTGATCGGACCTGAAGCAGTCGTCGCGATCTTCACGTTCCGAGAAGTGATGAACGTATCGACAGGAGAAATCGGGCTGATCGAACGCACGTTGTAACCACGAATCGTGAATTCGTCGCCCAGGAAGAAGCGCTCGAAGATCGGGATGCCATCGACAAACGCCAGCGACTGGGCGTTTCTGACTTTTGAAGTCGTGGCAAAACTGCCAACCGTTCCGGCGATGATGCGGAAACCAAAGACTTCAGGATGCTCCGATTTCTTGCGTCGCACCGGGAAAAACTGCGTGTACGACAGGGTCGGTTGATATGTACGGACGTCGCCGCCCAGACCAGCTAATGCAAGGGCCACTGAGATTTCGCGACCCTTCGTCGGATCGACGCTCGCATTTCTGGTGTCGTACGAGAACGTCAACGTTCCGCGGCTGGTCAGAATGTTTGGCTGTTTGTAAACGACCGGAATGAACGACGAAGGATTGTTCGGATCGGAGTTAGCTGCCGGATCCTTAACGCTCGACAGCGAGATCTGATACGAAGCGCCGATGCGCGAGAACTGCGTAAACCTTCGCTTGCGATAAAACTCTGACAACGGCGCGCTCACATAGATCGACCCGCCGTAAGAATCTCTGGTGAAGAGATTCTCTTCGTTGATGTCGTTGAAATTGAACTGCGAGCCGAGCAGGTCTTGCTGCGCGCCGACGTTCTGCGACAGGAACGTTCCTTCACCAAAGAACTTCTGCGAGAAAGCGAACACCGAGAAGCCGGCGCTGATCGGACGATCCTTGATATAGGGTTCGGTAAACGAGAACTGGAACGAACGCTGCCGGTTGCCAGCCGCGAGATTGAATGAAAGCACCTCGCCGCGGCCAAGCAGGTTGTTTGTCGAGTATTCGAGTCCGAAGAACGAACCACCAATACCCGAGATACCGCCATTGAACGAGATCTGCTGGCGACCGCGTTCACTAACCTTCAATGAGAGATCGACAGTCGCTTCTTCATCGTTCGTACGCCGGTCGACGTCTTTGTCTTTGTCGATCGGATTGAAGTAACCAAGCTGATTCAGTTTGACGACTGAATACTCCCAGTAAACGTCGTTGTAGATGTCGCCCTCGTTGATGAGCACTTCACGACGCAACACATTGTCGCGTGTAAACGTGTTACCAACGAATTCCAGACGTCGCAACGTAAACTGCTTGCCTTCTTCAATCGTGACAGTGAAGTCGACTATGCCTTCGTTTGGGTTTGCCGGATTGTCTTTGAACGATGGGACGGGTTCAGCGGTGTATTCGATAAATCCCTGTTGACCGTAAAACTTCTTGAGGTTTTCAAACAGGCCCTTACTCACCTTCTCGCCATCGGCGATGTCGCCTTTGTTGAGACCGATTACTGCTCTGATTTGCGCCTCAGAAAAGATGGAGTTGCCTTCGACCTTAAACTCTCCAAGGCGATAAACCTTGCCTTCGAGAACCGGAATAGTCACTCGCAATCCTTCATCAACCGACGACAAAAAGGGCAGCGGCAGAATCGGGAAACCAGTGCGCCGGCGGCCGATACTTTCAATGCGAGGCTCTCCGGTTCGAGCCTGCAGATAACCTTTCGAACGCATGTAGTTAACGACCAGGCGCAGGTCGACGTCGAGTTTCTCGCGGTCGAGGATGTCTGCACTCTTGAAGCGAGTGATCAGACCAGCCTCTTTCACGTATTTCATCGCGCCGCGCAAAGCGCCGTCGCTGAAGACTGTGTTGCCTTCGAACTGTATGTCGACCACACGAACGCGGTCGCCTTCGTTAACGTCAAAAGTGATCGCGAGCGAAGTTGCTGAAACTTCTTCCGTGCGTTCTTCGATGGTCGCGTTCGGATGTCCACCCGCGGCGAGTAGTTCTTTGATAACTCGGATCGCATTGCGGACTTTCACCGGGTCGTAAATGCTCTCTTTTGAAACACCGACGCGTTTCTCACGAAAAGCTTTCAGCACGTCTGACTCCGCCACACTCTTTAGACCTTCAAACGTCAGGTCACGAATGATCGGAAGTTCTTTAACTTCGAAAATGATGTTTACGCCGCCGCGTGGGCCGTTCTCAGTCAGAACACGTGTAGCCGTCTTGTCGAAGAACGTCAGCGACAGAAGTGTCTGGTAATCGCGCTGGACCTGATCAACGTTGTAAGGATCACCCGGTCGAGTCTGGATGTAGTAAAGAATATCGTCCTTACGCAAGCGACGATTACCGATGATGTCAACGCTTTCGACGAGTCGTTGTGGCTGAGTTTGCTGGGCTCGAACGCGTCCCGGACTTAAGAAGGTTACGGAGACAGTAGTCAAGAGGCTCCAAAATAGGAGCCAGAACACGCGATACGAGTGCA
>DASYPN010000062.1:0-5430 GCA_036006625.1 Pyrinomonadaceae bacterium | reverse complement strand
CGTGAGTCAGCAACCTACATCCAGGACGGCCACACACAGCGAGTTGCGCTTAAGGGAACGATCGAGGATTTGCGAGAGCCGCTGCTGCACGACGACCGCAAACCGTTCCGCCGTTGGTTCAACTCCCAATCTCGTTACACTGAGCTCGAAGCACAAAAGCTACGAGCCACCGATCCACACGAACTCGAATTCGCCGACCGTTTGCGGCGCTGGCGTTTTATTGTGCCGCCCGCGATGCTCGTCTATTGCCTCGTCGTCCGCGGCGGAATCCTGGACGGCTGGGCCGGATTCTATTATGCGTTTCAGCGTGCGATGGCGGAGTTGATGTTGGGCCACAGATTAAGCGGATCAAAGCCACGGATTTAGATGTATATCCTGGGAATCAATGCGTATCACGGGGACGCGGCGGCGGCGATCGTCAGGGATGGCCACTTGATCGCGGCGGCCGAGGAGGAGCGCTTCAATCGTTTCAAGCACTCCGCGGGATTTCCCGAGCAGGCTATCCGTTATTGTCTGAAAGAGGCAGGCATTGGACTCGAAGATCTGGACCACGTCGGTATCTCCAGAGATCCATCAGCGCATCTGCATAAGAAAATTCTCTACGCCGCAACTCGGGTTGCGAGTTTGAAGAGATCCCAAATCAAAGATCGACTCGGTAACGCAGCACGTGTGCGGGATTTGAAAGACGAGCTGGCACGCGTTTTTGATGTGCCTAAAAAGCACTTGCGCGCACGCTTTCACAACATCGAGCATCATCGTGCGCATCTTGCGAGTTGTTTCTTTGTTTCTCCATTTGAACGCGCAGCGTTGTTGTCGATCGACGGCTTCGGAGATTTCATCTCGACGATGTGGGCCGTTGGCGATGGAAACTCGATCGAAGTGCTGGGCCAGGTCGAGTATCCACACTCGACCGGAATCGTCTACACGGCGACAACCCAGTTTCTCGGTTTCCCGCACTACGGCGACGAAGGCAAGGTGATGGGTCTCGCGCCTTACGGTCAGCCACGCTTCATCAACGAGTTTCGTGAAATCATTCGCACGGAAGAGAACGGACAGTTTCGTCTGAACCTCGACTACTTCCGCCATCATTCTGAAGGCGTTGAGATGACCTGGGATGCGGGCTCACCGGTGATTGGGCGCGTTTACTCGGATGAGTTCGTGCATCTGTTTGGCTCGGCACGTGCGGAAGGAACACCGATCGCGGATCGTGATAGGGATATCGCCGCGAGCCTGCAACTGCGTCTCGAAGAAGTTGCGTTTCACATTTTGGATCATCTTCACGAGCGAACCGGACTCACAGATCTTGGTCTCGCAGGTGGTGTTGCTTACAACTCCGTCATGAACGGTAAGACATTGCTCAACACGCCGTTCAAGCGGGTTTACGTTCAGCCTGCGGCAGGCGACAGTGGAACGGCGTTGGGCGTCTGCTATCAGATCTACAACGGCGTTCTGAAATGCGAGCGCGGTGAAGTGATGGAGGGCGCGTACACTGGTCCACAATTCTCAAACGATGAGATCCGAGGGGCCCTGGAGCAAAGCGGGTTTACTTTTGAATCGTACACTGACGACGAGGTTACAAAACGTGCGGCCCGCGATATCGCCGCGGGTTTGGTTGTCGGATGGTTCCAGGGTCGAATGGAATTCGGACCCCGCGCGCTTGGCAATCGATCGATCGTTTCAGATCCGCGTCGCGCTGAAATGAAAGATATCCTCAATGATCGCATCAAGAAACGCGAGCCGTTTCGGCCGTTTGCGCCGTCGATTCTCGAAGAGCGCGTTGGCGATTACTTCGAACAAACGCATCCCGCACCGACGATGTTGATGGTCTATCAGATCAAACACGAACGGCGAGGTGAGATTCCCGCAGTAACACACGTCGACGGCTCAGGTCGTTTGCAAACTGTTTCGCGCAAGGTGAACGAGCGGTATTATCAGCTGATTTCAGACTTCGCTGAACTGACTGGCGTGCCGGTGATTCTCAACACGTCGTTCAACGAGAATGAGCCGATTGTTTGCACACCTCAGGAAGCGATTGAGTGTTTTAGAAAGACAAGGATGGATGTGCTTTATCTCGGAAATTTTGCGGTGCGAAGAAATGAATAGGTCCTATAGGTCATATAGTCCTATTAACTCGGAGGCTTATGAGAATTCTAGTCACAGGGGGAGCGGGCTTCATCGGCTCGCATCTTTGCGAGCGGCTCATCGGTGAAGGCAACGAGGTCCTTTGCCTCGACAATTTTTTCACCGGCCGGCGTGAGAACATCCTTCATCTCCTCGACAATCCACGCTTCGAGCTAATCCGTCACGACGTCACCGAGCCGATACTTCTTGAAGTCGATCAGATCTACAACCTCGCGTGTCCCGCATCACCGGTTCACTACCAGTACAATCCAGTCAAGACAGTGAAGACCAACGTGATGGGCGCAATCAACATGCTCGGTCTCGCCAAGCGTGTGCACGCGCGTATTCTTCAAGCCTCGACTTCCGAAGTCTACGGCGATCCACTCGTCCATCCACAAACAGAGGAGTACTGGGGAAACGTCAATCCCATCGGTATTCGTTCTTGTTACGATGAAGGCAAGCGCATCGCTGAGACTCTGATGACCGACTATCACCGGCAAAACAACGTCGACATTCGAATCGCGCGGATCTTCAATACGTATGGACCACGAATGCTGGAGAACGACGGGCGCGTGGTTTCAAACTTCATTGTTCAGGCACTGCGCGGTGAGCCGTTGACACTCTATGGTGAAGGCCAGCAGACACGATCATTCTGTTACGTTGACGATCTGGTTGACGGATTGATCAAGCTCATGAACGTCGAAGGTGTACACGAGCCGGTGAATCTCGGTAATCCGGGTGAGTTCACGATCATGCAACTCGCTGAAGAGGTCGTGAAGATCTGTGACTCGCGCTCAGGATTTACTCATCAACCATTGCCCGCCGACGATCCGCGACAGCGCAAACCCAATATCGGAAAAGCGCAGTCGCTGCTTGGCTGGAACCCGACAATTCCATTGCGTGAGGGTCTGAAAAAAACAGTTGAGGATTTTAAGGCAAGAGTCAACGTTTAGTTGAGAAAACAGCGTACTACTCTTTAGTTGAAAATTCTGCTCCTCAATCAGTGTTTCTACCCTGATGTGGTTTCTACGGCACAACACCTCACCGATCTCGCCACCAGTCTCGTTTCCCGTGGACACGAAGTAACAGTCATCGCCAGCGATCGCGGATACGACGATCCGGTGATTCGTTTCCAACGTCGTGAGCGTTGGGAGGGGATCGACATCATTCGAATCCCGGCTGCGTCTTTTGGAAAAAGCAGCATGTGGCGACGCTCTCTGAACTTCGGCAGTTTTCTTCTCCTGTGTTCGCTGCGTCTGCTGGTTCTGCGTCGATATGACGTCGTCGTCGCACTCACATCACCACCGCTGATCTCATTTCTTGCGGCACTCTTCGTAAAGCTCAAGGGCGGCAGCTTTTGTTTCTGGGTGATGGACCTCAACCCGGATGAAGCAATTGCGGCCGGCTGGCTCGAACAGAATTCCGCAATCACTCGAATCTTGCAGTGGATATTGAATTACAGTCTGAAGGTCGCATCGCGCACGGTTGTGCTCGATCGCTTCATGAAGGAACGAGTCGTTGCCAAAGGTGTCGATGCAACGCGCGTCGCGATCGTGCCGCCGTGGTCGCATGACGATCACGTCGTGTATTCGATGGCGGGAAGGGAAGCGTTCCGGCAGAAGCACGGATTCGTAGACAAGTTTGTGGTGATGTATTCGGGAAATCACAGTCCGTGTCATCCACTCGACTCGCTTCTCGATGCTGCCCGTGTACTTCCAGAGGTCGCCTTTTGTTTTGTCGGCGGCGGGAGTGAACAGGCGAAGGTACGCCAGGCCGGACTGAGCAACGTGAAGTGTTTGCCGTATCAGCCGCTGAACGAGCTATCGAATTCGCTGTCGGCAGCTGATCTTCAGGTTGTTGTGATGGGTGACGAGTTTGTCGGCATTGTTCACCCGTGCAAGGTCTACAACATTCTCTCTATTGGCGCTCCGGTTCTATACATTGGACCAGAGCCGAGCCACGTCACTGACATTGCGCCGCAGCATGGGCAGTTCTTCATGTGCCGACATGGTGATGTTGATGCAGTTGTGAAAGCAATTGCGGAGGCACAGCAACATGAGCGACCTCAGCCCGTCGTGTCTTTCTCAAAACAGACTCTCTTGTCGGAACTCATAGCTCACGTCGAAATGGGACAGGATTTACAAGATGTTTCAGGATTAGCCCCATCGCCCGGGAGGTAATCAAAGTTTGAAAACATATTTCGCCCTGTTTTCAATTGCGACGATTGCGTCGCTGATGACCACGCCTGTCATCCGCCGCCTCTGTGAACGATACAAGTTACTCGACGTGCCGCTCGACGGCCGGCGTGTTCATCGTCGCGCGGTGCCGCGTCTCGGTGGCGTTGCGCTTTATCTTTCGTGTCTCGCAGCGCTGTCGATGTTGCCGTTCGTCGACAACCTGCTCACGCAGACACTCAGCGGATTCAAACCCGAGTTCTTCACGTTGCTCATTCCGGCGACGCTCGTGTTGCTGCTCGGTGCGTACGATGACTTACGTGGTACCAACGCAACTGTGAAGTTTCTTGGACTCGGACTGATAGCCACGTTGTTCTATGCGATGGGTGGTCGCATTGACGCCCTCTCGATTCCATTTGTCGGCTCGGTTCAATTACCGGCGCTTGTTTCGTTCATCGTCACGGTTGTTTGGCTCGTCGGTATTGCAAACGCATTCAATCTCATCGATGGGCTCGACGGTTTGGCGTCGGGCGCGGCTCTGTTCTCATCGCTTGTCATCCTCGCCGTTTCGGTTTCGCAGGAACGATCGTTGACGATCGTCGTGGCCCTCGTGCTGTGCGGAGCACTCGCCGGGTTCCTCCGTTACAACTTCAATCCTGCGTCAATCTTTCTTGGTGATTCGGGATCACTGTTTACAGGATTTTTATTGGCCGCCCTGTCGGTGCTGGGAACGCAGAAGGCCACGACGGCAGTCGCGATCGTGGTTCCGATTCTCGCGTTTGGTTTTCCGGTTGTTGACACGGCGATGACGATGGGCCGAAGGCTGGTGAGTCGGAAGCCTGTGTTTCAGGGTGACAACGAGCACATTCATCACATGTTGCTCGCGCGTGGCTGGTCGCACCGGCGCGCGGCTCTCGTGCTCTACGGCGTTTGCGCGTTGTTTGGACTCGTAGCGTTGATCTTTCCGGCGACGGGTTCGAAGCTCACCGGCTTTATGTTGTTTGTGATCTCGGTGGCGGTGATCATCGCTGTGGGCCATCTGCGCTATCACGAGGTGGACGAGTTGCGCGCTGGTGTGAAGCGCACGGTGGCTGATCGTCGTTTGCGGGTGGCGAACAACATTCGAGTGAGACGC
>DASYPN010000061.1:0-2507 GCA_036006625.1 Pyrinomonadaceae bacterium | reverse complement strand
TTGGCTCGACGAAGCTCGTCGTTGTTTGTTCACCGGATGCGCGTAAGAGCAAGTACGTCGCCGACGAGATCAAACGATTCATGCAGAGTCACGGAGATCAGGACGTTATCCCGGTGCTGATCCGAGGTAAGGCTAACAATGAAGCAGCTGATGAAAGCGAAATGGCTTTTCCGGAAGTGATGTGTGAAAACCGCATGCCGCTCGCAGCTAACTTTCTTGGCTGTGAGACGCACAAGGGCAACTTGCACAAAGGTCCGTTCCGCAGTTCGTTTTATTCGCTAGTCGCAGCGGTGAGTGAGATTGACCGGCGCACACTCGAGCAGATTGATGAGAGAGCGCGTTCGCGCCGGCGAGCTCTGACACTCAGCGTAGCCACCGCGATTATCCTGGTGCTCTCAGTAGCGCTTGTGTTCGCTGTGATCTCACAACGTAAGGCCGTTGCCGCAACGATCGAAGCGACCAGAAGCGCCAAAGCTGAAGAGAAGGCAAAGAACGACGCACTCGCCGCGGCTGAAGCTGAGAAGATCGCGAAAGAAAAGGCAATCGCTTCCGCCGCTGCGGAGGAAAAGGCGAAAAATGCGGCAGTCATCGCCGCTAAAGCGGAGGAGAAGGCGAAGAACGAGGCGGTTGCGGCCGCGAAGGCTGAATCGATAGCGAAGAATGAAGCCATCGCGCAGCGGAATGCTGCCGAGCATCTCCTTTACGTCTCAAACATGGATCTCGCTCAGCGGGCTAACCAGGGTCGCGACATGAAGCGAGTCTATGAGTTGCTGAACGCTCATGCCCCGAAATCCCGTACCGCAAAGGAAGACGACCTGCGCAGCTTTTACTGGTACTACTTGTGGCATCACAGCTACGCACAACTTGCCACATTCAAACCTCCTTCAGGCTCGATCATTTCCGTTCTGTATGGACCAGATGGTAGGCCGCTCGTTGCTGCACGCGGCGCGGATGATTCGGTTGAATTGTGGGACGCCGTGATGCGACGAAATTTGATTTCACTCACAGGGAACACAGCTGAAATTAACTTAATAGCTTTTTCACCCGATGGAAAGATGCTCGCCTCCGCCGGCACAGATCATACGGCCAGGCTGTGGGACATCGGTAATGGAAAAGAATTGGCGGCGTTCACAGAACAGAGTGACGCGGATGATTTGTCCGCACCGGCCGCCAAATCGGCGCTCGCCTTTTCACCGGACGGCAAGATCCTCGCGGCAGCCACTGGCCGAAAAGTCATTAAGCTTTGGGACATCGCCGCGCAGAAGGAATTAACAACTCTCAGGGGTCACAAGGAGCCCATCGGTCATGCCGCTTTCTCGCCCGACGGCAAGTTGTTCGCCACCGGGAGTTGGGATTACAGAGTGACGCTTTGGGACACTGGCACATGGAAAGAGCTGGCGACGTTCCCTGACGTTGCCCAGGCTGTAGCCTTTTCGCCGGATGGTAAGTTCCTCGCCACCAGCAGCACAGATAACAACGTCAAACTTTGGGACGCGGTCACACGGCAGCCGTTGGCTTTACTCAAAGGTCACATGCAGGAGGTTAGCTCTGTCGTTTTTTCACCAGACAGCAAGACCCTCGCATCCGTCAGTTCTGTTGAGACTAAACTTTGGGACACCGCGACCGGAGATGAACTGGTCACGCTCAAGGACGAGACAGACGAAGGCTGGCCTGCGTTTGCTGCCTTCGCCCCGGACAGCAAGACGATCGCGGTGGCTAGTAACAAAGCTGCGGCGCTGTGGGACATCAGCTCAAGGCACGAAACCTCGTCATTCAACGGACACGCCAATGTTGTCCACTCAGTCGCTTTCTCTCCGGACGGGAACACGATTGCCTCCGGCAGCTTCAACCTCGCCGTGAAACTTTGGGACGCAGACACGGGACAGGAAATAGCCACGCTCAAAGGCACAGTTGATAACCCCAGCTTTTCATCAGATCCCGTCCTGTGCTTAACGTTTTCGCCGGACGGCAAGACACTCGCCGCTGGCAGCGGTGATCACATCGTGAGGGTGTGGGACACCGTGACCCATCAAGAAGTCACCAAACTTACGACTCACACGCAGCCTATCTTCGCACTTGCATTTTCGCGCAACGGAAAGATGTTCGCATCGGGCGGTTTGGACCACACGGTGAAGCTTTGGGACACAAGTACCTGGAAAGAACTGAAGACGCTGAGAGGGAACGCAGAGGGTGTTCGTTCTGTAGACTTCTCGCCCGACAGTGAGACGCTCGCTACGGCTCATGCAAACGGAACAATCAAGCTGTGGAATGTGCGAACGGGGCGGGAGTTGGCCACACTCGAACCACCGAGTGACGGACTCAACCCGTCTTTCCGAGAAGTCTATTCCGTGGCTTTCTCGCCCGACGGCAAATTGCTCGCATCATCCGGTCGAAACCAGATCGTCAGTCTGTGGGATGTACGCACACGAAGCGAGTTGGCGGAGCTCAAAGGGCATGCGGTGATGGTGACTGCTGTAGTCTTCTCGCCCGACGGCAAGACGATCGCT
>DASYPN010000060.1:0-8758 GCA_036006625.1 Pyrinomonadaceae bacterium | reverse complement strand
GGCCGCCCGTGGTTTTGGAAAAGACGCTGAAAACGACGGACTCGGATTTGGCGAACTTGATCAAAGCCACGGGCGGCCACGGAGGGCCGCCCCTACAGTACGTTCGATAGATTCAATTTAACTCCTTCGCCACCAGAACCTTCTCAATTAGATCACTGACCCACTCGGCGCGGGCGTCCCAGGTACCAGACGCCACCGCTGCTTGTCGTGCGGCCGCGGCCGCCGGGTCGTTATCGTGCAATGCTTCCTCAACCAAACGAAAGAAATCATCCCTCGTGCGAGCAATTCTCAACACGTCGCGCATCGGCTCATACTCCGGCAACGGCGAGATGACCACCGGCTTCCCCGTCGCAAGATACTCACGCACCTTGATCGCCGAACCATAACTCGTAAAAGACTGCTCAGTTTCCCACGGCAGCACGCAAACGTCGAATCCCGCGGCATACGCGGGCAGCTCAGCGTAAGCAACTGGCGGTAGAAAATGCGTGTTCGACAACCCCTCAATCTCCAACCCGCGCGACTTGTTTCCGATAAACACCCACTGCCATTCAGGTCGTTCGCGAGCAGCGCGTTTGATCAGTTCCTGATCGACTAACCACGGTTCGATCGCGCCGAAGTATCCCAAACGCGGCCGCGCAATCTTTGCGATCTCCGCCGCAACTTCGATCGCACCATCGCCGACGCGCCGCCAGTGATCGTAATCAACTCCCTGCTCGAGCAAATGCGAACGTTCCCATCCACGCGTCGCTTCGATAAACAGTTTTCGACCCGAATAGAAGATGAGATCGGCGGCGTCAATGGCCCGTTCATGAAGCCCGCGTATCAAAGCCGGATCGGTGGCGTGATCCATCGTGTTCGCATCATACTTGTCTGACACCTGATAGACCACCGCCGTCTCATCGAAGGTACCAATCATGTCGGCAGCAGTGGGAATCGCAATCCAGAGGATCGGTTTCGTGAGTCCGCGATTTTGGGCCAGACGTTTGATCTGAGCTCCAATCAAGCGACGATTGAGCGAGCGTGCCGCCGCGGTTCCGAAGAAAGGTAAACTCGCGGGCGAGATCACGGTGATACCTTCACCCGTTTGGCGCGCGAGCTTCGAGTAACTTCCGAGTTTACGTTTGATTCGCGGCAACAGATCTTTGTGACCCAGACTGGGCAGGCCCATCGAGATCGAGTTGACGAAGATGACCTTGTTTCCGGCGCGCGCGAACTTGCGCATCAGATGAGCTTTGGAGTGCGGGTGGTGATACCACCAGTCTTCGCCACCAAAACAAATAATCGAACGGTTAACCAGCATTCATCCTGAAGAATCTTGTCAATCCTGTTCAAGGTTTTACTCTTGCCACACACAACCCCGACACACCAAACGGCAAATTCATAAACTTCAACAACCAACTCTCCGCGCCAAACACACCTCCTAAAACTCCATTCAACGCCGTCACATTAATATTGTTCTCGGAGTCAGCTTTAAGACCCGTGAGCCTCATAAGTTGCCGCATCACCAGAATCGGCAGGAAGAACGTGATATTCGCGTACGTCGTGCGTTCGATCTCGAAACCGGCTTGCTCGAGCACGCGTCGCAGCTCCGGCAGACGATAACGTCGGCGGTGATTGCTCACGTCATCCTGCAGGCCCCACAGAAACATGAACGTCGGCACAAACAACAGCACGCGCCCACCGGGCCGCAACACGCGGCGCATCTCACGCAGCCCTGCGAGATCGTCATCCATGTGCTCAACCACGTCGAGCGCCGTCACCAGATCAAACGTGCCGTCCTCATACGGCAGCTTTTCACCCGCACCGAGCCTTACCTTGTCCAGTCCACGTTCACGACAAAACGCGAGGGCATCTTCCGAGATATCGACTCCCTCCGCCTCGCCATACTCCGAAAGCATCAGCAGGTTTGCGCCCGTACCGCACCCAACATCGAGAATTCTCGGACGCCGATCGGTGACTTGTCGACAAATCTCTTCGACGAATCCAGTGAGGATCTTGCGGCGCCCTGTGTACCACCAGTGCTCCTGCTCGACGCGGAACATTATTGGATATGTGTGTTCCTTCATCCTCTTTTCGCCACGATCAGACGGATAAGATAATCGACGCCCACGGCTGCAAACACGATTAACAAGCCGTGCATCGGCAGGACATAACGGATCTCCGTGTGCCCGACAGTCCCCGGTCCTAGATAGTAAAGTATTGTCGCGAGCATTAAAAAAGTGACCCGCCAATTGATTCGCGCGGCGACATAGAGTCCAAGTGCAGCGAGCGGCAGAAAAAGATATCGCACTACGCTCTGAATCATTCCCAACACGTTCACGCCAAACGCCAGTACACCGGACTGCCAGCGCTCCGGCAAACACTTCCCGCTTGTTACGTTGATCCCGCTGATGCCAGTGTGCGGCACCGGGTCGCCTGCGACTTTCAACATACCCCACATGCGGCCAAGCATCACGCGAAGCTGCCAGATCGGACGTTGCCGGATAAAGGCAAGCGACTCGCGTACACGTTCCTTGTCGCGTCGAATGCCATCTGGGAATTGCATCTCAATGCGCGTGTCTCCAGGCCGCCCCATCCGCGCTCGTTCAGTTTCGACGAGGACATCGTCGTTAACATTGAAACCTTGCTGCTGACCGAGTTCGGTTTCGCCTAAGCCTTCCCAAAGATTAACGCCTATGGTGCCGCCGGTCGGAGTGAAGTCGGGAAAGACGATGTAGTTGCGTATCACGATGGGCGCAATCACAACCAGTGTTCCAACCAACACAGCCGCACCCATTTTCAGTTTCAGACTCCACTGGTCTTGCACGACGAGGCATAAGGCGATGGCCCAGAAGACGCACAGGTACAGCGGATTCACTCGGAACCAGCACGCGATTCCAAGCGCGACTCCCGCCGCGAGAGCCAGCCAAATATTCTTACGTCGCAGCGCCAGCACGAGCAACAAACACCCGGCAAGTACAAACCAGGTAGTCGGCATGTCTGCCGAAGGAAACGCCGCATAAAGCGCAAACAGCGCTGACAGTCCAACCAGAAAGCAAGCTGCGATCGCAGTGCGCCCGCCAAATGCAGCGAAAGCAATGCCCCCGATAAAGAGTGGCGCGAGAATCAAATCGAGGAACCACACCACGAGCTGTGCTGTGTACGACGAAGCCGATCCCGAAACTTTGTAGATTAGTGCGAGGAAAGCCGGAAAAGCCGGAGGATATTGGACCAGGTCTGTTCGTGTTGGATCGTCAATCCAGAAGAGTCGCTGTCGCCCGTCGAGAATGTCGCGTGCCTGTCGAGCGAACTTTGCATAAGATCCGGCTTGAAACCACGCGGGATCGTTGAGGTGCGCACGCATGAACTGAAGCGTGAGGACGCGTACGCTAATTGTAATTAGCAGCAGCGTAAACAGTATGAGCAGTTGTCTTCGAATCTTGTTAAATCCTGTCTACTTAACTGCTGTGATAATCACATTCCAACCGATCTTCTGTCGCAACCGATCCAATCGTGTTTCCGAAACGAGGGGTGAAAGAAATCTCAACTCCGCGCGTGTCAACTGCTCGACGTCAACTCGCACATTCTTGAACATGCTGAACAACTCGCGCGCCTGTTTTCGACTGTAGACCTTAACCAGCGGTCGCGCATCGTGATCGCTGAACTCGATCACACGGCTCATTATTTCTTCCGCCGATCGCCCGCGTAAAAACTCCAGACCCAACACACCGCGCCGCAAGACGATCTCGACCCAGTAGTTCAAAGAGTTACGATGATAGAGCATCACCTTCGCTGTGCCACCCGGCCGCAGCACGCGATGAACTTCGCGTATCGCTCCGGCCGTGTCAGGTGTGTGGTGCAGGACGCCATTCGAATAGACCACATCGAAACTCTCTGTGCGAAACGGCAAGCGCTCGCCGTCAGAGATCATGAAATCTCCGTCAGCTCCGTACAGACGGAAACGATGTCGCGTGATCTCGATCGATCGCGGCGTGAGATCGATGCCGGTGCATCGTGCCCCACCACGCGCAAACTGCAGCAGGTCGGAACCCATGCCACAGCCTATCTCGAGTAGCCGCGCGTCGCGAAAGTTTTCAAACTCCATCAGCCGCGGCATCCACGCGGCATACTCCTGATAACGATGTCGTTCTACGGAATCAAAAAACTCGCGCGTGCCGAGTTCGTGCTCGCGGTCGTACACCGCGCCGCAGGGATCCTCTCCCCACTGCTCGCGCGCCCGCAGCTTCTCTTCCGCCAATCCTGCCAATCTTTTTAATCCTGAAATCCTGTCAAAGATTTATACGCATCAAGAACACGCTGAGCATTCCTGGTCCACGTATGCTCCCGTTCAGCAACCTCACGAGCCTTCGCTCCAAGTCTCTTCCTCAATTCCTCGGCCTCGACCAACTTCATAATCGCCGCCGCCAGCTCAGCAACATTCCCCGACTCGACAAGCAGCGCCGTCTCCTCACCACTCAACACCTCACCAATCTGCCCGAGTCGACTGGCAACAATCCCTTTGCCCATCGCCATGTACTCAAAAATCTTCGTCGGCGATCCAAAGAACTCACTGCCATCAGCGAGCGGAACGTGCGGCGAAACCAGTATGTCGCAGGCGTCGAGCAACTTCGGCACGCGGTCGTGGGCCACAGCACCCGTAAAGATCACGCGCTTCTCATCCGCAAGTTGCTTCTCGACCTCTTCATGCAAGCTCCCGCTTCCCACCAACAGAAAACGGACGCGCACGTTCGCGGGAATCGTCTTGATTGCCTCGGCAAGTTTCTCAACACCGTGCCACGGACCAAACGTCCCAACAAACCCGGCAACCACCTCATCGTCTTCAATCTGAAACTCGCGCCGGACCTCAGCGCCCCCAACACCGGGCCGAAAGCGCTGGACATCAACGCCGTTCGGATTCACAACGATCTTCTGCGCATCAACACCACGTGCTTCGAGGTTACGTCGTTCGACTTCCGAGACGACAAAAATACGCGCCGCAGCGTCAAGGTTCAAACGCTCGTAACGCTCCAGCAATTCGAGACTCCCGACGCGGTCCCAATGCTTGCCGACCCAAACTTCCGAGCCGTTGTATTCGAGCAAGAGTGGGCGCTTGATGCGGTTCGCAGCCACTACTCCGGCCCAACTAAACCGCGCATATCGCTGATAAATAAAATCCGGACGGATGCGCTCGATCAGCGGCACAGCGCCGCGCGTAAAAACGAGATTGTTGTGAATGTCAAAAAGAGCGCGCGAACCGCCGGCGGACTGAGGTGGAACAACGTCGAAACGATCTTCGGAAACGTTCAAGCCGGCAATCTGATCGTTGCTGATGATCCTCACTTCGACACCAAGCGACTCGAGTCCTTCAACAACACCTTTGATGTGACTCGCAGCGCCACCTGCCTGTGTGCCTGGTCCAGGCGTCGAACGAAGAAACACAACACGCAGACGCGATCTCGTGGCCGCCTTCCGGGGTAAGTCCGAGAATCTTAGTGTCTCTTCTTCGAGCCGTTGCAGCTCACGGCGCGACTGCGCCATGTCGTTCGCGCTGGTGATCGTCTCGCGACCCAGTCTGACAGGCGCTCCCAGCAAAACATTCGATCGAGACTTCTTTACCAGTCCGCCATGCGCGTCCATCATCAGCACTTCACGCGCGCCTGCGAGCGCGCCGAACAGCATGAAGAGATTTTGACCACGTTGCCATGGGAGTCGTTCGGTGGCGATCGCGAGGACGTCGGGACGCAACGCACGCAATGCTTTGAGACGTTTGAGATGACTGCCGGTTTCGAATTCGGCGCGTGAGATAAACTCGATCGAGCAATGAGGATAAAGCTCGGTGATCTTGTCTTGCCAGCGAGACAAGTCGCCACTGAGCGCCAGCAGAACGACCTTCATCCGCGCAGACTCCCGAGCACGAACACTTCCGAGAAAGATCGTCCAGTGCTGCTGTGAAAGTGAAGCGCCACGAGACCGAAGATCGCGGCGTAGCTGATGGTTGAAGCGATTGCTGCGCCTTGCGCGCCAAAACGGGGCACGAGTGCAAACACGAGGGCAAGATTGAGCACGAGAACTACAATCCAGTAAAGCGGAATGGCTCGCGGCAGACCAAGCGCGTTGAAATGTTGGACCAGCACGGATTCGAGTCCAATCAGATAAACGCCCGGCAGCAGGATCCAAAGCAATCCCGTCGCATCGTAAAACGCCGCGCCATAAACGAAAGGCAACAGCAAACTAAAAGGAACTGCGGCGAGGCAACAGATGAACATGATGAACGCCGTGTAGCGTGTGACGCGGCAAGTGGTTTCTCCACGCGCGTCCTGTTCCGTCGTAACACGCGGAAAAAGCAAGGTCGCAATCACACCCGGCAGCAACATCAACAGGAGAGCAAACTGTGACGCCACGCTGTAAACGCCCGCTTCCTCAGCTCCGCGAAAGTGATTTACGACAAGCAAATCAGCGCGAATGATGATCGCGCCGGCTAAGATTGATATGTGAAACTTAAGACCATACGTGATCATCCGTCGCAGCAGTGCGACGTCTGCGCGCCACTTCGATTGCACCAGGTTCTTCGCGGAAATTACAAGCAAGCCCCCGATTAGAAGACTCACCAGAACGCTCGTCGTTGTGTTCCACCATACGAGCGTTTCGAGATCTCCTTTGACCACGAGCCAAACGCACGCCGCATTGATCAGTACAAACGATTGGCTGACGAGGTCGAGGATATTGAACTGCCGAATCTTGCCCACAGCCAACAGGATGTTCAGACCAATCAGCGTGATTAGTTGAAACGGGATCGAGATGGCGGCAATGTGGATCAGGCTGGCCGAGTTGGGACCGAACCAGTCAGGTCGCGCGGATGCAGTTGCGCTGAGTGCAAGTGTCAAAACCAAGCCGGCGCCGAGCGCAAACAGCAGGGAGTTGAGCGCGGCAGCACGAAAGCGCGCCTGGTCCTGCGCAATAAAATACGTGTTTGAGGACGGAAGACCGAAGCTGCCGAGTTGAACGAGGGTAGCCACTGCAACATTGATCACCGCGAGCTGTCCGACACCCTCTGCGCCCAGCCAATGCGCGACGATGATTCCCGCGGCGAGGCTGTTGAAGATCATTACCAAGCGCGTCGCGAAGGTCCAGGCTATCTGTGTCCACAGCTTCCGCAGATTTTTGTGCAGATTTTTTCTGTGTAATCCTCGGATACCTAATCGATCCATCGCTCGTACCACAAGCTCAAATTCAACAACGCCCAGAGATGAAAACCCCAGTCTTTCGTCTTGCGTCGATGCTCGTCCAACATGCGACTCACGAATGAATAGTCCAACAGATCGCGCCGCCGCATCGTCGAGTTCATCAAATGCTCGTCGAACCATCCACCCAAACTTTCCCGGAACCATTCACGCACGGGCGCGCCAAAACCTCGTTTGCGTTCGTAGAGCAAATCGCGTGGCAGGATATCTTCCAGCGAACGTTTGAGAATGTGCTTGCCACTCACACCTTCGACCTTCAACGAGCGTGGCAGACCCAGCGCGTATTCAACCAGATGATGATCGAGAAAGGGCACACGCGCCTCGACGCTCGTCGCCATCGTGATCTTATCCACACGCATCAGCAGCAGTTCCGGCAGACGCAGCTTCAACTCGAGATACGTCATGCGAGCGAGAAAGTCTGCGTCTGGACGCTCCTGCTCGATATGCTTCAGGTACGACTCCACGACTCGCAACGACGACAGTCCATTCAAACGATCGCGCACCTGCTCTGAAAGCACACGCGGTTTGAACGTCTCGTCATACACGACCACGCCGCCCCAGAACAACGGTTCATCAGCACCAAGCCGCCGGATCAATTCGATCGCCGCACGCTTTCTGCCCGTGGCTTCGAGCGCGGGCCGCGAGAGATTCGAGATTGCGCGTCGCAATGAAAGTGGCAGCGCTTCTGCGTGTCGCCAGAAGTTTTCGTAGATGCGCAAATGTCGCACGTAGTTTTCGTAACCACTGAAGATTTCGTCCGAACCTTCTCCGACCTGGACCACGATCGTACCCGAGTCACGTGCGAGCTTCGAAACATAGTAAAGCGGCACGCAAACGGGATCAGCAATCGGCTCATCCTGATGAAAGACCATATCAGGGAGAAAGTCGTGCATTTCTTTCTCGGAGATGATCACTTCGTGATGATTGGTCCCAAACTGTCGCGCGATGCGACGCGCGGGTTCGAGCTCGTTGAGATACTCGGCGTCACTGAAACCAACCGTGAACGTCTCGACCGGACGCGTCATCAGTTCCGACATGAGGGCGACGTTTGCTGACGAGTCGACGCCGCCGGAAAGAAAAACGCCGAATGGCACGTCTGACATCATTCGTTTGCGAATCGATTCGCGCAGCAGACGCAGAATCTCCGCACGCTGATCTTCTTCCGTGCCTGCGATTCGTTTTTTGGGTGGGAGCGCGTCCCAGTACTGCTGGACGTTGATCGTGCCGTCGCGCGTGAGAGTCAGGATGTGACCGGCCGGCAGTTTGTGTATGTCGCGAAAGAGCGTCGTGGGCGCGGGCGTGGTGAGAAACGTCAGATAGTGATAGAGCGCTTGTTCGTCGATGTCTGGTGTCACCGCCGGGTGTTGGAGGATCGACTTGATCTCTGACGCAAAGATGAAGCGACCATCCTTGTGATAGAAGTAGAGCGGCTTCACACCGACGCGATCGCGCACGAGGACGAGGCGCTCTTTGTTCGCATCCCACAACGCGATGGCGTAATCGCCTTCGATCTCGTGAATGAAGTCGAGACCGCGTTC
>DASYPN010000059.1:0-10299 GCA_036006625.1 Pyrinomonadaceae bacterium | reverse complement strand
CGACCCGGCAAAGTTTGTGCGCATCCATCGCTCGATCATCGTGAATCTCGATCGCATCAAGGAGATGCACCCACACTTCAACGGCGACTACATCGTCGTGCTTGATGATGGACGACAGTTGCGATTGAGTCGCAGTCGTCGTGAACAGCTTGAAGCAAGACTGAAATTTAGCCGCGGATGAAGACGGATCTAGTTACGGATTGTCTTCTGAAGTTCGATACTTTTCCTTTTCTTTCTCACGCTGCAGGTAGGGAATACCTTTTTCCATCCACTCGGGAGCGGGTGCGCCTTTAAGGAAGTGATCGAAGAATTCCTGCAAGCGACGCGTGTAGTCTTTCTGGTTGATGCGCTTTCGGAGACCGTGCTTCTCTCCGTTGTAAGTGAACATGTAGGCTTCCTTGCCTAACCGTCGCAGCGCGAGGAAGAACTCGATTCCCTGGTACCATGGCACCGCATCATCCTCGTCGTTGTGAATCATCAGGAGCGGCGTCTCAACTCGATCCGCACGGAAAATCGGTGAGTTGTCGAGAAAGCGCAGCGGATAGTCCCAGAGACTGCCGCCGATACGCGATTGCGAGCGTTCGTACTGGAACTGTCGCGGCAATCCTGTTCCCCAACGAATGCCGCTGTAAGCGCTCGTCATGTTTGCGACGAGTGCACCCGGCGCAGCTGCTCTGAAACGGTTCGTCTGAGTCACCATGTACGCGATTTGATAACCACCCCAACTGTGTCCCTGGATGCCGATCGCTTTCTCATTCACGTAGCCGCGATCGACCACCGCTTGAATTCCCGGCAACACACATTTCAATGCGCTTGGGCCCGGATAACCAATCGTGTAGACGATGTCAGGCATGTAGACGAGATAACCGTTACTGACGTAGTAGGTTGGATTGATCGACGTGCCCGGCGCGGGATTGCGGAAAGCGTGCAAACCCTGCGAGAGCTTTTCGTAGATGTAGACGATCATCGGGTACTTCTTCCTGGGATCGAAGTTATCCGGTTTGAGAAGCAGACCCTTCAGCGGCACGCCGTCCGTATTTTTGAAACTAACCAACTCGCCGGTGCCCCAGTTGAATGCCGCGCGTTGAGCGTCGCCATTGCTGACGCGCTTCAGCTCCTTGAAGGAACTATTTGTCACCCAAATATCGGGAAACTGATCGAAGCGCGATGCGGTCATGATCATCACGTCGGCGTCTTTAGCTTTCGCGGGATTGTTGAAATCTTTCGCGGCCATCAGGAGTTTCAGCGGGAGTGCAGTGCTGTTTACTCTGTCGCGATAGTAACCCGAGTCGCGCGTCTCCTCGTTCTCGGCCGAGAGCAGCATCGGCTTGTCCGGATCGATCCAGCGCTCGCGCGGATCGAGACGCACGTAGCGCAGCGCTGTTAATTCCTTGCGGCCTACACCCTCAGTGAGATTCCTCGCATTGCTGCCGTCCGGCCAAACCTGCCAAATGTCGTAACGATCGTAAATCAGCACGTAGGCATCGTCTTTGGTCCAGCCGGCGATCCCGTAAGAACCGGGCGTTGAAGGCTCGTCGTTCTCTTCGTTGTAGAAGTTCGCGGAGATGTTTTTGGTCAGGTTTGCAGTTGAGCCATCGGCGACGGAGTACGAGTACCAGTCTTTACCGTCGAAATAGATCGCGTACTTCGCATTTGGCGAGAGCGAGACGTTGCTCCGTTGTTTGGTTAATAGAGGTTTGCGCGAACCGTCGGCAGTGTTGACGAGGTAATAGTCGGTGAAACCCGGATCGTAGTCGGAGATGGTTCGGTATTTACGATTGTCGCTGCCGATGGCGTAACGGCCGTCGTTGGAAGGCGAGATGTTTTCCATCGTCTCATCAGCGAGCTGGACGAATTTCTTCGTCTGCAAATCGTAGACTGCGCGATACGATCGATTGCGATCCTGCTCGGCGCGGATTCGCTGAATCGGCTGCACGTAATCGTCTTTCCAGTGCCACAGATCGACGAGCACCTTTTCGTCGGCCGGAATCTCTTCGTCGGGATTTTTCTCCGGCTCAGGCGGCGGCGCCGTGCCGAGGAACAGGTGACTGCCGTCGAGCGAGAAACTTAGATTCGCGCGCTCGCCGACGACGAACTCCTTGCGAAAGCCCGGCGAGTTTACCGAAACGACTTCAGTGGCTTGAGGATCTTTGCGGTTCCATTCATAGACACGAAACTTTGGCTGCTTAGCGTTAGCGTCTTCCTTGTCGCTCGTGAATGCGAGTTGAGTGTTGTCTTCGTCCCACGTAAGTTTTTGATACTTACCTTTCCCGCTGAGAAGTGCGACTGGATCGCTTTCACTGTCAGTCGTCACGGCATACACGCCGTTGCTGTCTTCTTTCCGCGATGAGACGGTGAAGACCAGAGACTTAGCATCTCGGCTGATCGTGAAGTCGAGCACGTCGCTAAACTTTCGTTCGTTTGAAGTAGCCGTGTTGCGGAGGACGAGCTCAGTGCCGTATTCCTTTTTCTTTCCACGGGCGGAACCGGCGCGTGGTGACGGCGAGGGCGTTGCGGTGGGTGCAGTCGTTTCGCCTGAAGGACTGGCTTCCGGTTTTGCTGGTCCGGCAGGTTTTTCTTCAGGCTTTGCTTCCATCAAGTAAGCAAAGTAACCCGTCCCGTCTTCAGGCACGCGAAACGTCTTCACTCGTTCGATTCGTGTGACGGTGCCGTTTGAGAGATCCATGATGCCGAGACCATTCTTCGGCATCTCCTCAGGCTTCTTCTTCTCTTTCTTCGCTTTGTTAACTTCAGCTTTCGTCGGCTCCACCGTGAAGATTAAGAGTCGACTGTCTGCCGTAAAAATCGGACGCAGCAGACGAGCCTGCTCTGCCTGAAACTCAGCGATGTTTGTGCCCGGATCATCAGGCGGCGGCACAGGCGGACGATATCCGCGCGGCGCGCGCCAGTCGACACCAGTAGCGATGTTGCGCACGACGATCTCACCGTCACCATCCTGCGGCATGTACGCATAAGCCACAAACCTGCCGTCGCGTGAAATCTGTTGGGCCGAGATGGAGCGCCACGAATCATAGTCCTGATGCGTGATTGGACGCTTTGCCGGCGCCTGTTGCGCAGCCAGCATTGTGGCAAACATCGCGAGTGTGCAGAGCAACGCGACACTTCGCTGGAGTTTTCGGAAATGTCTCATGGGGATCACCTCAGCGGCGTAGTATAAGCCACAGATGAACGCGGATGACACAGATAAAACTTATCCGTGTTATCCGCGTTCATCAGTGGCAGACTAACTGTTTTAGAAGAACAGCGAGTACAGCAATCGGTTCGGTGAACCCGAGCCGGCGTTCGTCACATGGTTCGTTGTCGAACCGTTGACGATCGCGTTGCGAGTGGTCGCTGCCGATGCACCCGGACTGAACTGCTTGTAAAGCGCGGCTACGCCGGCGACGTGCGGTGAAGCCATTGAAGTTCCACTCAACGTTGCCGTGGCAGTGTCAGAACTAAACCACGCCGACAGGATTCCCGAACCTGGCGCGAAGATGTCCAAACATACGCCGAAATTCGAGAACGATGAGCGTGCATCCGTGGTCGTTGTCGAGCCGACTGTGATCGCATTAGCTGCGCGAGCCGGTGAAGAAGTGCAAGCGTCGGTATTGCTGTTGCCGGCTGCGACTGCGATGGGCACGCCGGAGTTAGCCAGATTGTTTACAGCAGTATCAACTGCACTTGAAGCGCCACCGCCAAGACTCATGTTTGCAACCGCTGGATTGATGTGATTGTTGGTCACCCAATCGACGCCGGCGATTACGCCGGAGTTAGTTCCGGAACCCGAACAGTTCAACACACGCACACCACGAAGCAGAGCGCTCTTCGCGACGCCGTACGTTGAACCGCCAATGGTTCCGGCGACATGCGTCCCGTGTCCGTTGCAGTCCACTCCATTGCCGCCGAACGCGTCAAAGACGTTTGAGGCACGTCCGCCAAACTGCGTGTGAGTTGTGCGAATTCCAGTATCGATGACGTATGCACGAACGCCCGAACCGGTCCAGTTGAATGTGTAGACGGCGTTCAATGGCAGGTTGCGCTGATCGATGCGATCCAGACCCCACGGGGGATTGCTTTGAGTTGCATCGGCAGTGACAACACCATCTTCTTCAACATAGAGAACGCGGTAATCCTGACTGAGTGCTTCAGCCTGTTCCGGCGTCATCTCGACTGCGAATCCATTGATCGCGTGTTGATAGACTTGTTTGAGTTGGCCGCTGTGCATGGCGGACATTTCCGCTGCGATGTAAGGAGCGATCGAGAATCTTCCTCGTTCGCCGACCCAGTTGTCGTCGAGGACTACGATGTAGTTGTTTTCGACCCTATTTGCGTTTTTGCGAAGCTTGTCTTTTCGGCCCTGGCTGCTTGCCGTTGGTGACGAAATAAACACAGCGGCGCAAAGGCCGGCAAAAATAAGTAACGCGCAAACTTTCTTCATACTCTTTTCCTCCAGTAGTAAGGTTGGTGGGGGTGTGGGCGCCGCCCGCAACGGCCGCAAGAACGAGCGGGAAAGACAACATCACGGTTTTCTCGATAAATGCGAAGCGCATAGATAGCCGTAGACTACGGGAGGAAACGTATGAACCTGTGGATACACTCTGCCGCTTGAATTGGAGCGAACTAATTCTCTTCGGATGTTGTGTCTGGGACGGAGGCGACGCAGTATGCCATTAAAGTTTTTAATACGCAAGATACTATTTGCTACACTGAGTCCTATCCTGTCTAAAACAAAGTGAACAAACTAATGCGTCTTCCCAAGACACTGCTGCTAACCCTTGTGCTAGTTATTAACGTAAGCGCACAGGATGGCGGGCTTGCCGAATCCTCCCTCGTGAGTTGGATCAATCTCGATGCTCCGCCGGGTCGTGAGTATCTCGCGACTGACGCAATCATGCGATCGATGCCCGGTTGGAAACGTGATCAATTGGGCAATCTCATCTTGCGCAAAGGCAGTGGCAGCCCGCGCCGTGTGATCGCTTGTGCACTTGATCGGCCCGGCTTTGCTGTAACCGAGATAACTGACGACGGATACCTGCGTTTACGTGAAGCAGGCGCAGTCCGTCAGCATCCGCTCTGGATTCAGTTTCATGAAGGACAGCGAATCAAAGTTCTCACATGGGCCGGAGCCGTACCCGGTGTGGTGATCGTCAAGAGCACTCACTTGCAACGCGGTCGAGTTGCTAATGCGCCCGTTACAACGTTGGACGATTTATGGGTCGATGTTGGAGCTACTTCAAAGGCTGATGTGCAGCGACTTGGGATCGAGATGTTGGATCCGGTCGTGCGCGACTCCGCGGCTATGCAGTACGGAGATTTCGTCACGGGATCGATGGCTGGTGTACGTGCTGGCTGTGCGGCTGTTGCCTATGCAGCGCAGGGACAGGTGAAGACGGGCGAGACGATCTTTCTACTCACTACGTTGCGGAGCTTTGGTCATGATGGATTGGAAGCAGCGTTAAGAGGCATTGGGCGTGTAGATCAAGTGACGCTGTTGGAGCAGCCCACAGAGAGTCCTAACGGTTCTGAAGGCTTTACTCAAAGATTGGTTGAGAAGCCGCTCTATCTTCCCGAAACTACCGGGCTGACGTCAGTGACAATACTTGCGCCACGGGTTCGATTTCCGGGAACGCTCGTAGAAACTGTGAGAGTTTCCGATGCTCAGAAACTATTTGCTGTGGTTGAAAAAGTGGCGGGCGTTAGCTATGAACCGGGTCAGCGATTTGTTTCGTTTTTGATCGAGACATTCTCGACACAGCGACAGGATCCGTTTTCAGTAACTGCAAACCTGCTGAAGTCGTTGGCCGATCTTCCATCAGTGTCTGGGCACGAGCGACCGGTTCGTGAAGCGATCATCGCAGCGCTACCTGCGTGGGCCCGACCGGTCACACGCACTGACAACGAAGGAAATCTCATCCTCGAAGTTGGACCAGATCGCGATCCATTGATGTTTATCGCCCATCAGGATGAGGTCGGTTTTGAAGTGACTAACATTGCCGACGACGGCACCGTGTCGTTGCGCACGCGCGGTGGACTCTTTCAATCGTTGTGGGAAGGGCAGCCTGCACTGCTTCACCTCGATCGTGGAGGAGATTCGCCACTGCCCGGCGTTTTTGTTCCGCGTGACACGGCCGTTACGAAACAACCGGAAGCGCTAACAGCCTGGTTTGGAATGGATGCTGAGGGTTTGAAGAAACGAGGAGTGACGAATGGTTTATCCGTCACTGCCTTCAAGAGTGCGACTCGTTTAGGCAGCACTCGTTTCACTGCGCGCGCGCTTGACGATCGGGCTGGTTCGACAGCGCTCGTGCTGGCGGCGAGAAGGATCACGCCTGCAACTCTGAAACGCAAAGTTATCTTCGCGTGGTCCGTACGCGAAGAGACCGGGCTTGAAGGTGCAATGGCGTTGGCAAAGCAGTATGCATCGGCGGTTAAGAGAGTCTACAGTGTCGACACGTTTGTCTCGTCTGACTCGCCGGTTGAGAGTACGCGTTTTGCGTACGCGCCACTCGGACGTGGCGCGGTCATTCGCGGCCTCGACAACTCTGCGGTCGCGCCGCTTCCTGAACTGGATCGCATTCTGAAGATCGCGCGTACGAATGCCATACCGATACAGGTGGGCGCTACGAATGGTGGGACTGATGGTTCAGACTTCGTGCGCTATGGTGTGTTGCACGATAGTTTGTCGTGGCCTGGTCGTTACAGTCACTCACCTGTCGAGGTGCTCGATCTCCGAGATCTACAGGCACTCGAGAAGCTCATTTACGCGATCGCGATTTCACCTTGAGGTAGTTTTTAGACAGGATTAACAAGATGCTTCAAGATTTATCCTGTAAATCCTGAAACATCTTGTTAATCCTGTGAAGCTAAACCTGAGCCTGATGCGCGTCATAATCCTCCTCGGCCTTCTCATTCTTCCGCTGCGAGCATTCGCACAACGCGATCTAACGCGCTACGTCAACCCATTCATCGGCACCGGCGGACACGGCCACACGTTCCCCGGCGCGATCGTTCCCTTCGGCATGGTCCAACTAAGTCCCGACACGCGACTCACCGGTTGGGACGGCTGCTCCGGTTATCACTACTCGGATTCAAAAATTTATGGCTTCAGTCACACGCATCTAAGCGGTACTGGGATTTCAGATTACGGCGACATCCTGTTGATGCCTACGATTAATGGAATCGATATGCTTACCCCATTGAAGTACGCCTCGCGTTTCCAGCATCGGAATGAAACCGCCTCGCCTGGCTACTACTCAGTCAAACTCGACGATGACAAAGTATTTGTCGAATTGACTGCAACCGCGCGCGTGGGAATGCATCGCTACACATTCCCCGCGACTACTGAAGCACACGTCGTACTTGATCTTGACCATCGTGATGACGTCATTGATTCCAGTTTCAAGATAATAGATGACACGAGAATTGTAGGTTGGCGACGATCAAAAGCATGGGCCAAAGACCAAATCGTCTATTTTGCTTTGGAGTTTTCGCAGCCCTTCACCGGTTCCGGCTCTATCTTCCACGAATTCAACAAGGAATTTACTGAATTCTTTGGCCCTGATTTGAAAGCGTATTTCACGTTTGATACCCGCAGCGGACGTCCTTTGCTGGTGAAGGTTGGAATTTCTTCGGTGGACGTCGAGGGGGCGCAGCAGAACCTGCGCGCCGAAATAAATGACTGGGACTTCGACAAGGTCAAAGCCGATGCGAAAGCAGCCTGGAACCGCGAGCTCAACAAAATTGCAATCGACGGTGGCACGAATGCGCAGTTAACCAACTTCTACACCGCGCTCTATCACGCCATGACTGCGCCCAACCTCTTCATGGACGTGGACGGTCGTTATCGCGGGCGCGATTTCAAGATTCACAAAGCCGACGACTTCTCAAACTACACCGTCTTCTCGCTCTGGGATACATTTCGTGCCGCCCACCCGCTCTACAACATCATCGATCAAAAGCGCTCGCGCGATTTCATCCGCACGTTCCTCGTCCAATACGAACAGGGCGGACGTCTGCCCGTCTGGGAACTCGCAGCCAATGAAACTGACACGATGATCGGTTATCACGCGGTTTCCGTCATCGCGGACGCGGCTGCTAAGCACATCGGTGGTTTTGATCTGAACAAGGCATACGAGGCGATGAAACACAGTGCGGAGCTGAGGCAGCATGGTGGTCTCGGCGCTTATATCGATCAGGGTTTTATCTCGATGGAAGACGAACGCGAGTCAGTGTCGAAAGTACTCGAGTATGCATACGACGATTGGTGTATTGCCGAGGTCGCGCGCATGCTCGGCAGGACAGCCGATTACGAGCGCTACAACGCGCGCGCACAGTCGTACAAAAACGTCTACGACTCTTCGTCAGGATTCATGCGCCCGCGCAGCAACGGGAATTGGCTCGAACCTTTCGATCCGCGCGAGGTCACGTTTGGATTTACGGAAGCGAATTCGTGGCAGTACACGTTTTTCGCACCGCACGACATCAGCGGTCTCATCGGGTTGATGGGTGGACGCCGGCAGTTTGCTGAGAAGCTCGATCAGTTGTTTGCGGCTGATAGTCGCACGACTGGTCGCGAGCAGGCCGACATCACTGGATTGATTGGTCAGTACGCGCACGGCAATGAGCCGAGTCATCACATGGCCTACCTTTACAACTACGTGGGCCAGCCGTGGAAAACGCAGGCGCGCGTCCGGCAGATCATGGATCAGTTTTACAAGCCTGATCCGGATGGACTGATCGGCAATGAAGACTGTGGGCAGATGTCAGCGTGGTACGTGTTGAATGCGGCTGGATTTTATCCGGTGACTCCGGGTTCGACGGTTTACGCGATCGGGTCGCCGTTGTTTCCCGAGGTGCGATTCAATCTGGAGAATGGCAAGTCGTTTGTGGTTCGTGGCGTAGGCGTTTCGGAGCGCAATGTTTACGTTCAATCGGCGACTCTAAATGGAAGGCCTTACAACAAGTCGTTCCTGATGCATCGTGATCTGCTGGCAGGAGGCGAGCTCGTCTTTCGAATGGGACCGCGGCCGAATTTTAGGTGGGGAACTGGGACAGGGAATGAGCCGGTCTCCCGCATTGCAGGTCGTAAGATTGTTCCGGTTCCGGTGATCAAAGCGGCTAACCGAACGTTTAGAGGACGCCAGGAGATCTCGGTTACGGGCAGCGGCGATCTGTATTACACGACCGATGGTTCAGAACCCACAACTAAGTCGCAAAGATTTACGCAATCGTTCTTCATCAATACCGATACGACTGTCAAAGCGTTCGCAGTTGCGACTGACGGAAGGCGCAGCCTGGTTGTGACCGCGAGGTATCATCGTATTCCACACGACTGGAAGATTACGTTGCAGTCAAACTACAGTTCGCAATACACGGGCGGTGGCGACCTTGCGCTGATCGATGGAATTCGCGGAACGACAAACTGGAGTGGCGGCGCGTGGCAAGGCTATCAGGGTAAGGATCTGATCGCTTTGGTAGACCTTGGAGAAGTGCAGGAGGTTTCCACCGTTGGCGCAGGTTTCCTGCAGGACATCGGCTCGTGGATCTGGATGCCGAGCCGCGTCGAAGTTGAACTGTCGATCGACGGCAAGACGTTTGGACCCCCGATTTCGATTACGAATGACGTTTCGGAAAAACGTGAAGGTGCGATTACAAGAGAACTTGTGAAATCGATCGCGCCCAAGAGTGCGCGCTACGTACGAATCCGCGCGGTGAACTTCGGAAAGATCCCCGCATGGCATCCGGGAAGCGGAGGCGATGCGTGGATCTTTGCCGACGAGGTTATTGTTGAGAAATAGGTCCTATAGGACGGATAGGACCTACTCGGTTTTTACCACTCCAGCGTAAATTCGTAGTTGTCCGCACCGCCGCGTGTATCCCTGATGCGGATAACCGCGGTGAAGTCGTTCTCACGCGAAGGCTGTTGCTCGATGAAGATCTCTCCGCGACCTCGTTTGCTTGTCAGTCTCACTGTTACGCGTCGATTTGGCAGCGAATTCGAGAAGTTGGGCTGGCTGTCGTAATAAGGCGTGCCGCCGAGAGTCTCGACGTCTGCCGAACCGCCGCGAATTCTGATGCGTACGTCGTCGTCAACGCGACCGCGCCAGGTCATTTGGCCGCTACGATCACCGGTATCGGGAGGAAATGGACCAGGATTTTGATTGCCCGAAATTTCACGCGAGATGTCTGACAGCAGCCGCTGAATGTTGAACCATGAGTTTCGCTGCAGATTGTTTTGTTCCACTGCGCGGGCCAGGCGTGACAGCACATCGAAGGCGTCTCGCAGTTCCTGGTTGC
>DASYPN010000058.1:0-6106 GCA_036006625.1 Pyrinomonadaceae bacterium | reverse complement strand
GATATTTTCAAATTCGATGGAGGTGCATGGTGGGCTTCAAAGTCGGCCAGAAAGTCGTTTACCCGAATCATGGAATCGGGACCATCGAGCAAATAGAACAGAAGCAAATAGGCACTCAGCTCCTACCTTTTTATACGCTTCGTCTTGCTGCTAATAGCTCCGTGGTCTTAGTACCGGTCTCAAATGCTTCAGAAGTTGGCCTGCGCGCCCCAATCTCATCGGGTGAGTGTGACATGCTTTTCAAAGCACTAGCAGATGATTTTTCCTCCCCCGCTAATGATTGGAAGGATCGCTTCAAGGAATTCTCAGAAAAAATGCGCACCGGCGATATTTTTGAAGTGGCCGACGTGCTCAAGCACTTAACTTATCTGAGCAATCTCAAACCCCTGTCTTTCCGCGAACAACGGATGCTCGAGCGCGCTCGGTATCTGGTCGTTTCGGAATTGGCAGCAGTGTGTCGCCAGCCTGAGTGCAACATCGAACCTCGCGTCGATCAGGCGCTTGCTCGTGCCCACTCGAAGCATGACCGGCGCCCAGTCCGCGCCCGTGCCGCCGGCGCGTCCATAGGACACTAAACACTTAATATAAATCTCGAACTGATTGAATTTGGGCGTCACCTTGGAGTGCGGTGACTTGTCACCGCTTTGGTAAAATTCCAAAGCGCCAACAAGTTGGCGCACTCCAAGGTGACGCCCTAATCTGCCTTGCGTGGCTCAACGTGCTATGATTTCCACCCCACATGAGTTCCGCCACCGCGATTACCATAAAACTGCTTGCGGTTCTGTTACTGGTCGCAGCGAACGGCTTTTTCGTCGCCGCGGAGTTTGCCCTCGTTGGCGTGCGCTCGTCGAGAATCGAGACGCTTGCCAACCAGGGAAGTCGTTCAGCAAAGCTGCTGATGCGATTGCTGCAGAACTTGAATGCTTACCTCTCCGCCTGCCAGTTGGGAATCACTCTGGCTTCGCTGGCTTTGGGCTGGATTGGTGAACCGGCAATTGCTCGACTGCTGGAAGGCCCACTCGCAGGGTTATCAGATACATGGCGACATGGCATCGCTTTCGCTGTTGCCTTCTCGATTATCACTTCACTCCACATCGTTCTCGGAGAGCAGGCGCCGAAGTTGATGGGTCTTGCGCTCGCCGAGAAGGTTGCTCTGGCAGTGGCGCTACCGATGCAAATCTTTTATCGCGTCTTCAGCCTGCCGATTCGTGCACTCGACTGGGCGAGCGCGCGAACAGTTGAACTCGTGGGAATCAATGCGACCGGTGAACACGGGTCGACCTATACAGAAGACGAGTTGCGCCGGCTCGTCGACATCTCGCGTGAGAGCGGACACTTGCGCGCCGAAGAGCGACGTTTGATACATCGCGTGTTTGAGTTTTCTGACACCGTCGTGCGTGAAGCGATGGTGCCGCGGACCGAAATGGCCGCGATTCCCAACACGTGTAGTCTCAAAGAGATTACAAAAGCATTCGACCAGCATCGTTATTCGCGTTTGCCTGTATACCGCGAGTCGTTTGACGACGTTTGCGGGTTCATACATAGCAAAGACGTGATGCCGTATCTGCTCCATCCCGAAAAATTCAAACTCGAGGATGTGCTGCAACCGCCTTTGTACGTCGTCGATACTGCGCGGCTCGAGCACGTGCTTCGTCAGATGCAGAAGGCAAAGATGCATTTTGGTTTCGTAGTCGATGAACACGGCGGACTCGAAGGCATCATCACGCTCGAAGATTTGCTCGAGGAGATCGTCGGTGAGATCTCTGACGAGCACGATGAAGAAGTGAACGAGCAGATCACGCAGATTGATGAGAAGACGTTTCAACTGGCCGGCGGACTCGCGGTGCGCGATCTCAATCGGAGGCTGAAACTCTCAGTTCCCGAGTCGGAAACTTACACTACCATCGGCGGGTTTTTGATGACCGAAGCCGGACACGTTCTCAAGCCCGGAGAAGTGGTTCAGCATGACGGTCTGGTCTTTAAGATTGAACGCGTCGAGAAGCGTCGCGTGATGCGTGTTCAACTCGAGATTCAACAAACTGACGGAGAAGGGGAGATAACGAATGAGCTGGATCGAGCACGTTCTGGCACGGGAAATACTGGACTCACGGGGTAATCCGACTGTAGAAGCGGAAGTGGTTTTGGCAGATGGTGTGACAGGACGTGCATCAGTACCGTCAGGCGCTTCAACGGGTGAGCATGAAGCTGTTGAACTTCGCGACGGCGATAAGAAGCGTTACGGCGGCAAGGGAGTTTTGAAAGCGGTCCAGAATGTTAACGATGTAATCGCTCCGGCTTTGCAGGGATTTGACGCACTCGATCAGGCCGAAGTCGATCGCGCGCTCATTGAGTTAGACGGCACTCCAAACAAATCCAAACTCGGCGCCAATGCATTGCTCGCAGTGTCGATGGCCACGGCCCGGGCAGCAGCGGCGCAGTTGGAACTTCCGCTTTACAGATATCTTGGTGGTCCAAACGCGCGCACGTTGCCGGTGCCGATGATGAATATCGTCAACGGTGGTGCACACGCGGATAACAATGTCGACTTTCAGGAGTTCATGGTTGTTCCGTGTGGCGCGGCGAGTTTCAAAGAAGCGTTACGAGTCGGCGCAGAAGTCTTTCATCAACTCAAGTCTGTTTTGAAGAGCAAAGGTTACGCGACGAGTGTTGGTGACGAGGGTGGCTTCGCGCCGAATCTGAAGTCGAATGAGGAAGCTGTTGAAACGATTCTGGAATCGATCGTGAAGGCCGGTTACAAACCAGGCAGGGATTGTCTACTCGCACTCGATCCGGCGGCCAGCGAGTTTTATGACGGCAAGAAATACGTCTTCAAAAAGAGCGACAAAAGAAAACTAAGCAGCAGTGAGATGGTTGCTTACTGGAAGAGTTGGAGCGAGCAGTATCCGATTATCTCGATCGAAGACGGCATGGCTGAGAACGATTGGACCGGATGGAAACTCCTCACAGACGAGATTGGAAGCAAAGTGCAGCTAGTCGGGGACGATCTCTTCGTGACCAACACGAAGTTTCTGCAAAAAGGA
Organism: Pyrinomonadaceae bacterium; assembly: GCA_036006625.1. Classification (GTDB taxonomy): domain Bacteria; phylum Acidobacteriota; class Blastocatellia; order Pyrinomonadales; family Pyrinomonadaceae; genus PSRF01. The sequence goes on along the minus strand of DASYPN010000058.1, from coordinate 3,065 downwards.
ATCGATCTCGGAGTTGCGAATTCGATTCTGATCAAGGTCAACCAGATCGGCACGCTCACGGAGACGTTGGATTGTATTGAACTGGCCCAGCGAAATCATCGCACGACGATCATCTCGCACCGTTCCGGTGAAACTGAAGATCCATTTATCGCGGATCTCGCCGTGGCGACGAACGCGGGACAAATAAAAACCGGATCATTGTCGCGCACCGATAGGACCGCAAAATACAATCAACTGCTGCGCATCGAAGAGGATCTGCGCGCCGCCGCACGCTATCCCGGCAGGAAAGCCTTTCATCAGTAACAAAATGGCAAAGAAAAGAGGGCCGCTGGCCCTGATCATTATCGACGGTTGGGGTTACTCGGCATCGCGTGAAGGCAATGCGATCGCGCTTGCCGCAACTCCTTTCTACGACGAGCTCTCGGAAAAATATCCCAGCACCTTGCTCGAAGCACACGGCTCGCGCGTGGGTCTGCCCGCCGGTGTGATGGGCAACTCAGAAGTCGGTCACCTTAACATCGGATCGGGTCGCGTTATTCGCATGGACGTGTCGCTCGTCGATCATGAGATCGAGACGGGCGAGTTTTTTCGCAACAAGGTACTGACCGAAGCAATTGAAGGCGCGAAGACTCGCGGCAAAGCTCTTCATCTCATGGGACTGATGTCGGACGGCCAGGTGCACTCGTCACTCACGCACCTTTATGCGTTGCTGAAGCTCGCGAAAGAGCATGGCCTGACTGATGTTTATGTGCATTGCTTTCTTGATGGACGCGACACACCGCCATCCTCCGCTACTCATTACATCGCCGCGCTGCAAAGAAAACTGGGCGAGATTGGCTGCGGTGAAATCGCTACCGTAGTCGGTCGCTACTACGCGATGGACCGCGACAAACGTTGGGAGCGAACGCGGCGCGCTTACGATCTGTTGACCAAAGCAATTGGTCAGCGAGCCACGGATCCGATTGGCGGGATCAATGAGTCGTACGAGCGCGGGGTGACGGACGAGTTTGTTGAGCCGATCGCGATTGTTCGGAAAGACGGTTCGCCAGTTGCGACGATCAAAGACGACGACTCAGTGATCTTCTTTAACTTCCGCCCCGATCGTGCGCGCCAGTTAACCAGGGCCCTGGCGCTCCCGGATTTCAATGAGTTTGAGATTACAGAACGTCCGTGTGTTCATTTTGTCTGCTTCACGATGTACGACAACACGTTCAACCTTCCGGTGGCTTTTCCGCCGCGACAACATCGCAACGTGCTCGCGGAAGTGTGGGGCGATCTCAAGGTGCGCAATTATCGACTAGCCGAAACTGAGAAATACGCGCACGTGACTTACTTCTTTAACGGTGGTGTTGAGAAAGAGTATCCGTGTGAACAGCGGCTGCTGGTGCCGTCGCCGAAGATCGCCACCTACGATCTGCAACCTGAGATGTCGGCGTTTAAGGTGACTGACAAGGTGTTACGGGCCATCGATGACGGAGACACGGACGTTTTCGTTATCAACTTCGCGAATCCCGACATGGTGGGCCATACAGGCAAGTTGGATAAGACGATCGAAGCGTGCCAGTACGTCGATACGTGTCTCGGTTGGATCACCAAGCGCATCCGCGAAGCACGTGGCATCACCCTTATCACAGCTGACCACGGCAATGCTGAACAGATGATCGATCCCACCACCGGAAGTCCGCACACTGCGCACACGATTAACCCGGTGCCGTTTCACTTGATCGATGAAGAGTCAATCGGAGTGAAACTGCGGAGCGGTGGCGCACTCGAAGACGTGGCGCCGACCTTGCTCGGTCTGCTCGATTTGAAAAAACCATCCGACATGACGGGAATCGACTTAAGAAATCTTTAGCCGTGTTCGATCCGCGTAACATTCTCGTCATTGATTTTGGGCAGCTCGGCGACGTCGTGATGAGTTTGCCGGCGTTGCGAGCGATCCGAAACCGCTTTCCAAATGCGCGGATAACTGTGGCTGTTGGAAAGCCTGGCAAGGAGTTGCTGAGTCTTTCGGGTTACGCGGATGAGATCCTCGAAGTGGATCGCATCGGACTGCGTGATGGTCCAACGCTGATCTCGATTGGACGTGTCGCGAAGTTTGTTTCGCAAGTTCGCAAAGCAAAGTACGACTTTGTTATCGACCTGCACAGTTATTACGAGACGAACATTCTCGGCTTCCTTTCCGGTGCGGCGCACCGGCTCTACTCGCGTCGAGAGAATCGCTCGCTGGATTTCCTTTCCAACTTCAAACCACGACCGCAGAAAGAGCCGACTGGGGCTCATCTTGTCGATCGGTATCTCGAGCTGTTGAAACCGCTTGGCATTGAGAATCCACCGAGGACTCCGGTGTTGAAGACCAGCGCCGCCGACGACGCGGCAGTCGAAGCTTTGCTGAAAAAGGAAAAGGCGCAGTCGGGCGAGTTGCTGGTCGGGCTATTTCCTGGCGCCGGGCACGCGGGACGCATTTGGCCGCTCGAGAGATTTGTCGAAGTTGCGGATCACCTGATTCGAAACGATCGCGTGCGAGTGATTGTGTTCGCGGGGCCGGAGGAGCGCGCGATCGTTCCGCAGATGAAGACGATGTTTCCGGCGAAGACGATAGTCTTTGATCGGTTGACGCTTGGCCAACTGGTTTCGGCGCAAGCGCGGCTGACGCTGTTTATTTCGAATGATACCGGGCCGGTGCATGTGGCCGCGGCAGTTGGGACGCCCGTGATCGTGTTGTTCGACCGACCCGATCCGCACAGTTACACGCCCGTGGGCGAGCAGCACCGGATCATTTTCAGCCCATCGGTCCACCAAATCTCCGTCGCCGACGTCTACCGAACCGCCCACGAACTCCTGGCGATCAGCCGCACAGACCGACTCTTATTGCGGGACGTACTGTAGGGGCGGCCCTCCGTGGCCGCCCTCGGTTGGCCACGGAATTCCAGAATCCACAAGTCCTCGGATTTCGCGAACACGATTTAAACCGAGGGCGGCCACGGAGGTGTTGATTGTCAAGACATCCTTTACAGTTTGTTATCACGACATCCTTTACACTTTTTATCCAGTAGTAGGGGCTG
>DASYPN010000057.1:0-2853 GCA_036006625.1 Pyrinomonadaceae bacterium | reverse complement strand
TCAGGCGACACGAGCGAAACGAATTTGCGTGAACGCGGAGTTGATATCTGGGCTGAATGGGCCGATGAAGAACACACCGCGAAGTTTGGACGGCCGGCCGGCGATCTTGGTCCGGTTTATGGTTATCTGTGGCGCTCGTTTGGTGGACATTATCCTGAGAAGGATGGTGTGGACCAGATCGCAAATCTGATTGGACAGATCAAACACAATCCCGATTCACGCAGATTGATTGTGACCGGTTGGGATCCGCGCCAGGCCGATAACGTCGATCTGCCGCCGTGCCATACGTTGTTTCAATTCAAGGTGGAGAATGGTCGCATTCTTCACTGCCAACTCTACCAGCGTTCCGCTGACGCGTTTCTCGGCGTGCCGTTCAACATCAGTTCGTACGCGCTGCTGACACATCTCATCGCACACGTCACAGGGCTCGAGGTCGGTGATTTTGTCTACACGCTCGGCGATTACCACATCTACAAGAACCATCTCGAACAAGTTGAGCAACTGTTGTCACGCGAGCCGTTGCCGCTGCCTGAATTGCAGATCAACGATCCGGAGAACAGATTGCGCGGGCTTGAAGGATTGCTGGCATTGAAGTACGAGAACTTAAACCTAATCGGCTACAAATCACACGGAAAGATCGCGGCGCCTGTCGCGGTGTAAAGATGATCATCGGAATTGCAGCAGTCGCCCGGAAAGGCGCCATCGGGAAGGGTGGCAAGCTGCCGTGGCACTATTCGGCTGATATGAAGTTTTTTCGGGAGACGACTACGGGGCACGCGGTAGTGATGGGGCGGAAGACTTGGCTCACGATTGGAAAGCCACTCAAGAACCGGCTCAACATCGTGCTCAGTCGCGATTCGAATATCGAGCCTCAGGAGTCGTTGATCGTCTTGAGCGACATTGATTCAGTCATCTCATTCAGTGAGAAACTCACAACAGATCTCTTCGTGATCGGAGGCGCGCAGATTTACCAGGCGTTCCTGCCACACATCGATGAGTGGATCATTACCCGGGTGCCGTTGACTGTGAACGGTGCGGACGCGTTTATGCCGGAGGGTTATTTGGATGGATTCAAGGAGAGCGATTCAAAAGACCTCGGAGACGACCTTGTCGTGAAATACTTTAGCCGCGGGTCAAAATAGCTCGTCAAGCGCTTCATCGACTGATCGGACACCAACAACGCGCACACCCAGCAATCGCTCAAGCCCAGCAACATTAGAAGCCGGCATCACGATCTTCTTGAACCCGAGCGCCTGTGCCTCACGGGCACGCACCGAGGCTTGCATCGCTCCGCGAACTTCGCCCGTGAGTCCAATCTCGCCAAACACCGCTGTATGTGGATCAACCGTCATGTTCTTGAAACTCGAAACAATCGCCGTCACGACACCCAGATCTGCCGCGGGTTCATCGACTTCAAGCCCGCCGGCAATGTTTACGAAAACATCGTCGCCGGTGAGCTGCAGTCCAGCACGCTTCTCGAGCATCGCGATCAGGAGTGCCACGCGATTCTGGTCCAACCCCTGCGTCATTCGTTTCCCGGTTCCATATTTAGTTCCCGAAACGAGGGCCTGAACCTCAACGAGCAATGGGCGCGTTCCTTCCATACACGCAGTGACGATCGAGCCAGCGACGTTCTGCGGTCGTTCCTGTAAGAACATCTGAGAGGGATTCGCTACGGGCCTCAGTCCGGCGCCGGTCATCTCAAAGACGCCGACCTCATTCGCCGCGCCAAAACGATTCTTGACCGCCCGAACAATACGATGGTTGTGGTGTCGCTCACCTTCGAAATAAAGAACGGTGTCGACAATGTGCTCGAGGATCTTTGGCCCAGCGATCGAACCTTCTTTCGTGATGTGTCCAATCAGAAAAATCGGAACGCCGCGATTCTTCGCCAGCATGAGGAATTGATGCGCGACTTCCCTCACCTGCGAAACTGATCCTGGCGCTGATTCGATCGCGCTCGAAAAAACAGTCTGGATCGAATCGACGATTATCGCGCCCGGCTTCAGTCGCTCGATTTCGTTGATAACGTTTTCGAGATTGGTCTCGGGCAGGAGATAGACGTTTTTGGCTTCGACGGCGAGTCGTTCGCCGCGCAATTTGATCTGTCGTTCCGACTCTTCACCGGAAACGTAGAGCACGAGCGCGCCGGCGTGACTGAGCTTGTCAGCCACCTGAAGCAACAACGTGCTCTTACCAATACCAGGATCACCGCCGATCAGGACCAGCGTGCCAGGAACGATGCCGCCGCCGAGCACACGATCAAACTCCGTGACGCCCGAAGGAATGCGAACGTCGTCCTGCGATTCGATCTCAGTGAATGCAACCGCTGAGACGTCGCGAAGTTTGAAGCCGTTACGACTGCCGGAGCGACGCGAGGTTTGCGCTTTTTCTTCGACGAGAGAATTCCATTCGCCACACTCGGGACACTTGCCAAGCCACTTGCCAACCTTGTGACCGCAGTGCTGGCAAATGAAAACTGTTTCTTTTTTCAGAGTAACTCCTTCACATTCTCCGTCGGACGCCCGAGCACCGCTCTACTCCCGCGCTCAACAATCGGCCGCTGGATCAAATCCGGATGCTCAACCATCATCGCGATCACTTCAGTATCGCTGAATTTGTCTTCAGCTAGTCCGAGTTCCTTGTATGCTGCTTCACTCTTCCGCAAAAGCTCGCGCGGCTTCATGTTCATTTTGCGAAGCAGCTCAGTGAGCTTCTTCTTACTCAGAGGCTGAATGTAGTAATTAACTTTCTCAAACGGAATGCCGCTCTCACGGAGCAGCTTGTCCATCTCGCGACACTTGGTTCAAGTTGGTTTTTCGTAAACTGTGATCGTATCCGGCATAGTTACGG
>DASYPN010000056.1:0-28955 GCA_036006625.1 Pyrinomonadaceae bacterium | reverse complement strand
GGCTCTGCGACCGCCGGTGTCGAAATCGAGCGCCAGCATGTGCGTGGCTTCGATCGTCCTTGCCGCTGCGAGTCCGGGACAGATTGATTTGCGGCCACCGGTAAATCCCGCGAAGTAATGAAACGTGATGCCACTCGTGAGGATCACGTGCGAAAACTCTCGCAGCGCGCTATTCACCTCGACTGTCACACCACTCTCAGTCGTTCCCAGTGTGGTCAGCCGGCTCTGATCGTAAGCATCGTGCTGAATGATTTGCAGCCGCTGCACGATGAACGGTGTCAGCAGTTCGACTTTTTCTTTTTCAGTGACTGGTCGATGAATGCCGGTCGCAAAAATTATCGCCATGCGCGACGGCGAGACACCGGCCTGCACGAGACGTCGCACCAGAAGATTTACAACTTGCGCGCTTGCAGTTGCACGCGTTGCGTCAGAAACAACGATCAGTACTGACTCACCGCTGCTTACGATTTCGTCTATCGGCGGGGAGGCAATTGGATCGTCAAACGCCTTACCGACTTCGAGATCACTCAGCGGCGACTCATAATTATCCGCGGTGATGACATTGAACCTCGTCGTATCAAAGTTGAACTCTAGTCGCCCACGTCCATAACTCAGTGCAATTCGATCCGTGTTCATCGGTGGCTAAATTCCGAAGTCGATAATTGCTTTTTCGATTACGTGAAGCGAGGCGAGGTCCGTGTCGCCGGCAGTGCGCGCTTCCGCCAACCACTTGCGCAGTTGTCGTGCTTCCTCGATTGATCCAATGCGACACGCGCCGGTGAGTGCCAGTGTAACGAGCGCATCAGGCGCACCATGAGTAACAAGCGCCGCCTGCAACGCTGCCTGCTCGCGAAGATCCAGGGTTATAAGGAGATTGAGTTCCACCAGAAAACCGGCAATTAGTTTCTTTCCGATCTAAAACACGCCGTTCCACCATGACAAAAATGAAACGTCTCGTCCTCAAATTCAGGGGTTTCCATCTGGATCGTGAGATGATCCACGCCAAAACGTTCGTGCAGTTTCAGCCGCAATTCCCGCAACAGATCGGGCTGCGAGATGGTCTCGGCATGAATCACGTGCGCACTCAACGCTTCACGTCCCGACGTGATCGTCCAAACGTGCAGATCGTGCACGTCAGAGACGCCGCGCGTGTCGAGAATCGCATTCTCAACCGCCGCTAGATTGATGTGTGCCGGCGTTCCTTCCAGGAGGACGTTCGTCGACTCTTTGATCAACCGCACTGAACCCCAGATGATGAGCAAACTGATCACAACGCTGAAGACCGCATCCGCCGCGTACCAACCAAAGAGCGACATACTAACGCCCGCGAGAATTGCCGCGACTGATCCGAGCGCGTCGCCCATCACGTGCATCGACGCACCGCGCAGGTTGAGATCAACTTCATGACGCGCATGAAGTATCCACGCACACGCGAGGTTCACGACGAGACCGCCCACAGCCACAACGATCATCGGCCCACTCTTGACGACCGGAGGCGCAAGCCAACGCTCATACGCGCCATAAAAAATGAAGAGTGAAATCACGACGAGCGCCACGCCGTTGACGAGCGCGGCGATGATCTCGAGCCGGTAGTAACCGAATGTCTTTCGTGAAGTGGCGGGACGTGAGCTAAACCAAACTGCTGTCAGGGCGAGAACAAGCGCGCCGACGTCAGTGAACATGTGACCCGCATCAGCGAGCAATGCGAGTGAGCCGGTCCACCACGCACCGACGACTTCAGCAAACATGTAGAGCGCCGTCAGGATCAGAACCAGACTCAGTCGCCGCCAGCTCTCACTGGTGTGCTGGTGTCGATGCGTCTCGTTGTGCGGCTTCTGATCCACGCGCGGTTAGATTATCCCGCAACGCTGCGACGCGCAAAGGTCAAATTAGAATCCGTGGCTAGTTTTTACAGAGCGGTGAGACCGGATGCAGTGTAGAACTCTCGATAGAGCTCGTTGAACTCACGCAATGCAACTTCCATGATCCGTTCCAGCTGTTCGATATCGGCTATGTTCACTATCGCGTTCACGTTGTTGAGAAACGCTGCGTGCGCATCCATCGTGCGCAACGAAGGCGATAGCAGCACAAAGAACAGCCGGCGTCGCTGCGGCGGACGAAGTACGTTGATCTCCCTAATCACGAACGCTGATCCCTGCTCTCCAGGGTCAAACTGCGGCTCGAGCACAACCACGTCCATCTTGTTCGCGCGCATTGTCTCGACCGCCTGACGCGTGTCTTCGGCCACAAACACGTTGCAACCGCTGCTGGTCAGCTTGCGTGCGACAAGTTCGCGATATGGCTCACTCGTGCAAACGAGCGCCTTGCGCTTATCCCAGGACGGGCGCGCGTTGGGATTATCCGAATTCTGGTTGCTTCCTTTCGACAGCAGTTCGAACAGCATCCGAACTGTTTCATCGTTCGTCGACGGCGCAGTCGCGAAAGCCGGCGTAGAAGGCTCGTACGCGCGCGCCGTTGACTGCTCAAACCGCGGATGATCCGTCGCTGGTGATCCTCCGACTGCAAGCGCACTCTGCTCCGTGGCCGGACTAGCCGGACCGGCACTGATCGTGTTGCTGCACTTCGGGCAGCGTACATTGAACGGACGATTCGGCGACTTCTCATCGTCAATCTGAAGACGCGTCGAACACTTTGAACAAACAATAATCATGACTACTCAATCAGTCCGAGCATCGAACCAGAGTCGGAAAAAGCATTGGCCGGCATGCGATCAACTTCGCGGCGAATAAAATCTTCGGCGGCTGTCATGCCTTTCAGTGAAAGCAGCAAGTTGTTTTGATTGGTGGCGAAGGCAAGACCGTCTTCGAGCGTTATCACCTTCGACTCAATCAAATTCTTGATTACTGTGTCGAAGTCCTGCATGCCGTCCAGTTTTCCATCAACCATCGCATCGAGAAGCGACTTGCCTTCAACCTCGCCCGCTTCGATGTATTCACGCGTACGTGGACTGGATCTCAAAATCTCCACCGCCGCAACACGGCCACCACCATCAGCACGCGGTATCAAACGTTGCGAAACGATGTAGCGAAACGTTTGCGCGAGCCGCGTTCGGATAACCGGCTCTTCGTTCTTTGGATAGAGTCCGATGATGCGGTCGACAGTTTTTGAGGCATCGATCGTGTGAAGCGTTGATAGAACGAGGTGACCCGTCTCTGCTGCTTCAAGTGCGATCTCTGTAGTTTCAAAATCGCGCATCTCGCCGATGAGAATCACTTTCGGCGCCTGGCGGAGGGTTGCACGAAGTGCCGACGGAAAGTCGCGCGTGTCGTGACCGACTTCGCGCTGGTTAATCGTCGAACGTTTGTGCGAGTGCAGGTACTCGATTGGATCTTCGATCGTGACGACGTGGTAGTACTTCTTCTCGTTGATGATGTCGATGATTGCGGCCTGAGTCGAGCTCTTGCCGGAACCGGTTGGACCAGTCACGAGGACAAGGCCATTGCGAAGCTCGGCGATATCGGACAGATGCGTTGGCAAGCCGAGAGTCTTGAGCGTGGGGATATCCGTCGGAATCACGCGCATCACGATGGAGTACACGCCGCGCTGCTGAAAGATATTCACGCGGAAGCGAGCCCGTGAAGGGAGTGAGTAACTGAGATCGGCGGTGCCTGTGCGCGCGAGGCGCTCGGCGGCATCCGGATGGCCGTTCATGAGTGTGAGGGCAATGATTTCAGTTTGATAGGGCGAAAGCTTCTGCATCCCGAGCGGCTGAACCGGGGTGAGCTTGCCGTTGATTTCGACTTGGGGAAGCTGGCCGACTGAGAAATTCAGGTCACTGATTTTGTCGGAAATCAGCAACATTCGCTCAATTATGGGCGGTAACTCAAAGAAGCTCATCTATGATCGGAACTCCGCACGGGTTTTGGTAGTAGGTGGGCTGCCGCTCGAAAGAAACTACACCTTTCGAATCCGCGTCAGATTCTCGCGCATAACGATGACAAACGCAAGAAAATTATGTTTGACACAGGTTTAGAGTGATTGGATCAGGCTGCGGGTCGTCTCAGTGATCCGGTTCGTATCGGCGAGCAGGGCACTTATCAGCGCGACGGAGTCCGCACCGGCTTCGATAGCATCCCGGGCGTTCGCGTGTGTGATGCCTCCGATCGCCACGAGCGGAAAGTCACCGATCGCGCGGCGAACCGCGCGCAGGCCCTTCAACCCGATGACCGGAAAGGTGTCGGGTTTGCTGGTCGTGGGGAAAATCGGGCCGATTGCGAGATAGTCGATGGGCAGCTTCACGGCCTCGAGGGCCTGATCGACGTTGTGAGTTGAGTATCCAACGATCGCAGGAGCGCCAAGCAGTTCTCGTGCTGCCTCGGGTGGCAGATCGTCCTGACCGAGATGAACTCCGTGAGCGCCAATAGCAAGCGCCACATCAACACGGTCATTTATTATCAACTTCACTCCGCTTCGTTCGGCAACAGCGAGGGCAGCTTTGGCTTGTTCATAAAAGTCCAAAGCCGGCATTCGCTTCTCTCGAAGTTGAATAAGCGAAGCCCCGCCCGAGCTGAGCAACTCAACCTGTTCTGAATGTGAAAGTCCCGATAGCTGAACATCCGCCAGTGCGTAGACTCGTGGTAACTGCAATTAAATTCCTCATCGGTTTCACGCGAAGACGCAAAGGGAGCAAAGGAAGAACGGCGTCTTATCTTTGAACCTTTGCGTCTTTGCGTGAAACCTCTTATTCGTCTGCCTCTTTCTTCCTGGGGCGCATGTTTGCGGGCAGGACGCGCTTCCGCAAGCGAATCGATTGCGGTGTCACTTCAACCAATTCATCATCGGCGATGAACTCCAACGCCTGTTCCAACGACAACTCCTTCGGAGGCACGAGCCGCAACGCTTCATCAGCCGTCGAAGCACGCATGTTGGTCAACTTCTTCTCCTTGACCGCATTCACATCGAGATCGACGGCGCGCGCGTTTTCGCCGATGATCATGCCTTCATAAACACGCGTCCCTGATCTGACAAACAACGTACCCCGCTCCTGGAGGTTGTAGAGCGCGTATGTCGTCGTCTCGCCCATGCGATCCGCAACGAGCGAGCCCGTGGCTCGGCCGCGCATCGCACCTTGCCACTCGCCCCAACGAAGAAACATCGTGTTCAGCAAACCGGTTCCTTTTGTCTCGGTAAGGAACTCGTTGCGAAATCCGATAAGTCCTCGCGACGGTGTCTCAAACTCGAGACGAACGCGCCCTGTGCCGTGATTGATCATCTTCGTCATCTGTCCCCTGCGTCTCCCGAGAGCCTCAGTGATGACGCCGATAAACTCGTCAGGACAATCAACAACCACTGCTTCGATCGGTTCGAGCGTCTTGCCTTCGACTTTCCGCGTGATGGCTTCGGGCTTCGATACCTGGAGCTCGTAACCTTCGCGTCGCATCATCTCGATGAGAATCGCGAGCTGCAACTCGCCACGCCCGGACACTTTGAACTGATCCGGAGAATCAGTTTCTTCAACTCTGATCGCGACGTTGCCGAGGATCTCCTTGTCGAGTCGTTCCTTGACCTGGCGCGACGTGACATACTTCCCATCCTTGCCCGCGAAGGGCGAGTTGTTGACGCCGAAGATCATCGCGATGGTTGGTTCGTCAACGGCGATCGACGGCAAGGGATGGGGATTGTCGAAGGTGGTGATAGTGTCGCCGATATTGATGTTCTCAATGCCGGCAAGAGCGACGATCTCGCCGAAGCCCGCCCGCTCGACCGGCTCACGTTTCAGTCCTTCGAAAGCGTAGAGCTGTGAGACGCGGGTTTTCTGTATCGAACGATCAGGTTTCACGACTGCGATCTGATCGCCAATCTTGATCTCGCCCGAGAAGATGCGACCGATTGCAAGACGACCGACGTAATCGTTGTAATCGAGATTCGCGACGAGCAGTTGCAGCGAGTCGTTGCGCAGCTCTTTCGGTGTCGGAATCGACTGCACGATCTGTTCGAACAGTGGCTGCAGGTTTTCAGACTGGTCTTCGAGTTTTCGTTTCGCTATTCCCTCACGAGAAACAGCATAGAGAATCGGAAACTCGATCTGTTCGTCGGTGGCGTCGAGATCAAGGAACAACTCGTAGATCTCGTCGACAACTTCCGCGGGGCGTGCGTCGCTGCGGTCGATCTTGTTGACAACGGCGATCGCCGGTAGCCGGGCTTCGAGTGCTTTGCGTAACACGAATCTGGTTTGCGGCAAACAGCCTTCAGCAGCATCGACGAGCAACATCACGCCATCAACCATCTTGAGGACGCGTTCGACTTCACCACCGAAGTCTGCGTGACCCGGCGTGTCGACGATGTTGATCTTCACGTCGCGATAATGCACGGCAGTGTTCTTCGCCATGATGGTGATGCCACGCTCGCGCTCGAGATCCATCGAATCCATCACGCGTTCGCGGACTTGTTCGTTCTCCCGGAAGGTACCTGACTGTCGCAGCATCGCGTCGACGAGCGTCGTTTTGCCATGGTCGACGTGCGCGATGATGGCGATATTTCGGATGTCTTTTCTCTCAATCATTGGGAGCTATTTAGCCACGGACTTTCACGGATTGCCTAATTGCCGCAGCGCTTCGAAGAGCACGATGCCGGCGGCGGTGGCCAAATTGAGGCTCCGCACGCGTGGATTCGGCATCGGGATTTTCAGGCAATTACTCCAATTTGCGCGCAGCAGTTCTTCAGGAAGCCCGCGGGTCTCGCGGCCAAACACGAAACAGTCTTCCGGTTCGAACGTCCAGTCGGTATAGAACCGATCGGCTTTGGTGGTGAGATAAACGAAGCGAGCTTGCGGCAGATGATTGTAGAGCGACTCCAGATCTTTGTGACGCGTGAGCTGCACCTCGGGCCAGTAGTCGAGACCCGCGCGTCGCACAGCGCGATCATCCATGCGGAATCCGGTGACACCGACGATGTGAAGCGGAACGTTAGTGGCGGCGCAGAGGCGAGCGATGTTGCCAGTGTTCGGAGGAATCTCAGGTTCTACAAGCGCAACGGATGGCATGGGTCTTATATGTCCTATAGGACCTATATCATGAAAGCACAAAAAGAAACGACGAGCTTCGCTTGAAGGTCTCGTCGTTTCTTTTGTAAGGCCTCGTCGGCCTCAGATGTTTGTGTGCGCCGGTGGAAGGTACGTACTGTAACCTGCTGGTTCGAGTTATCTCTTCTTTGCGGCTTTCTTGGTTCCGCCCTTTTTCGCGGCCTTCTTGGTTCCGCCCTTCTTCGCGGCCTTCTTTCCACCTTTTTTAGTTGCCATAGCTTCTATGTGCTCCTTCTTTCGAGTTTAGTTTTTGTTTCTTCGTGACCACAAGATATCGTGCTTGCTTCCTTCTTGTGGGCTAGAGTAAACGGCGCACAACATCTTGCTATATAAACGCAATTACCGCGGATGTCAATAACTTATTACTCGATTACAAAATATTTTTCGCGCCTCCGCTCGCGCTGATCGCCTCGTGTTCGAGTGCTGCGACCTCACATCGACACCTCTGGTCCATCTTCGTCTGATCAAATCAACGAGGGATGAGCGACACTGCAAATGAGTGAGACGCACATTGCGGTGCGCAACTGCGAGAAGGCGATCAGGTTGTTAAGGGAGTGAGAGGTGGTCCAGCTTTGACTAACGAAACAATGGAGTGAAGATCCACTGCTCTTCACGCTCGATGCCATAGTACGTGAGCACTGAATCGCGCTTGCTTTTACTCGCAACACCCACGAATGGACCACTCGCATCTTCGTCAACAGATGAAGTAGGACGCGTCGATGGGTTGTTTCCAAGATTAGTGACGTTGACCATTGCCGGAACTGCAAACTGTTGTAACGGAATCAGTTGCTGATCGTGCGGCTGTGGAACGACGTTATTTGTATAGAACAACAGCGACTGCTGAAAATCGATCAGCGATTGACTGCGAGGAAGAATGAAACGCCATTCACCGTCAGGTGTGAGTGGATCGCGCGCAGCAGATGGACGAAGAATCTGACGCTTCTTTGATCCACCTGGAATCGGAATTCCGTCCAACAGATCTTCCATCGATCTCGGCAATGCTTGATCGCCGGGAGGGCGTCCATTCCCGCTGCGATTACGATAGTAAGCAGCAATCGCATCGGCAACTTGTTCACCGCGAAAGATCGCTTCCTGCTCTCGTTCTCGTTTTGCTTGTTGCTGCAGACTGGGTGCGACTGCCATCGCGAAGAGGGCAAGGACGGTCATCATGGCGAGCAGCGCCACGAGCGTGTAACCACCCTCAGATCGCCTCGACACGACCGGAACAGCTCGCGAGTGCGCCGCCGCGGCGAGCGACCTCGAACCGTATATATTGTGGTCGCCGGCTGGGCCAAAATTCGTCGAAGGATTCGTCATGGTTCGTCGTCTTCAGAATCAACTTTCGGAGTCGGACGACTCAAAGCACCTGCGCTCTTGTCACTCTCGCTCATCGCAATCGTGTGTTTGATCTTCAAACTGGTGTCGGTGAGCACGAGCTCTTTTTGGGAGATGCTCGTCACACGAAATCTACCGCCTATAATATCCCCGCGATCAACCACCAGGATGTTCTTGTTGTTCTTGTCCTGCACCCAGGCCTTATCAGCCACTCGATCCTGAGGACTAACGATCCCCACATAGTTGAAGTTAGGTACTGGGGGAGCTGCCACCTGGATGGCCAGAGGATCGGAGTAGAGACTGTTGTCGGGCGTACGCACGACTACCGAGCGAGAGCCTGGTGCCGCGATTAACGAGGCACTGATCGTGGCCGACAGCTGCTGTGGAGATTTGTAGGTAGTAGGCAGTTCCCGACCGTCGACAAAGATACGCATCGCGGGAGTGAACTTATCGCCGGCGGCTTCAAGTTTGAAGTCCGCCGTGCGTGCATAAACGTTCGACGGCGAAAGAGAGGCGAGCAGAACCGGTGCTGGAGGCGGAGGAGTCGGTGTAGGAGTGACCTTCTCCACGGGCGCTGACTTCGGCGGCTCGTAGTAAGAAAATATGTTTCGCTTGGGTTCGGGAGCACTGTAAGACGATTGCACGTACTCAACGGGGGCCAAATCCGCAAGACTTTGCACTTCCGGCGCTGGCGCCTGTTGCTGCGGACGAGACGTAGTTTGTGTAGTGCGCGGCGTTGGTGTTGCAGAAGCCGTAGTTCTCGTTGGCCGAGCGCTGCCGCCGCCGAAACCGAATAACGCCCACCAAAGAACGATGATCGCCCCGAGGCCGAGCGCGGCAGCGGCCAATAGTTTCTTCTTCTCTCCGGGCCTACTTAAATCGACCACTTGCATCGTTGTTATTCCTGAACTACTCCGAGGCGGCGCGTTGGAAGTAAGTCGCCATGTTTAGCTGCAGTGTCACGAGAGACGCGCGAGTACCTGAACCCGCACCACTTCCGCCTTCCTCCGCAGACACGGGCGCACTGTTGTTCTGAGATGCACGTTGAAGTTCGACTTCGTTTATCACTACAAACTGTTTACTGCGCTCTACGTCGCGAATGAAGTGCCGGACGTTCTGATACTCACCCTCAACCGTGACCATCACCGCGATTCCGGGGTAGAAACTCTGCCATTTCGTCACGACAGTTTTACCGGAGGTCGACTTCGTGCCAGTGGGATCGAGCGTCGTGTAGGTCGGGCCAGAGGTATTACGAACTCCGTTTTTGAGAATCAGTTGATTGAGCTCGTCATACAAATCCAGGCGTCCCTGATCTACTTGCAGCAGGTGCTTGCTTTCAAAATCATTCAGACTTGCCGCAATGCGATCGACATTCTCTTTAGAATTTGTTTCTTTGCCGACGAGTTTATCGAGTGTCTCCAGATTCGTCAGTGTCTGCTGTCGATCAGTCTTCAATGAACTGACTCTCGAGCGAGCCGGTACGAGAAAATAGAGATAACTCAACAAGACGAGCGTGAGGACGAAACAACTCCCGACGAGCGCCACGACCTCCGCGATACCAAACATTTTTCCGCGCCGGGAATCCAGAAACTCGCTCATACGCACTGTGTAACCACGAGCTGGTCGGCTCTGAGTTTCCATTTGTGGTTCAGGGTTCATCTGGGAACGTCGCCTCCCTTCTTCGTCTGATTAACTTCAGCGACATTCTCTGATGCATATCCGGAGCGAGCTCGATAAATCACAAACAGATCATACTCAGTGCCGGCTTCGCCACGTCCTTTTTGAAGACTCTGATTCAGGATCTCAGCCTGGAAAATGCCCTCGGCTTGCATCGATGAAATCATGGCGTTGACTACGGCCGGGTCCTGCGAGAAGACGGACATATCGAGTTGTGCCACAGTTTGATCCGCCTGCCTGCTTACTTCACGCACCGCAATGCGCGTGACCTTCACTTTAGCCGGCAGTGACCCCTCGAGATCCGCAAGCAGTCTGGACCAGGAAAATGCCTTGCGATCGACCAGTGAGTGTGCCGCCGGAAGCGCCTGCTTCTGATCGGCGGAAAGCTCCTGCTGCAACTCCTTGGCGGCTTCCAGCGCAGCATGTTCTCGCTGTTTGAGCTGGATGATTTCAGCGTCCAGAACTCTGGCCTCATTCTTCGCGTTGGTGGTGAGCTTTACTACGAAGATCAGCCCGATCAGAGACACAAACAGGATGATCGCCGTGAGCGCCCACGGAAGAATGCGATTACTGAACGGTCTTGAGGCCAGGTTAAGACTGTTATTCACTGGAAGAAAAACCTCGTTGCGAGCCTATCGGCAGGCCAAACTTTCGAAGAAAAGGATACACGGCCTTACGAAACAATCGCAAATGCCGGATGATTAAACGCCCCCGCGAACCGACGGTTTCAGAATAATAGGTCCTACAGGACCGATACGACCTATTTTCGGTAGTGTCCTAATCTGGTTTATTTCTTTACGCCTTTGCGTCTTGCTTTGCGGCTTTGCGTGGAAAATGAGTTTCACGCGAAGGCGCGAAGGAAGACGCAAAGACGCAAAGAAGTCAGATTAGGACACTATCCTATTTTCCGCCCGCTTGTCGCTGCTCGCGCATTGCTCCTATAATTACCGGACCTCAACGATCATGTCTATGGAAGTTCAATCATCGAAACCACCGGCGCTCGAGAGCTGTTGCGACTCCGTTCAGACCGGAACGGTTGAGCGGGTTGCCGTCGCTAATTTGCCGACTGAATGGGGCGACTTCCAAATCGCCGCTTATCGTTCTCTCACAACCGAAGAGGAGTTTGTAGTCCTCTTTAAAGGAGAGATGAAGCGCGACATCCCAACGTTGGTTCGCATCCACTCACAATGTCTCACCGGCGACGTTTTCGGCTCAACCAAATGCGATTGCGGACGGCAGCTTCACCAGACCATGCAGATGATCCAGCAAGAGGGTCTCGGCGCAATCGTTTACCAGCAGCAGGAAGGGCGCGGTATCGGCATCGTCAACAAGATTCGGGCTTACGCGCTACAGGATCTCGGAGCTGATACGGTCGAAGCAAATGTGAGGTTAGGTCTTGCAGTTGATTTGCGAGACTACCGCCAGTGTGCGGAGATCCTCTTCGACCTCGGGCTCTGCAAGGTAAAAGTCATTTCAAATAATCCACTGAAACTTCAGGCTCTGGAAGAGGCAGGACTGCAGATCGTGGAGCGAGTTTCGATTGAGGTCGACTCAACTGAGGATGCGGCTGGATACCTGCGCACCAAGAAAGAGAAGCTGGGTCACTTGCTTGAACTCCGAAGAACGTAACTAACAGCCAGCTGGCGCAAAGAATCCCGCCCACGGCAGTGGGCGGGATTAGACACTAATTTTTTGTTGGTTTTGCAGTCGCCTTCTTGATCTCTTCTACTAACCCCTTTGTCTCGCGCGCGTACTTACCATGTGGATCGAGTCGTAAATACTCCTCGAATTCCGCCTGGGCTTCGGCACTCTTTCGAGCGCGCAGGAAGATGTTGCCGGCAAGTAAATGGGCTTCGGCAAAGTTAGGGTTCAACTGGAGCGCAATGGCAACTTGACGTGCCGCCTTCACCAGTTCGCTACCGTTCCAATAAAGACGTCCTAACGTGTAATGCCCCATCCATGAGCGCGGCTCGAGATTGAGTCCGCCATTCAAAGCCGCTTCAGCTTCCTTGGTTTTCTTCTGCTGCAGAAAGAGCTCTCCGAGTGCAAAAAGAAGATTCGGCTCCTGCGGGTGCGCTTTGCTCGCCGCCACCAATACTTTCTCAGCCTTGTCCCATTGGCCAAGGTCCATATACGCCGTACCGAGCTTTAGTTTCGCTTCGACAAAGTCAGGCGCGAGCTGTACTGCCCGCTCGAAATGGTTGATCGCATCAGTCATTTTCTTGCTGTCGCCGGCTTGTGACAGCGATTCACCTTGTTCGTACTCTTTACGTGCCTCCGGCGGCACATTGACGTTTATTACACCGACCGTAAGCTTATTTGCGGGACTGCTCGACTTCTCTGCCACGAGTTGTAACTGAAGATATTCGCTGCTCTGCATAACGAGATTCACTTCGCGCGAAATCTCCTGGTAGCCGGGGTGACGAATTATGATTTGATATTGAATCGGCGACAGGTTTGTTATCTTAAATTTACCAAGCTGATCAGTTCTGACCTCATTAACGAATCCACCCGCTAGCTGATCCAATCGCACGACGACGTCCGGTGCCGGTGCGCCGCCTACGGAGTAACGCACTTGTCCGCGTATTTCTGCGGGCTGGGCCGCGGAACGAAGCTGAGCATGGGTGACGGCAATCGGGAAAAACAAAAAGACAATCAGAAAAGGGCTGATCTTTTGGAACATAAACTCACCTTTTGACTGTTAATGGAGGCCGGAAACTTGGTAGCGAATTATTGCGCTAAGTGACCAAAAAAACAACAGGGAGGAAACAACAAAGTGTCTCCTCCCTGCAAAGATTCGTTGTCTGAATCAGACTAGAACTCGAATCTCAAACCCAATCGCATGTTGAACGGCAGGTGGAAAACACGTGGCTGTAAAAAGTCCACGTTGTTGATACCACCGCTAAGCTGCCGGTTCTCAATCGGACGACGAACGCCGCGACGATTCGTCACGTTGAAGAAGTCGCCGATGAAAACCATGCGGGTCTTTTCAGTCAAGCTCCACTTGTAATCAGCGTGGAGGTCCAAACGAGTAAACCAATCGGTGCGTCCGATTTTTCCACGGCCGCCAACTGGAATCTCACCCGCGTTTGAATAAATCGGGTGTGCCAGGTATTCACTGATGGGTACTCCCGACTCACCATGCACGCCGAATCCGAGATTCAAGCCACTCAATGAGCGGAACGGACCCTGGTCCTTGCTGAACACATAGTTCCCATAAACGTTGAAGATATGGGTACGGTCTGTGTTTAGAGGACCCGCGGCATTCTGGTCGCCGAGCAGGTTGAATTCACCTTCAGTAAAGTCAAAGAGCGAACTGATCGCGGGATCGGTCTGCCCGTTGTCGTTTCTGAAGTGACCTTCGAAGTTGCCCCGCAACGACGAAATACGCCAATTGGACAGAAGTTGCCAATTGTTCGAGAAGCGCTTGTTAACTTCGATTTCAAACGCCTTGAAAATGTGAATCGGATTCGGGAATCCATCCGCCACACCATCGGCGATGAAGTCGCCAGCGGGTTCTCCGTTCGCACCCAGCGGCAGGTAACAAACGCCGAGGTCTGAGTTGACGAGATCCGGATCACAGGCTGCCGGCGGAACTCCGCCAGGAGTAAAGTGTCGCGAAATGGGGTTGGTAGCCGCATCAAGCGTAGAGTTGATGTTGCCGATGAAATATGCCTGACCAAAGAAGTCAGCTGACTCAGGTGAAACAAGCGCTGCGTCTTCGACGATACGCTTGATGCGACGATCCTGATAACGCAGCGACAACACAAAATTGTGTGGGAACTGCTGTTCGAAACCAATCAGGTGCTCGTCTGAGTAACCGAGTTTGGTTCCGGCCAAAATCGCCGTTGCGCTCTGAATTGACGTTGAGACAGTCGACGGAAAGAAACCCGCGTCGCGACAGTTTTGCTGTAGCGAGCCCGGTGCACCGGAACCGCAGCTAGCCAGGTGGGCTGCATCAACAATAGGAGTAACCGTTCCTGTTGTCGGATTGATTACTACTTGTTTGTTTGTGCCAGTACCCGTGAATGCAGGAAACCACTCGGCATTTCGGAAATCCTGTTCCGATGAAAGTGAGCGCTCCGCAAGGTCCAACGGAATGAACTCGTGGAAACGTCCAAAGTTGTAATACACCTTGGTCTTGCCCTGACCAAGCGGATCGATCGTTACGCCGATGCGTGGTGACCATTGTCCCGTAAAGCTGTACCCGGACTTCTCGCCGGCTGTATTCAGACTTCCAATCAGTCGCTCCTGCTCGTTACGCAGACCAACGAGAGCCGTAACGTACTTGTTAAAGCGCCATGTGTCTTGTGCGTAAACAGCGTGATAGTTCGACTGAGTTTTGAAGGTGGTGTTGCCAAACTCACCGCGGTCGTTCAACAGATAGACGCGCTGTTGGGTGGCAAAGCCTGGAACGGTCATCAATGGACACTGCGTGCAGCCAGCCGGAGCGAGTCTCAACGAGAAGACGTTGTTCGTCTCCTGGCCGATAGCCGCTGCGGCACCGCCGCCGAGGAGAGCAGTCGAGATTCCGAAAGCATTCGTTCCCGGAACGGGAGTCTTCGGTCCGCTGCGGTCGCGTCTGCCTTCATAGAAAGCTCGCTGGAACTGGTAGCCCAGTCCAAAAGTATGCTGTCCAAAGAAATTTGCAGTCTTTTGCGTGTCAAAGGTGGCGCGGTAGGTGGTGCTTGTCGTAGGTTCAAAGAAGCCTAAGCCCTGAGCTACGAAGCTACCACGCTGACCAGTTAAACCACCGGTCTGCGTCAGATCAGTGATCTGATAGACATCGGCGAAACCGTTTTCGTCAAAGCGATTCTTACCCTGGCTAAACGATCCGCTCAAAGTCCAGGTCGGCGAAAGCGCACCGTTGTAACGAACCGCGGTATTGCGCGTGCCGAAATCGAGGACGCTCTGAGCAGTGGTGTTGTCGATGTTGAGATTGTTGTGCGAAGTCAAGTTTGTCTTGGTGGGGTCACCGAATATTGAGAACGCCAACGTATGGTCTGAATTGATATTCCAATCAACCTTGCCGGCATAATTCAGTGTGCGGAAACGACGAGCATGCTCACCAAGCAGTGTACGTAGACCTGAACCCTGCGCGCCTTGCACAATTTCGCGACGGATCGATGGATTAAAGGAACCAAAGAAGAAGAGTTTATCTCTCAGTCCTGGAACATAACCGCCAACGTCTGCGCCGGCGTCATACTGTTCTTCCTGGAGAAACTCACCAACTTTGTTGAGTGAGAAGGTGTCGCGCTGACGGCGCGTCGCTTCAAATGCCTGCGGACGAGCGAAGCCATAGAGCGCACCATGGTATTCGTTACCACCAGATTGGGTAACGATGTTCACAATACCACCCTGTGACTGGCCGTATTGTGGTTCGAATCCACCGGTCTTAACTTGCACTTCTTTAATGAAGGAAGTGTTGATACCGGTTCCGAGTGAACCGTAAACGCGGGTGAATGTACCGAGACCGCCGAATGCGGAGTCAGTGATGTTCACGCCGTCTGCAATATACAGATTGTCGAGCGGTGAACCGCCGGCGATCGACGGGTTCGCTCTGCCACCACCGAGACTATCGGCAGCGCCCGGCGAGAGATAAAACAGACTCTCAACGCTTCGTTGAACAGGAACGTTATCAAACAGCTGATCGTTGAGGTTCTGACCAACTGCCGTGCTGGCCAAATCCGTTCCAACTGTATCTGTAACCGTGACTATCGCTGAGATGTCACCAGTTTCGAGCTTCACATTGATCGTGGAGGTCTTGGTAACGAAGACTTGGACGTTATTGGCGACAGCCTTCTTGAACCCTGTTTGTTCAACTGTGACGTTATAGGATCCTGGGATAAGCCCATCAACGTTAAAGACGCCCTCATTATTAGTAACAGCAGTCCTGTCACCCTTGGGGCCACTAACGATAACTTTTGCACCGGGAATCGCGGCGCCGGCACTGTCAGTGATAGTGCCGCCGATCGACCCGGTGGTCACCTCTTGTGCAAATACGCCTGCCGAGAGAGCAAGCACAAAGCACATGAGGCTAAAAAACTTAAAGACATTCTTCATTTTCTGCTTTCCTTTCTTGTAACTGGACAAAGATGCTGCCCCCTCCTGTGCAAAATCTCCCTTTTTATTGGCAGCACCGAAGAATTCAAAACGAGCGGCTAGAAAAGTAAGGCCATCGTCGAGGCGGTTTTTGGCAAATGCCATGCCCCCATGGCTTTTTGGAGAATTCTTTAAAGATTCGTAGACTTAACCGGCCTTGAGTGGAGGTTGGTGTGGCGCTCTAAATCCAAAAAAATGGGAAAATCCAGAAATCCGAACCGTTGGTGAGTCCGCTCCGGCTGGTCCTTTTAAACAGGATTTACAGGATAAACCAAGTCTTTCTGTTAAGATTCGCGCAATGGCCGAACGCATCTACCGCGATCCAGTTCACAACATCATTCGTCTGCAAACTGACTCTGATGAAGGCGAGCTGATGATGCGCCTGATCGACGCAGCAGAGTTCCAACGCCTGCGTCGAATCAAACAACTCGGTCTTGGTCTATACACATATCAAGGTGCGGAACATTCGCGCTTCACTCACTCACTCGGCGCTTTTCATCTGATGACACGCGTGCTCGATCGTTTGAGTGAAACTTATTCAATCGATCCGAACGATCGCGTCGCAGCGCGCGCGGCTGCGCTACTCCACGACGTGGGGCATGGATCCTTTTCACACGTGATGGAAAAGGTGCTCAACTTCCATCATGAACGCTGGACCGTACAAGTAATCCGTGACGAACAATCCGAAATCGGAGAGCTGCTGCGATCTCATTCAAGCGACTTGCCCTCCAAGGTCGCAAATATCATCGAAGGAAAATTTCAACCCGCAGCACTGGCCCAACTCGTTTCGTCACAACTCGACGTCGACAGGATGGACTACCTGCTGCGCGATTCGCTTATGACCGGCGCGAAGTACGGCATCTACGATCTCGAGTGGATCATCAATGCGCTTGCGATCGACGAGTCTGCCGATCGCGTCTACGTCCAGGCACGTGGCATCTATGCGGTCGAAGAATATTTGCAAGCTCGCTACTACATGTTTCGTCAGGTCTACTTTCATCGCACGCTGCGATCCGCAGAGGCGGTCCTGAGATCGATCGTGCGCCGCGCCCTGGCGTTACTCGATGAAGGCAAGGAGATCTGGTATGCGGCGGGAACAGCTTTCGAGAAGATACTGCGTCGTGAAACGTTGACGAGCAGCGAACACATGCAGATAGACGATTCAGATTTTGTTTTTCATATCAAGCAATGGCAGAAGTCTGATGATCCGATCTTGAGCGATCTCAGCCGGCGGTTCATCGCGCGTCGTTTGTTCAAGGCGATCGATCTTGATATGCCGGCAGGTCAGAAGACTGAGTTCCTCGCGAGTGCACGGCAAAGAGTCGCGCGCGCCGGTTATGATCCTGATTACTACTTCATCGAAGATCGCGCCAGCGATGTTCCTTACTACAGTTACTACGAGACTGAGAAATCCGAACCTAAAAATCACATCTACGTGGAGAGTGGTTATGCGTCGCCGCAGATTCGAGAGATCAGTTTGGTCAGCAATGTGGTGAGAGGACTACAGCACGCGTACGAACTCCATCGAGTGTGTTTCCCGGCAGAGATAAAGAACGAAGTGTACGAGCTCTATCACAGTGGTAGCCATACAAAGGCACAAAGAGTTTAGCGCCTCCCTGGAGTGCCAGATATTTTGCGTTGTGGTCTTACTCGCCCTGGCTGCGACTAATGCACAGGCGCAAACGGTTGTGAGTGTGCTGGATTTCGGCTCGACGTCAATCGCAAAACAATCAACGGAGGCGCTTCGTAATCGTCTTCGTACTACGAAAGAGGTTATCGTTGCGGACGCGGATCTGAGCCGTGCGGCTGCAAAAGGAATCGGCTACACAGGCTCGCTCAATCTTGGAGTCGACGAAGCTCGCGACCTCGGAGCAGCACTGGCAACGGAGTTCTATTTCGTCGGTGACGCGCAAACTGTGCGCCGGTCGTCCTTTGAAAAGCCGGTCTATTACGAAGCATACTGCTCCATATTTCTGGTTAGTACGAGAACCGGACGGCTGCTTTTTTGGGAACGACCAAGTTTCGAGAATGCCGAGGCAACCAGAGCGGAAATTCGGTTGTCACAATACCTCTCCGACGATTCTTTGACGCGACGTCTTCTGGACGTGATAAAAAAAGGCCACGAAGACGAACGAATACAACGCACGGTTTTGACCGCTTCCCCGGAAGCATTAATAGAGGAAGCACCCGAAGACGAAAAGGCGGCTGAGGTTCAGGGCATTCGACCGCCGCGACCGTACCGCCGGTTGCGGCCGGAATACCCGCCGAGCGCGGCTCGTGCTGATGCTGAAGCCACTGTCGACGTCGCTGTTGATGTGGGCGCCGATGGCGAAGTTAGTGAGATACAAATTGTTCGTTGGGCAGGATTCGGGCTCGATGAAGTAACGGTTGCGACTGTTCGTCAATTGCATTTCTTCCCGGCAATGAAGAACGGAACGCCGATACCAATGCGCGTGTTACTGCGCTACAACTTTCGTAAGCCACCGAGGTAATAATGGGAAGAAAGCAACCTGAGACAGGCACACGTCACCGGCACGTTCTTCGTGCCTGGTACTTTGTACTTTGTGCGCTGTTGATCTCTCAGCTCGCGACCTCCTCAATCACACTTGCAGTTCGTGACGACTCATCGCTCGTCTCCACCACAACTGTAGAAGGCCGCCTCGCCGTTTTTGACGACGCGTGGGAAACGATTCAGGAACGTTACTACGA
This sequence comes from Pyrinomonadaceae bacterium, assembly GCA_036006625.1. Taxonomy (GTDB): domain Bacteria; phylum Acidobacteriota; class Blastocatellia; order Pyrinomonadales; family Pyrinomonadaceae; genus PSRF01. Next base: position 10,090 of record DASYPN010000056.1, on the reverse strand, counting down.
TCCGAAGTTTCATGGCATTGATTGGCAGATGCAGCGGGCGACGTTTCGGCCTGCCGCGGCGCGTGCCGGCAAACCGCACGAGTTCTACGATGTTCTGCGTCAGATGATCGCGTCACTGAAAGACGCTCACACGCGAGTCTATTCACCCGATGAGAAGTTTGATTGGTGGAATCCCCGTTTTGTAACTGTCGGATTAACAGTCCGCGAAATCGAAGGAGTGCCTACCGTCATACAAATCGATCCCGGGTCGACGACAGCGCGAACTGAAATCAAACCGGGTGACGTGATCGTCAGCATCGACGATCAACCGGTGGCTGAAGCCATCAAACAGCGACTGCGATATTCCAATCTCTCAGACGAAACCAACGCTCGCTATCGTGCCGTTAGCGCACTCTTCGAAGGGCCGGCGGAAACTTCGGTCAAAGTCACATGGTCCAATCGTAAAGGAAAGCAAAAGTCAGCAGTTCTGCAACGTTACTGGAACCAGCGAGAGCTCGGATTCAGCAACCAGCGTAAAGGCAACCTCGCGATTCTTAGAATCGATGCGTTCACTCAAAGCGTCGCGGTGGAGTTTACGAAGACGCTGCCCGCTGCGCTCGAAGGCGCTGACGGCATCGTTTTGGATTTGCGTGCGAATGGCGGCGGCGACGCTGAAGCGATGGCCGACGTCGCATCGCTGTTTCTCGACGAAGGAACAAACCTCGGCCGCTTCGCCGATCGGTCCGGCGCCTCATTTGAACTGGAGACATTCTCCAAACGACTGTGGCGCAGTCTCTCACCGTCACAGATAAAACTTCCACTCGTTGTATTGACCAGCGAAAACACTTCGAGCGCGGCCGAGATCATGGTCGCTGCATTGCAGGCGAAACATCGTGCACAAGTCATCGGCACCGGCACGTGCGGATGCGTGCTGGCTATTCGCAGCAGACATGCGTTGCCCGATGGCGGGGTGTTGGACGTCAGCGAGTTTGATTATAGAACTGCCAACGGCTTGCGACTCGAAGGCGCCGGCATCAAGCCCGACCGGCTTGTTCTCTCGACGCGCGCAGACATCTACTCACGCTACGATCGCGCGCTCGAAATGGCCCGCAAAATCCTCGACGCAGACTGATATCAGGCGCCACCTTGGAGTGCGGTGACTTGTCACCGCTTTGGTATAAAACCAAAGCGCCAACAAGTTGGCGCACTCCAAGGTGGTGTATGATGCTCGTCAGTCATGCTCTACCTGTCGCAAGTTTTAGGTCGGCCGATACGCGACCTTGAAGGAGAACGTGTCGCCACCATCAAGGACATCATCGTGCGTCTCGGTGCCGATGATCATCCTCCGGTGACGGGTCTTGTCGCGCGTTATCGGCGCCGCGACTTCTTTCTCCCGCGCTTCCACATCACCGTGTTGAATCAACAGGGCGCGCGCTTGAATTCCGACATTCTCGATCTGCGACCGTTTGGGCGTCGTGAAAGCGAAGTTCTGCTCGCGCGCGACGTGCTCGACAAACAACTCATCGATGTTGATGGCAAGCGAGTAGTTCGCGTCAATGATGTTCAGATCATCGAGGCTGCCGGCGACTGGCGGGTCACGGGCGCCGACGTGAGTCTCCAGGGTCTCTGGCGAAGACTCGCGCCTGCCGGATTCGCCGGTAGTAAAAAAACTGTCGAAGTGCTCGACTGGGCCGACGTCGGATTCCTCGCGACTGACGCCGCAACAGTTCAGTTGAAGTCCTCCAGCGACAAGCTCGCGCGTCTTCACCCGGTCGAGATCGCACGTCTCGCAGAAGCACTCTCGTACCATCACGGCTCGGAAGTGGTCGAATCACTCGATGACGAAACTGCCGCAGAGACACTCGAAGAGATGCCGGCCGAAAGTCAGGCAAGAATTCTCAGTGACATGGACCAGGAACGCGCCGCTGACATTCTCGAGTGGATGTCGCCTGACGAAGCGGCCGACGTGCTCGGCGATCTTCCCGAAGACAAGGCGGAAGAATTGCTCGGCTTGATGGAACACGACGAGCAGGCCGACGTCGTCGAGCTGCTGCCTTACGAAGACGACACTGCCGGCGGATTGATGACCACCGAGTTTGTCACGCTGCCGCGAGCGCTCACGGTCGGCGAAGCACTTGCACGACTGCGTGAGATGGCAGAGACGCCAAACATGATTTACTACCTCTACGTCGTGGAGAAAGAAGAATCATGGAAACTGCTTGGCGTGATCGCACTGAGAAGTTTGATCCTCGCCGAGCCATCGATGCCACTCGAAGAGGTGATGCGGACTGAATTTCAGCAGGCCGATCCGGAAGAGCCTGCGAAGGAGGTTGCGCAAAGAATTGCGGAATACAATCTCCTCGCCCTTCCCGTGATCGACGATTCAGGAGATATACTCGGGATCATTACGGTAGACGATGCGATGGAGATTCTTTTACCGAAGGACTGGCGACAACGCCTACCTCGACTATTTGGATAAATCCGTGATATCCGTGGCTAAATAAGTTTGGTAATTATGAAGGACGGGGACCCTCCAAATGGCGGAGCAAGGAGCCGCAGTACGAGCTGCCGGACGTCGCTTGATGCGTCGTGGCGCTCAAGGTGTGCGACGCACAGTCGCACGCCGGAAGCGTCTGCTCGCATACGTCGCCATCCTTGGACCGGGCATGATTACCGCCAACGCCGGTAACGACGCCGGCGGCATCGCGACGTTCGCGTCGGTCGGCGCCGACTTTGGTTACTCACTCCTCTGGCTTCTCATCCCAATCACGATCAGTTTGGGCATTGTTCAGGAGATGTGCGCACGCATGGGCGCCGTCACGGGCAAAGGCCTCGCGGATCTGATTCGCGAACGCTTTGGCGTACGTTGGACCGCACTAATCATGCTCGCCCTGTTGATCGCAAACGCGGGCGTGACGGTTTCGGAGTTTGTCGGCATTGCAGCTGCGTCGGAGCTCTTCGGCATTTCGCATTACGTCTCCGTGCCGTTGTCGGCGATCCTCATCTGGTTCCTCATCGTGAAAGGCTCTTATAAGAAAGTCGAAAGAGTCTTTCTGCTGATGTCACTCGTTTTCCTCGGCTACATCGTCTCGGCTTTTCTTTCGCGGCCGGACTGGTCTGCCGTCGCAGTCGGTATGGTGCGGCCGGAATTCAAACTCGAATATGCATTTCTCTTCACGTTTGTGGCCGTGATCGGAACGACTATCTCGCCTTACATGCAGGTCTACGTGCAATCTTCAGTGGTGGAAAAAGGAGTGACGCCGGACGACTACGGGAAGACGAAACTCGACGTGTGGGTCGGGACAATCTTTGCACTTCTCATCGTCTTCTTCATCATCGTCTCGACGGCGGCGACGCTTCACAAATCCGGTATCCAGATCACGTCTGCCGCAGACGCCGCTCACGCTTTGCGACCACTCGCAGGACGATATGCACAAACACTCTTTGGTTTAGGACTCTTCGGAGCGTCGATGCTGGCCGCAGGAGTCTTACCACTCGCCACCGCGTACTCGATCAGTGAAGCACTCGGATTCGAGAAAGGCATCTCGAGAAGTTTTCGAGAGGCGCCGATATTCCTCGGCACGTTTACTTTTCTTGTAGCCGTGGGAGCCGCGATCGCGATCGTTCCGAATCTGCCTCTGATCCGCGTCTTGCTGGTCACGCAGGTGATCAATGGATTGTTACTGCCGATCGTCCTGTTTGCGGTGCTGCGTCTGGTGAACAATCGCGAGGTGATGGGCAGGTACGTGAATGGTCCAATCTACAACGCTGCCGCCTGGCTGACGGCGATTGTGGTCACTATCCTGTCCCTCCTCTATATATTGATCACCCTCTTTCCCACAATATTTGGCCACAGATAAGCACCATCTGTGATAAAACGTGCCTCGAAAAGTCGTGACTCGACCCCGTTTCACTAACAGAATCGCGCTCCTCCTGTTTGCGTCAGCAATCGCATTGCTGGCCACCTACCTGTTTTGGTCATTCTCGGGTGAAGTCAAAACGCTGCTCGAAAACCGGATGGGCAGCAGCCCGTCGCCGTCGGCAGAAACGATAGTCAACGCGATCAAGCTGTTTCTCGTCGGCATCGTCGGATACTTTTTTGTCCGCGCACTCAATTCTCTGTTCTTCGGACTCGCCTTCTGGTTCAAGAAGATCGACGCGCCCACGCTCATCAGAAACATCTTTACGATCGTCGTTTTCACGATCTTCTTTCTGATCGCTTTCACGTTCCTCTTTCCGGATGTAAACCTCGGCGCGCTCTTTACCACGTCCGCCATATTCGGCGTCATTCTCGGTCTTGCGCTACAGGACACCCTCGGCAATTTCTTCGCGGGAATCTCGCTGCAGGCTGATCGCCCGTTTCAGGTAGGTGACGTGATAACAGTGGGCGCACAGAGACACAACGGCGTCGTTGAAGAGATAAGCTGGCGCGCGATCAAGATCAGGACGTTTCAGAATCACGTGGTTCTGATCGCCAACAGCAACGCAGCAAAAGAGCCGATTGAAGTCTGCCCACGCGACAACCTCAACGCCCGTGTCGTGTTTTTCAACACGCTATATACCGACTCACCGGCAAAGACGATCCACGTAGTGCGCGAGGCAGTGCGTGAAGCGGATAACGTTTCGGAGAAAGTCACGCCGATTGTCAGAATCCGGAATCTCGGTGATAACGGCGTCGATTATGAAGTGAAGTACTGGCTGATCGATTACGCAAAGTACAACGATACGGACGCGCTCATCCGGCAGCGAATCTGGTACGCGTTCCGCCGCGCAGGCTTGAACTTCGCCTTCCCGACGCGCACCTTGCACGTCGAACGTCGTACCGGGGCCGATAAGCGCGATGGTGACGGCGGCGCGATCGCCGAGCGACTTTCAGCGGTCGATATATTCGCGCCGCTATCCGCAGACGAAACCACGATGCTGGCCCAAGCCGCCGTCCGGCACGTGTTTGCGCCGGGCGAAATGGTTATTCGGGCCGGCGATCCGGGTTCCTCGATGTTTGTCGTTCACAATGGAAAGGTCAGCGTCCAGATCACTGAAAACGGCCGGCCAAGGAATATCGCCACCCTCAACGAAGGTGACTTCTTCGGTGAGATGGCTCTCTTTACAGGCGAGCCGCGGACAGCGAACGTGGTTGCTCTCGAAGAGACTGAAGTCCTCGAAATCGGCCACGGTGCGATGAAACGGGTCTTCGACACAAACCCTGATCTGGTCGAGTCGCTCAGCTTTATCATGGCTGAACGCCGCCAAGGTCTGGCCTCGCAAGCCGATTCCGCCACCGCCAGTCCACACTCTTCAGCCGGTATCCTGTCCTCTATTAAGAGATTCTTCGGTCTCTAGCCACAAGAAGATTTAGCCACAAAAAGGCACATAAAGCACAAAATGAAGAAGAACGAGAAGTGATGGCACCCCGTTTCTCGGCTGATTGCTCCCTCTCTAAACTGATGCTGTCTTCTCTTTCTGTGCTTTATGTGCCTTTTTATGGCTAAAAATCTTCTTCGAGACTTGGTTGACAAAGAGAGACTCAACCTTTATTATGGCGGCACGCTCAGGAGGCTGAGTGGAATCCAACAAGGAATATTAGGAGGAGATAGCCATGACTATTGTTCGTTACGATCCCTTCCGTGATCTTCGGACTCTGCAAGAAGAGGTGAACCGTCTGTTCTCTACCAATCTGACCCGCGCCTTTGACGATGAAGGCATCGGTCGCGGTGCATGGGCGCCGAGCGTCGATATTTACGAGAACAAAGACCACATCGTGCTCGAGGCCGAGTTACCGGGAATGAAACAGGATGAGTTTGATCTCTCGATCGAGAACAATGTCATAACCCTTCGCGGTGAGCGCAAGTTTGAAAAGACGGATGAGACTGACAACTATCCTCGAGTGGAGCGCTCCTATGGTTCGTTCACGCGTTCTTTCACCTTGCCGCAAACGGTTTCCGCCGAGGGAGCAAGCGCTGAATACAATAACGGTGTGTTGCGAGTGACATTGCCGAAACGAGAAGAGACCAAAGCCCGTCGCATTCAGGTGTCCGGAACAAATACCGGCCCCGCGACCAAGACAATTGACACGACTGCCGAAACCGGAAAAGCGAAGGAAGCCACTGGCGGGCGCTAAAGCAGCTTTGATGGTTCGGTAAATTGCGAGCGGGCTCGTCGTAGTTTGGGCTACAAAGGTCGAGCCCGTTCGATTTATTTTCAATAGCAGTACTAATCACCATGCGTTTAGATAAGTTCACATTAAGAGGCCAGGAGGCGATTCAATCCGCGATCGAACTGGCTGAGAAGAATCAGCACCAACAGGTTGAGCCCGAGCATTTGCTCGTCGCGATGCTCGAACAACCGGAAGGAATTGTTAGACCAATACTCGGCAAGCTCGGAGCAAACGTCGCCGTCATTCTCAATGATACGCAGGCGGCGGTCGCGCGCTTTCCACGTGTACAGGGCGGCCAACAATACTTCAGTAATCGTATGACGCAGATCTTCACTGCGTCGCAGACTCAGGCGGACAAGATGCAGGACGAGTTCATCTCGACTGAGCATCTGCTGCTTGCCATCGCTGAAGAGAAAGACGGCGACGCCGGGAAGATCCTTCGACAGCATGGAGTCAACCGAGACGATCTGTTCAAGGTCATCGAACAGATGCGTGGCGGCGCCCGCATTACCGATCAGAACGCCGAACAAAACTACCAGGCGCTGTCGAAGTACGCGCGCGATCTCACGGAGCAGGCGCGAAAAGGAAAACTCGATCCGGTGATTGGTCGCGACGATGAGATTCGTCGCACGATTCAGGTGCTTTCGCGTCGCACCAAGAACAATCCCGTGTTGATTGGCGAACCCGGTGTCGGTAAGACCGCAATCGTCGAAGGGCTGGCTCAGCGAATCGTTTCGGGCGACGTGCCTGAAACTCTGCGCAACAAGCGACTCGTTGCACTCGACCTGGGCGCGATGCTCGCGGGCGCCAAGTATCGCGGCGAATTTGAAGATCGACTCAAATCCGTCCTCAAAGAGATTGAGAACGCGCAGGGTCAAATCATTCTGTTCATCGATGAACTGCACACGCTCGTCGGCGCGGGCGCTGCTGAAGGCGCAATCGATGCGTCTAACATGTTGAAGCCGGCCCTCGCGCGTGGTGAGCTTCGCTGTGTCGGCGCGACGACGCTCAACGAATACAAAAAACACATCGAGAAAGACGCGGCACTCGAACGTCGCTTTCAGCAGGTTTACGTAGGTGAGCCGACTGTCGAAGACACGATCGCTATCTTACGTGGGTTGAAAGAGCGTTACGAAGTTCATCACGGCGTTCGTATCAAGGATTCGGCGATTGTCGCCGCCGCCACACTTTCAAATCGTTACATCACCGATCGCTTTCTGCCCGACAAGGCGATCGATCTGATAGACGAGGCAGCGTCACGACTTCGCATCGAGATCGATTCCCTGCCCCAGGAGATCGATCAACTCGAGCGCGAAATTATCCAGCTCGAGATCGAGCGACAGGCGTTGCAACGCGAAGAAGACGAGAAGTCGAAAGTACGTCTGAAAGAGATCGATCAGCGGATCGCCAACCTGAAAGAGACGTCCGCGGGTATGAAGGCGAAGTGGCAGTCAGAAAAGGAAGCCATCGATCACATTCGTTCTTCGAAGGCTGAACTCGAGAAGCTTCGCTTTCAACTGGACCAGGCGCGCAACGCCGGTGAGCTTGCGCGTGCGTCTGAGATTCAGTACGGCAAGATTCCCGAACTCGAGCAGAAACTCAAGGTCGAGCAGGATAAGCTGAGCAACTTTCAACAGGACGGCGTGATGTTGAAAGAAGAGGTTGACGAAGAGGACGTCGCGACGATTGTCGCCAAGTGGACCGGCATTCCGGTTTCGCGAATGCTGGAAGGCGAGATGCAGAAGCTGGTGACGATGGAAGACCGGCTCGGCAATCGCGTCATTGGACAGGAAGAGGCACTCGCCGCAGTCGCGAATGCCGTCAGACGCGCACGCGCAGGCTTGCAGGATCCGAATCGGCCGATTGGTTCGTTTATCTTTCTTGGACCAACCGGTGTCGGTAAAACCGAAACTGCTCGCGCACTCGCGGAGTTTTTGTTTGACGACGAGCGAGCGATGATACGACTCGACATGTCGGAGTACATGGAGAAGCACGCAGTTGCGCGAATGATCGGCGCGCCTCCGGGATACGTGGGCTACGAGGAAGGTGGACAGCTTACGGAAGCCGTGCGGCGTCGCCCGTATTCAGTTGTTCTCTTCGATGAGATCGAGAAGGCGCACACGGATGTTTTCAACGTGCTGCTCCAGATTCTCGACGACGGCAGACTCACGGACTCGAAAGGTCGAACCGTCGATTTCAAAAACACGGTTCTGATCATGACCTCGAACCTTGGTTCGCGTGAGATTCAGGCGGCTGAAGGTGACGAGAAGCAGGTTCGTGAAGCGGTGATTCAGGAGTTGCGCCTGCACTTCAAACCGGAGTTTCTGAATCGCATCGACGACATCGTCGTCTTTCATCAGCTCTCGCGCGATCAGATTGGCAAGATCATAGACGTGCAACTTGAGCGTCTGATCTCGATGCTGAACGATCGCGAAGTGAGGCTGGTGCTCGAACCCTCAGCGAGAGAGCTCTTGATGCGTGAAGGTTACGACCCGACTTACGGTGCGCGACCGTTGAAGCGTGCGATTCAGTCGCTGATTCAGAATCCGCTCGCGGTAAAACTACTGCAGGGCGAAATTCTGCCGGGCCAAACAGTGCACGTTTTAGCCAACGGCGACACGATGGAATTCAAGACTGACGCGGCCTTTGCGACCGCGTAATCCTTTGCCCTATGAGGCCGAACATCGTTCTAGGTTTGCTTAGTAAGGTTTGCTTAATTGGAGATTGAAGAATGTCACAACAGTGGAATCCTTTGCAGGATCTGATGGTCTTGCAGGATCGAATGAACAGGCTCTTTGAAGACGCTACGCAGAGACGCAATCAGGCGGAGGCAACATCAGGCGATGATTTTGAGCGGGCCGATTGGACTCCGGCCGCGGACATTTACGAGACTGAGTCAGGCTACCTGATCGCGATGGACTTGCCTGGAATCAATCGTGAAGCACTCCAGATCGACGTCGACGACAATCGTTTGGTCGTCAGAGGAACGCGACCGATCAGTGAGTCGAAGCAACATCGTGCTGAAAGACCGCGAGGAAAGTTCCTGCGCACTTTCAGTGTGCCGGGTTCAGTCGATCAGGGAAAGATCGGAGCAGACTACAAAGACGGCGTTTTGCAAATCCGACTTCCAAAACGTAGCGAGCAAAAGTCGAAGAAGATTGACATCAAGATCGGGTAACACAGATGAAGACGGATAAAGAAACAAACGAGCTGAGGGTGACGGATCGCCGGCGGATCAATCTCGACGATCAGGGTGAAGTACAAGCGAAAGCTGAGGTTGAGCAGCCAAATCTCAAACCGAAGTACGTTGAAGAACTTGAAGCACGCACCGCAGCGGCGGAAAAGCAGGTCCAAGAAGTTCAAGCACGCTTCGATCAGTTGCGCCAACAACTACAACGCGAGACTGACGAAACGCGGCAGCGTTTGAATCGTTCTGCCGATGAGCGCGCCGCAGGTGAGAAGGCAAAGTTTATTGCCTCGTTACTGCCGGCTTTGGACGATTTGAACCGCGCGCTCGAAGCAGAAAATGCACCGCGAGAAGCGATCCTCGAAAGAATTCGCAGTATCGCGACAAGCTTTCAATCTGCGTTGACTAGCGCGGGGGTTGAGCAGATCTCGTCGGTCGGTGAACAGTTTGATCCCGAACTGCATGAAGCCGTCGATACAGCAGAAACGGACCGGGAGATGGACGGAAAAGTAATTGCGGAATATAGTCGCGGTTTCCGAATGGGAGATCGCTTGCTGCGCCCCGCGCGCGTCAAGGTTGGACGCTCAACGGAACATGCGAAGCAAGAATCGGCGAAATCTGTGGATGGATAAGGAGAGACGAGAGTGCCGGCAAAAGAATTGAAGTTTAGAGAAGAAGCGCGCAACGCGATGCTTCAGGGTGTGGACGTGCTTGCGAATGCAGTGCGCGTAACGTTGGGACCAAAGGGCCGCAACGTGGTTCTGGGAAAG
>DASYPN010000055.1:0-46763 GCA_036006625.1 Pyrinomonadaceae bacterium | reverse complement strand
CACCCAGACTTTCAAATTCGTGTCACTGAAAAGCAGCTTCTTCGAATCCGGCGACCATGATGGCGTGTAGTAATGTGTCGGCTTTGCGAGTGCGATCTCGCGCGGCGGCGTTAGTCCGTCCTGTGCTTCGATCACGAGTTTGTATTCGCCTGACTTGTCGCTGAAGTAAGAGACAAATTTGCCGTCAGGCGACCACGCCGGATCGCGTTCAGCAGAGCCACTCGAGTTTGTCAGGTTGCGAACGTCGCCTTTGTCTACCGGAATCGTGAAGATCTCGCCGCGCGCTTCGACCGCGACGCGTTTGCCGGTCGGCGATAGAGCCATGTTGGTGAGACGATTCGAAACGTCTTCCCAGTTTGGCATCATCCACGGAAAATCGCCGGTCGCGACGATGTTGATGATCCGCGTCTTGCCACTCTTCGGATCGAGCTCGTGTACGTAGCCGGCTTGTTCGAACACGATTGTGCCGGCGCCCGAGTCCATTGACTTCACGTCGAAGTCAGTGAACTTCGTGATCTGCGCCAGCTTCTTCGTCTTTGTTTGATACTCCCAGACGTTCGCCACGCCGTCGCGATCGGAAATGAAGAAGACTGAATCTTCTACCCAAACGGGACAGGCGTCCTTGGAATCAGTCCACGGCGGCGACACGAGATCGTGAGTCTTGAGATCGACGATCCAGATCGGACGATTTTGACCGCCGCGATAGTTGCGACGCTCTTCGTCCCACGAGTTGTTCATGCGATAAGCGATGTGAGTTCCGTCAGCAGAAATTTTTCCCTGGTAAGCGCGCGGCAGAATCATCGGCTCTTCGACACCACCTTCAGCGGACACAGTCCAGAATCGCGGCGCACCGCTCGGCGCCCACGTCGCGCGATTGGAGGAAAAGAGAATCGACTTGCCGTCGGGTGTCCAGCCTTCGACGAGGTCAGCGCCGGGATGCCACGTCAAACGCTTCGGCTCGCCGCCTTCGGACGGCACGATGTAAACATCGAAGTTGCCCGCATACTCACCGCTAAACGCGATCCATCTGCCGTCGGGAGAGAAGTGTGGATTCGCAGTCTGTCCCTGAAAACTCGTCAATCGTTGTGCCCCTCCACCGGCACGAGGCACAACCCAGATGTTGTTTGCGTAAGCGAAACCGATCTGAGTTGCACTAACGGTCGGAGTGCGGAGCAAACGAGTTTGGGTTGGCGCGCCGTGTCCGTTTTGAGCACCGGTTTTTGCATTAAAAACTAAAAAACAGAATACGAGCGAGACGATCAGAGACAAACGCGTAGACATTTGAAAGGGTCCTCCAAAAATGCGGCTGGAATGCGCGGGTATTATAGGTCATATACGACCTATATGACGTATAATGCAGACCCCGAATCCAATCACCAGGAGAGAGATCATGAGTTGCCTGAAGCGTAGTTCTGTTTCCCTGTTCGTCGTGTTGTTTGTTTTGTGCTGCGCCGGTGCGGTGTTCGCACAGGTAGTCACGCCGCGCCCGAGTCAAATGGCGAGTGTGATGCAGAGAATCGGAGTCACCGATGTGACGATCACGTACAGTCGTCCCGGCGTAAAAGGCCGTCAGATTTGGGGCGACCCACCGGCAGGATGGGCGGAGACCGCCAAGGGCGAAGCTACCCTTGACGATCAAAACAAGAGACCTAAGGACGTTCCGATCGTGCCGTACGGCCACGTATGGCGCACTGGTGCGAACGAAGCGACCACGTTCGTCGTTTCCGATGACGTTTTAATCAACGGGCAAAAGCTCGCTGCCGGTAGTTACAGCCTGCACACGATTCCGAATAGTAAAGACGAGTGGACGATCGTGTTCAACGGCACCGCGAATCAGTGGGGCAGCTTCAATTACGATCCGGCGAAAGACACGTTGCGTGTGAAGACCAAACCGGTCTGGCTCAATGAGAGTGAGGAGTGGCTCACGTATTCATTCGATCCGGTCGGCGACGACTCAGCGCAGGTGAACATTCGCTGGGAGAAGATCAGCGTGCCGTTCACGATCAAGGTGCCGGATGTCGCCGCGTCAACTCTTTCCCGATTGAAGACGACTGTTGCAAACGCGAAAGCCGATGATTGGCAAACGCCGCTCGTGGCCGGCAACTACCTAATCAACAATAAGGATAATGCTGATGATGCGTTGGGCATGGAGTGGATAGAGCGATCGATCAAGGTAAAAGAAACCTTCCGCAACCTCGCCTCCAAAGCGAATGCCTTATATAAGCTTGGTAAGAAAGAAGAGGCTCTCGCAGTCGCCGAGCAGGCGATTCAACGCGGTAAGGCAGACAAGGTCGACACGTCTGCATTCGAGAAGCGCCTTGCTGACATGAAGGCCGGAAAGATTTAGAACTCTCTCAACGGTTTCACGCAAAGGCGCAAAAGGTACACCAAGACGCAAAGAAAAACATAATCTTCTTCTCAGCGTCTTTGCGTTCCTTTGCGCCTTTGCGTGAAACAATTTGTAGAAGTCATGGGTGTCGCCAAGCTTACAGATCAAAACACGGTAGTTCCTGAAAGCAAGTACGCGCGCGTTGAGCGGGAGCGTCGTTACCTGTTGAGTGATTTGCCTGAAGGCTTGACGCGCGCGGATCCACACTTGCAAATCACCGACAACTACATGAGCGGCTCGCGTCTCCGATTGCGCAAAGTACGCGAGCCGCTCTCAAACAAGTGGACCGCGAAGCTCACGCAAAAGTTCGCGCCCGACCCGAACGATCTGTCGCGGACCATCATCACTAACACCTATCTAAACGCCCTCGAAGCTGAGACACTCGCGACTCTCTTCAACAGCAACGAGATTCGCAAAAACCGTTATCACTTTGAATTCGAAGGCCACAGGTTTTCCGCGGACATGTTCCTCGGCGATTTGTTCGGCCTCGTCCTCGCCGAAGTCAGCTTTGAAACTGACGAAGAGCTCAACAATTTCCACGCGCCGCCGTTTGCACTTGCCGACGTCACCAACGAACCACTATTCACCGGAGGCAGACTCTCCCAACTGACCTTTTCCGATGTTCGTGCAGAGATCGCAGCGCTCGGTTTGATATCGTTTGGTAAGATAGACGCATGAAGCCACGCGTCTCCCTGATCCTCCTCTGCTTGTTTCTTTCAATCGGCTGTCGCAAGACATCAACTCCGCCAGCGGCGCCGCCAACAACGCAGCCTTCACCCGTTTCGCAACTCGACCCTGCTCAGGGCGGCAGCATAGTCGGTGCCGAAACAAAGCACTTCAAAGGCTCGATCGGCACGTCGCTCGACTTGCAGATGAAACTCGTGCGCACCGGTGACCAACTCGCGGGCAGCTATTTCTACCAGAAAATTGGCACCCGCATCGACTTACGCGGCACGGTCGACAAGGACGGGAATCTAACGCTCGACGAGTTTGATCCGAAAGGCAACAAAACAGGTCTGTTCAAGGGCATTTGGACTGTCGATCAGAAAGACGGGATGATCACACTCGCCGGTAACTGGTCCAAACCATCAGATCAGAAAGCCGGTGACAAGAAGACTGCATTCTCCGTTCACGAAGAGCCGATCTATTTAACTGGCGACGTCGATCTGGTTTCGAAGCAGATCAAAGAGAACAACAAGAAGTTGAATTATGAAATTGCGGTGCAGTATCCGCAGTTGACTGGCGGTAACAATCCGAACCTGGAGAAGTTTAATCAGGCGGCTCGTGCAGCAGTAACGAGGAAAGTCGCGAGTTTTAAGAAAGACATGACGCCGGCAGAAGGCGAGACCACCGAGGAAACTCGTCCGGAAAATTCGATGGGGAGCGATCTGACGATTGGTTACACGGTGGCGTTGGCACAGGACGATCTGGTGAGTATTGATTTCGAAGTCAGCGATTACTTCCAGGGCGCTGCGCATCCGAATAGTTATTCAGACCCGCTCAACTTCGATCTGAAAAACGGTAAGCCACTAAAACTCGCCGATCTCTTCAAACCCGGCGCGAAGTATATTCAGGCGATCGCAAACTACTGCATCGCCGATCTCAAGAAGCAGGCTGCAGAAAAGGGTTTAATGGCTGAGGAAATCGATAAGGGTGCAGCGGCAAAAGCGGACAATTATCTGGGCTGGACCATCACGAAAAAAGGTCTCGGCATCGAGTTCAATCCATATCAAGTCGGCCCGTACGCCGCCGGTCCGCAGTATGTACTCGTGCCTTATTCAAACTTGAAAGACCTCATCAACCCCGAAGGTCCGATTGGCCAGTTCGCAAAGTGAAATACGAATCTCGGAACGTACTGTAGGGGCGGCCCTCCGTGCCCGCCCTCGGTTGGAATGCGCTCCTCAACAAAAGGCGCGATTTAAACCGAGGGCGGCCACGGAGGGTCGCCCCTACAGTACGTTCCGAGATACCTTTGTATAGTAAGACGCGAGTAGAGACGCAACGAACATGATTCCTGCGCCGGTCCAGAAGGTGACGAACAACGACCGGTCGCTCATGTAATGTAGAACACCGTCAGCGCCGAGATGTGCGATCGAGCTGCTGATCAGAATTGCCGTCAACGAAGGTCCAACGGCACGCGCCAAACTCGCCGTCGATTGCGTCACCCCTAAAACAACTCCCTGTTCCGCTGCTCCAACACTTTTCGACGCAAGACTGGTCAGCGCCGGTGTCGCAAGCGAGTTGCCCATCGAAAAAACTCCGCCCCCAATCAACAGGGCTCCCAATCCACCCGCCGCCGGTCCAACAAACGGCACCGCAAACAAACTGATCGCGAAACACAGCGCTCCAAAGATCACGAGTGGAATCTCGCCAAAACGCTTCACCAGACGTCCAATCAAGCCGCCCTGAATAATCACTGCGATCACTCCGACGTACGCGAAGAGATAGCCTGTGTGCTGTGCGTCGTAGCCGAAACGAAACATCGTGTAGAGCGAAAACGACGTCGTCATGATCGAGAAAGCGACGATGAACAGAAAGTAGATACTCAGGACAAACGCCAGTTTCGGCTGTTTCAACGAATCGAGGACGTGGCGCAGACTACGACCCCCGGCGGCGGAGTGCTTCGCAGGATGATCGGCCGTGACTGTCTCAGGAAGTCTAAAGTAGAGCAGCACCGCATTCGCAAAGCAGAGTGTCGCCGCAAAGAAGAACGGAACGTGAATGCCCCAGTGACTCAGAATCCCGCCGATCGCTGGCCCAAAAATAAATCCGAGACCAAACGCAGCACCGATCAATCCCATACCTTTCGCGCGATTCTCTTCTGTCGTGATGTCGGCGATGTAAGCCTGCGCTGTCGAGATGTTTCCGCCTGTTATGCCGTCGAGAATGCGACCGATGAATAGCATCCAGACTGTCGTTGCGAGTCCAAGGATCAGAAAACCAATTCCGGTGCCGATGATAGAAAGCAGCAGCACCGGTCGCCGCCCATGCTTGTCTGAAAGTCCACCGAGAATCGGCGAGAAGATCAGTTGCATGATCGAGTAGGAGGCGAAGAGAAGGCCGACCGTGCGTGGGGTGGCGTTGAACGCGGTGCCTTCAGCGTAGAAAGGCAGCACCGGAATAACGATTCCGAAACCAACGAGATCGATGAAGACGGTCGTAAAAATGACGATGAGGGGCGAGCGCCGCATGTCGTTGAATCAAACCAGGCCCTATTTAGTCCTATAGGGTCTCCGATTACCCGCTCCTCCGCTCAACGCTCTGTCGATCGATGCCTGCCCGCCGCCCGCGATCAGCAGTCCCAGCGCCATCGCGAGCAGCGCCATTGGATATTCATATCCGCGGTTCCCGGCGAAGAAGCCGCCCGGCAAGTGCACTCCCACAATTGCCGTCAGCATCACGCACGCAATGAAGAACGCTCCCACACGAGTTAGAAACCCGAGACCAACAAGCAGACCTCCAACCAATTCGGAAAGCGCAGCGAGCGCCAGCCAGAGCCATGCCGGTCGCATGAATCCAAATGGCGTTGTGCCGCCGATGAAAGTCTTGAAACCGGGACCGTTGAAGCTGCCCAGCACTTTTTGAGCACCGTGCGCGATCATCACGGCCGCCAGTCCGAACCGAATCGGCAAAGTAAACCACGTTGCAGAGGTCGCAATCAGACGTCTAAACATCTTTGTCGTGTTCCTGAGTGTGTTTCAGTAAAGCGGGGAGATAGTAACAGCAACCTTGCCCGGATCGCACCGCTTCGTAGTAACATTCAAGCGCACGTGTCATCAACTTCTTGAAAGATGTTTATCGAATGCACAGACGCCGAGTAGTGTGCGCCGCCGCCCTTTTGCTCGTTCTTCCGTTTCTCGCGGCCGCACAGACGACGCCGGTCGACATATCGTTCACCGTGGCCATGCCGCGGCCCCACACGCATTTATTCGACATCGACATCGCCATCAAACGAACCATGAACGGCCCGCCGGAAGAGCGGCTTGTGATGCCCGTGTGGACACCCGGTTCCTACATGGTGCGTGAATTCGCGCGTCACGTGCAGGACTTCGCCGCCGCCGACGCAGCCGGCCGGCCGCTGAAATGGGAGAAGACAAACAAAGACACGTGGCGCGTGGTCACGAACGGCGCGCGCGAATGGCATGCGACTTATCGCGTTTATGCAAACGAACTGTCGGTGCGCACGAGTGAGTTGAACTCAGGACACGCGTTCTGGAACAACGCGACGCTGCTGATGTATCTCGAAGGCTTTCTGAAGAGTCCTTCGACTGTCCGCGTGCTCGCGCCGGATGTTTGGAAAGTAGCAACTGGTTTGCCCGTGATGCCGGGTCAGAAGAATACGTTCCGTGCCGAGAACTTCGACATTCTTTACGACTCGCCTTTCGAAGCCAGCAATTTTAAAACACTCGTATTCAACGTCAAAGGCATTCCGCATCGCATCGTGATCGATGGCGAAGGGAACTACGATTCGGAACGAATGCGAGTCGACGTGCAGAAGATCGTCGAAACGCAAGCCGCGTTGATGGGCGAGATTCCTTATCGCGACTACACCTTCATTCTTCATCTGCGATCGAATGCCGGTGGCGGACTCGAACACTTGAATTCGACGGCGCTCGGCTATCCGCGTTTCGGATTCCGTATTCGCACCGGCGACCGCGCGACTTCCGCAGCGCCGAACGCCGCGGAAACCGATCGCGACTACCGTGGCTTTCTCTCCCTCGTGTCTCACGAGTTCTTTCATCTCTGGAACGTGAAGCGAATTCGGCCAGATGCGCTCGGGCCGTTTGATTACACGCAGGAGAACTACACGAAGGTTCTCTGGGTCGCGGAAGGCATCACCGATTACTACGCCGATCTCTCGTTGCGTCGTGCAGGGCTGATCAGCGAGAGTGAGTTTCTGAGTGCAACCGCGAGATCGATACAGCAGTTGCAGAACACACCGGGACGACTCGAGCAGAATGTCGAGGAGTCGAGCTTTGATTCGTGGATCAAGTACTACCGCCAGGATGAAAACTCGATAAACTCGCAGGTTTCGTACTATGACAAAGGCGCGCTGCTGGGCCTGCTGCTCGACCTGGAAATTCGCAAGCGCAGCAATGAAGCGAAGTCGCTGGACGACGTGATGCGTTATCTTTATGCGGAGTTCTTCAAGAAGAACCGCAATTATGGGCCAGGCGATTTTCAAAAGGCGTGCGAGCTGATGGCGGGCTCGAGTCTTGAGGAGTTCTTCAATAAGTACGTGCGCGGAACGGAGGAGCTTGATTACAACGCGGCGCTCGAAGCTGCCGGATTGCGTCTCGACACGGGTGGCGGGACAGGTAGTGTTTACTTCGGTGCTGATGTTGCGATGGATGATGATCGACTGATCGTGAGACGCGTTTACGCGGGTTCGCCCGCGTACGAACAGGGACTCAATGCCGGTGATCAAATCGTCGCGATGGACAACATGCGGGTGACACGAGAGTTCTTCAACGCGCGGATGGCGGAGAAGAAGCCCGGCGATCTGATCAACCTGACGATCTTTCGCTTCGACGACTTGAGCACGTTGTTGATAAAACTCGGCGAGCGCCGTGAGGGAACGTATCGCATTATTCCGCTGCCCAGCGCCACGGAAGCACAGAAGCGAATTTACCGGGGGTGGTTAGGTGTTTAGTTGAGTTATTAGACAGGATTAAGAAGATTGGCAGGATTAGCAGGATTATCTTGTAAATCTTGAAAATCTTCTGAATCCTGTGAAGCAAACGATGGCATCCACTTACCAAAACATCCGCTTAATGATCGAAGACCGCGTCGCACGAATCACGTTCGCGCGTCCGCCGCTGAACGTCTTCAACATCGAGATGATGCGCGAGATCGCGAAGGCGATCGGTGAAAGCAATCAACGCGAGATCGTCGCGATTGTTTTTGACGCCGACAAGAACTGTCGCGCGTTCAGCGCCGGAGTTGCGGTTGAAGATCACGTCCAGGACACAATCTTTCAAATGCTCGATGCGTTCCACTCGATCTTCCGTGTCCTCGAGCAAGCAGCAAAACCAACGATCGCGTTGATTGACGGCGCCGCGCTTGGCGGCGGCTGTGAACTCGTCGCTGCATGCGATATCGTCATCGCTTCAGACCGATCGCGGTTTGGTCAGCCTGAGATAAAGCTGGGCGTGTTCCCGCCTGTTGCCGCGGTGCTTTTACCGCGCGTGATTGGAGAAAGGCGCGCGCGAGAGTTGATCCTGACGGGCGAGATTATCGATGCAGTCGAAGCCGGACGGCTGGGTCTGTGCAACCACGTCGTACCCGGAGCACATCTCGAACCGAAACTGCTCGAGGTGCTGGCGAAGTTGAGAGAACTGTCGGGCACGTCGCTGAGTTACGCACGACAATCGCTCGACCTCGGACGTGGCCGATCAATCGAAGACGCACTAAGCGAACAGGAAAACATCTATCTGCACGAGTTGATGAAGACTCAGGACGCGAACGAAGGCGTGAAGGCGTTCATGGAGAAGCGCAAAGCAATTTGGCGACACCGGTAGTTATGAAGAATATTTCACGCAAAGACGCAGCGTTTGGACGAAAGACGCAATGGTGGTTCTTAGCGCCTTATTCTGCTCCTTTGCGTCTTTGCGTGGAACTTCTTCTGTTGTTGTGTCTCTCCACAGCGGTCGCTCAAACCAATCCCAAACCCGGCTCGCATTCAACACGCGTTCGCCCTTCGATGTCTGCTGAAACGAAGGCGCTGCTCGATGACGCGATCGGTGTTGTGTGCACGCAAGCGAAGCTCGATCCAAAGAGCAGCATCGCGATCGACGAGATGCAGGGACGGCCTTCGTTACCGGTTACGAGTCCGGATGCGCGTGCCGGCGCCGAGCGTGCGCAGAGACTGCTTCCAGTCGCGAAGACTCTCGTTATCAGTTCGCTGCGCCAACTTGCCACTGAGTATGGGGTCCAAAAGGCTCCGAAGTTCCAGGTGAAGCTGCGACTGGCAATCGCAAGAGTGAGTGAAGTCAGACGCGTCAGGCCCGACATGGAAGCACGCGACAATGCGTCGGTGTATTTGAGCCGGCCACACGTGATAACTTTCGGCACGATTTTTCTCGCAGGTTTACGTTCCGACGAAGGAATGATTAGCGTACTGGCCCATGAGCTGATGCACGTTGCCGACGGCGACAACGATAGTTTGCGCACGCTGGTGGCCGCGGTTGGAAACAAGGCTTCGGATCTTACGGGCCTCGACATTCACGGACAGCGCAGCGAAGAGATCACCTGCGATCTAATTGGCGCGATGGCAGTGCGTGCTTACATCGTGAGCACGCCCGATTACGAATCCATTGCGCGACGACTAGCGCGTTCAATTCAACACAACTGTGTCGAGCTCGACGAAGGCGACGAGGATCATCTCTCGCCACGCAGCACGATCCGTACGATTCTTGCGTTGAACCCCGGCCTGGTTCGCGAACTAATCAATGATCGCTTCTAAAAAAATCTTCTTGTGTCTTTTGTGCTTTTTTGTGGCTGGCTGTCGTTCAGTTATCGACCGGCAAGACGTGAGGCCGCGCGTGCTGCGCGACGTGCCGGCGCGAAACCTTGCTTATCGACTCACGCCGGACACTTCGCCACCGTCAACTGAAATCGAAGACTTCGACAAGTTTCCCGCTATCGCGAACGACTTTGCCGCCAGACGCAAAGACGAAGCACTCGTTCGAACGGTCACGTCTCCTGACGGCCGGCGTGTGCTTGCTCTCTATGGCGGCGCGGACGATCCCGGTTCGACGTTTCGCATCGATCTCTACAACTCCGACGGACAGTTTCTGCGCAACCTGATTCCACCCGATCTCGCCTGCGTTTTTCCGGAAACTGTGACCTGGTCTCCCGATGGGAGCTTCATCAACTTCATCGCCCGCAAACGCCCCGTGGCGAGTCCGAGCCCGACGCCTTACGAGGAGCCCGTGCCTGAACCCTCAGGCTCGCCAATCCCGTCGCCGTCGACGTCGGTCGCTCCGATATTTGCTCCGGTCGCGAGCTTCTACACGGAACAGATCTACATCTGCAATCGCGACGGCTACGATCTCAAGCCACTCACTTCGCGTGACGGATTAATCTATTTCTACTTCGTGTGGGCCCCTGATGGTCACGCTATGGCAGCGCTCGCGTGCAAAGAGGATGAGTGGAATGAGCGCGAGCGGCAGGGCAAATTGCCGGCCGGTCGTCCTCGTTTGATTGCGCAGGATGGTACCGAGCGACTGCTTGACGATGGATTGACGGATGCGTTGCCGGTGTGGAGTCCCGACGCTTCGAAGGTGGCAACTGCGTTTGATACCGACGTTGCGATTTATGATGCGGGAGGTAAGACTCCGACGCAGGGACGTTTGCCCCTCGGTGAGCAGTTGATTGCAGCGTCGGTGGCTTACGATGAGAAGACGACTACGAAAAAGGCGAATGCCAACACCAGCACTCGCAACGCGAACTCAGTGGCCACGACGCCCGCGTCGTTCAATCCTATAGTGCGCCTCGACTGGCGCCGGCCTGAAACGCTCTACTTCCAAACCGCCTACGTTCGCGTGAGGCCGGAAACTATTAACACGTTTCAGCGTTGGCACCAACTATCACTCAGCGCCCAAGCCGCGATACTCAAGTGATCGATCTTACCCGCGTCGCCTGAAAACCAGAAACAGGGCCAGGGCGATTACTATGAATACGATCGATCCCGGCCAGATCCAGAATCCGCGACCGCTACTATAACCTCCAACGACGACGCATCCCGTTGACGACAGCAGCAACAACAATACGGCTACAACTCTTAATCTCACTCGCCCTCCTCTTGACTCGGATGTAGAGCGCCAAAGGCGCGAATTATGATAGCCAGGGGCAACGCGAGGTGCGTCGCCCCTGGTTAAAAACATCATGACCCATTGAGCTCTGAAAGAGCGGAATAACAAACGATGGTATTTCGCACTTTCAGTGCTCGAATATTATTTTTCTTCCTAACCCAGGGGCGACGCGCTTCGCTTCGCTCGCGCTTGCCCCTGGCTATCATATTTCGCGCCTTCGGCGCTGGTGGGCGCCATATTCATCGTGCTAGGCCGGTGGTGGTTGTGGGTGACCCTCCGGCGCCATTTGCCGCGCTGCATCCTGAACCTTATCGAGTGCCCCGCGGGCGACATCTTCGACTCTATCAACCAGCTTTTCACCAGTTTCGCCGATGTACTCAGTCTCGAGTCGCGTCGACGGCAACACGAGTCCCACTGCCGTTCCCGCTGCAACCGCAACCGCACCGATCGCGAGCGGATTGTCATGCAGCAATTGCCCAAAACGCGTCCCCACTGTCGACGCAGTATTTTTCGCTTTCGATCCGAGATCACTCAGCGCCTGTGTTGAGCGATTCGCCAGATCACTCGCAGTCTCCTTCACGTTATTGAAAGTGCCACTGCCCTGTGTCTGAAGCATCTGGCCTTCATTGCCCATCGCGTAGTTCGGAACACGTCCTTGCGAAGGCTTGGGTCGAGTACTGGTGTACCTCTGTCCGCGAAAGTTTCGCATCAACAGCATTCCGACTCCGAGACCAATCAACGCCACGGGAATCGGATTTTTCCAAACACTGTCGGCCACTGACGACCCGGCATCTTTAATCGCAGTTCCCGCACGACCCGCCACTTCTAGTGCCGGCTCTGTAACTCCACTAATCGTTTCTCCTACTCTCTCCATAACTCTTTCAACCTTTCCTATAGTCGCTTCGCGAACGGTCTCTTTAACCTGACCCATCAGATGTTCTGGACTGAGCCGTTCTTGAATTTCATTGATCGTTTGCGACATATCAGCTCGAGTGTCTTCAATGTCCGCTCGCAATTGTTCGGTATTTTCATCCGAGTCCGCAGCGATTATTTGATTTGTTCCTTCATCCATGTTGCGTCCTCCTTCAATGTCTCTACTGTTTCTCGCGGAGTCAGATCTGCTTGTTGAAGCGCCGTCATTGCTTTGCCGATCAGTAACCAGCCAACTATGGCGATCACGACTCCCACCAGCAACGCCGCGCCCCAACCCGGCATCACCTTCGCCAACAACATGATGATGGCGGCGACAATCGCCAGGAGGGCTGCGTATGCCACTGCTCCTCCAACCACGAGATAACTAACGTTCCTGCCGACGTACTTCGCTTTCTGAGTGATCTCCGCCTTTGCAAGAGTAACTTCCTGCCGAACCAGATTGCCCATGTCGGTTGCGAGATCGCCGAACAGATCGCCAAGCGGGCGGTTTTCCAATGAGCGATTTTCATTCATCCGTTGCACGTCACACCTCCTACTTCACTAAATGCGGTTCGGAGATGTTGACGTTTGCGCTCCGGAAACACCTGGGTTGAATGTTTGCGGCCCGGCGCCGGTGTCCTCTGCGGTATTTTTTGCTGGTTGAGTGCTTGTGTTCGACCAACGTTGACCGGCGGGGCTCATTGAGCTGCTTGAGGCTGACTCCATCGACGACTTGATCACACGTGCTCCAGCGAATCCCAACAGAAACGCGCCACCGATCAAAAGTGCGGGCTGGCGTCGTCCAAAGTTCTGCACGTCTTCGAGTAACTGTTTTGGTTCCTGATCGCGCAGGTATTTCGCGAGGCGGTCAAGACTGTTTGCGGCTTTGTCGCCATACTGTGCCGCGAAACGTGCAATCGGTCCGTTGCCTTCGTTGTTCAGACTTTCACCGAAGCGTCTCACTGCATTGACGACAGTACTCAGTTCAGACGCCGCGGTTTCTTTCTGACGGTTGATCTGATCGCCTGCTCGTTGTTGAACTTGATTCACAACCTCGCTTGCTGTGTCTTTGGCATCTTGCATCAGATCCTGTTCGCCGTTGCTTCGGTTCTGCTGTGAGCCCTGATTTTGTTGTCTCTGTTGTGAGGTTTGATTGTGACCGCCCTGGTTTTGCGAACTAGTCGCACCCTGACCCGGCGCCTGCGCTTCATCCTGTTTCTTACTCGCTGCGGCCTTTGAAGCGGTAGCGGCACTACCCTTCGATTCTTTATTTTTCGTGTCCATTGATTACCCTCCCATGTTCGTTCTTACGTAGTGCCTAGTAGACGATGGAATTATTTCGAAACGAGTTTATTGCGTTCCTTTTGTTGTGATGAGAAGACGCAATGAGTCACAAAAAGCACACTTCGAGTACTTGTTCGAACAGGTACGGTGTTTGACTGCATCACGTCAAACAATTTATTCGCAAGGGGGACATCTATGTCTACAAACCAGCAAACAGGAACGTTCGATCCAGGTGAGTCATCATCAACAAACGATCAGGAACTTCAAACTTCGCGCTCGTATGACGCGAATTACTCGGTGGTGGGAGCAAGACCCGGCTTGTCATCTTCGAGTGCAAAACGATTGGCAAGAGGTTTAGGTTGGTTTAGCGTTGGCCTCGGCCTCGCAGAACTTCTGGCGCCGCGAGCCATTGCAAACATTTCCGGTGTTTCAAACAAACACACGGGTTTAATACGACTGTACGGTCTGCGCGAACTCGCTTCGGGGATCGGAATTTTTGCGCAAAAGAAACCAACTGAGGCAGTGTGGGCACGTGTTGCCGGCGATGCACTCGATCTCGTCAGTCTCGGAGTTGCATGTACGGCACCGGACGCAAAGCGCGGACGAATCACTTTTGCAACGGCGAATGTGCTCGCAGTCACGACTCTCGATGTCATCTGCGCGATGCAACTCAGCAACGGCAAACAGGGAATTCACGCGAGCGCTTCGTGCGTCGTGAATCGCCCACTCGAAGAGGTTTACAACTTCTGGCGCGACTTCCAAAATCTGCCGCGTTTCATGCGCCATTTGGAATCCGTCGAAAATATCGGTGAAGGCCGTACACGTTGGAAAGCCAAAGGGCCGGCGGGAATAGATGTGGAATGGGAAGCGATGATCGTCGCTGACGTTCCCGGCGAAGTGATTACCTGGCGGTCGTTGGAAAACTCCGACGTCGACAATGCGGGCGCCGTTCGTTTCGAGCAGGCTGCGGGCGGGCGCGGCACGATCGTGAGAGTTAACTTTGAATACCAGCCGCTGGCCGGCGCGCTCGGCGCAGCGGTCGCAAGACTATTCGGCGAAGAACCGAATCAACAGTTAGACGACGATCTGCGACGCTTCAAGCAGGTTTTGGAAGTTGGTGAAGTTGTAGTCTCCGACGCGACACTGCTTGGCACCGGTTACATGTCACAGCGGCCAGCCCGGCCCGCTGCTGCGAGTGAGCTTGAAGGCGCGGAGATGTTGCCGAGTGAAACGGCGACCAACTACCGATCAGATGAGCGCAGATCAGAAGGGAGGACGATGTAGCAATGAAAGCCAATTGTTGGTACGGCAAGACGACGTTGAGCGTGGAAGACGTTCCGGATCCGCAGATCCTCAACCAGCGCGACGCGATTGTGAAGATCTCCTCCACCGCGATCTGTGGTTCAGACCTGCATCTCTACAATGGATTGATTCCGACGATGCAGCGCGGCGACATACTTGGCCATGAGTTCATGGGCGAAGTCGTCGAGGTTGGTCGCGAAGTGAGCAACCTGAAAATCGGAGATCGCGTGGTCGTTCCGTTCCCGATCGCATGTGGAAATTGTTTCTTCTGCAAAGAGCAGATGTTTTCACTCTGTGAGAATTCAAACCCGAATGCGTGGATGGCTGAGAAGATGTTTGGCCATGCCGCCTCCGGACTCTTTGGATATTCTCACTTGACCGGCGGCTATGCCGGCGGACAGGCGGAATACGCGCGGGTGCCTTTCGCTGACGTGGGTCCGATTAAAGTGCCGGATCACCTGACCGACGAACAAGTGCTCTTTCTTTCAGACATCTTCCCGACTGGTTACATGGGCGCGGAAATGTGCGACATCAAGCCCGGCGACACGATTGCGATTTGGGGTTGCGGACCCGTTGGACAGTTTTCGATTCGCAGCGCTCTTCTGCTTGGCGCAGAGCGAGTGATTGCGATCGATGAAGTGCCTGAGCGTTTGAAGATGGCTGAAGATGGGGGCGCGGAAACGATCAACTATCGGGAGGAGAGTGTTTACGAGAGGTTGATGGACATGACCGGCGGCCGTGGACCTGATGCATGTATCGACGACGTCGGTATGGAGGCACACGCACCTGCAATTATCAACGCGTACGATCGCGTAAAGCAGGCGATGATGCTGGAAACCGACCGGCCGCACGCGTTGCGCGAGGCGATCATGTGTTGCCGAAATGGAGGCGTCGTCTCAGTCATCGGCGTCTACGGCGGCTTAATTGATAAGTTTCCAATCGGATCGGTGATGCAGCGTTCACTCACGATCAGAACTGGCCAGGCGCACGTGCAAAGATACATGCGACCGTTGTTACAGATGATCGAAAACGGCGACATCGATCCATCGTTTGTCGTCACACACACGATGAGTCTTGACGATGCACCGCACGCTTACGACATCTTCAAGAACAAGGAAGACAACTGCATCAAGGTCGTGCTGAAACCGGATTGGAATGGTAACGGCGCAGCGAAGGACGACAACTACCCTGTAATCCACTAATAGGAACAAAGAAATAGGTCCTATACGTCCAATAGGACCTATTTCACTAGGCCGCGATCTTGCTGATTTCTATTACTGTGACGAGGTAGTGTTCAATCGCGACTTCCAACGCGCCGCCGAGTTCGGAGCCGTGAGTTTCGCCCGCGACGAGCGACCATTCAGACAGACGTCCGCACAGCGAGCGAGCGATCGCTGCGCGTGCCGGAGCTTCGATGAAGTTCCAGCCGTGAACGAGATCGCCGCTCAACACGACGTGAGGAACGCCGAGTCCGCAGATTACGTTACCGATGCCGATGCCGAGATGTGTACCGACGCGATCGAGTGTAACTTGTGCGCGGCGTTCACCAGCATTTGCGCGAGCGACTAAATCCGTGAATCTCTGCGGTGAGGTGTGCCGGGCGCGATTCGTCTCGCCGCGGTAGAGTTCGAGGGCGCTAGCAGCTGACGCATATCGCTCCCAGCAACCAAGGTTGCCGCATGGGCACGACTTCCCACCGGCGACGATCGTCATGTGTCCGAACTCTCCAGCGATGTCGGTCGCACCGCGAAAGACTTCACCGCCCACAACGAGGCCGACACCGATTCCCGTTCCGGCACGAACCAGCACAAAGTCACCGGCGGTTCTGGTCGCGCCGCGACGCCGGCGACGTTGAGACTCATAGATCGCGGCAGCCGTCGCATTGTTCTCGACGATCACGGGTACCTTCAGGCCAAGCATCTTCGCGACGGGAACGTCTCGCCAGCCCTGGTGCGGAGCGTAAAGCAGGCGACCTTCGTCAACATCCGTCGGACCGGCCACACTTATGCCGACGACAACCAACTCACGATCCGGCAAATCACGTTGATGACGACGAATGGATGATCTGATCTGTGCGATTGCAGTCTCCGGATCGCGCGGCGTTTCGAACGTCTCTTCAAAGATCACTCTGCCGTCAACCGTGGCGCCCCCGACTTGCGTCTGGCTGACGCCGAGATTTACGCCGACTAGAAAATGATTCTCAGCACGGAGGGACAATCCGATCGGCGGCCGGCCAACCCGACGTGCCGATTGCTCGGGGACGCCTTCACGCAGGACGCCTGAGTCGAGCAACGGTCTTACCAGAACCGTGATCCGGCGACGATGAACGCCGAGTCTTCTTGCAACCGCAACCCGCGGGATCGGCTGCGCCGCCCGCACAATCCGCAAAAGCTCACGAGTGGTTTGAGTCGGAACAACATTAGATAACTTCGCCACCTTAGGTTCTCCTTGATCTGAGCTTCAGCAATCCTTAATCCACATATTGCACACATGGTTTTTAACCAATCTGCGAAATCTGTGGATGTTTCAGACGACAAATTTGTAGGCACGGGTTCGAATTGGCCGACAGAAATGTAGGTTGGAGTTACGAGCGGAAGCGTTCGCACCTAAGACCATATTTTTTGACCTTATACCCGATGATTCTTTCAGTGCTGTCTAGAAGTTTTGCTGCCTTGGCTCGATTGCCGCGTGCGGTCTTGAGTGCGTCCTGGATTAGATCGCGCTCGTAGGCTTCGATCGCCGACGTGAGTGAGAGACGCGTAACAGTGTCAGAGCCTTCGGCAGTTTGTAGCGATGGTGGCAGGTGATGGCCGTGAATAACATTTGAATCGCAAATCAAAACAGCCCGCTCGATGACGTTCTCGAGCTCGCGCACGTTTCCCGGCCAGTGGTAACTCGTGAGCATGTCGATCGCGGGCGTCGAAATACGCTTGATACTCTTGCCGTGTTCACGCTCAAACTTCTCGACAAAATGTTCTGCGAGTAAAAGAACGTCAGGTTTGCGCTCACGCAGCGGCGGCATGAAGATCGTGAAGACGTTCAGACGGTAGTAGAGATCCTCGCGAAACTGCGACCGCTTGATCGCTTCTTCGAGATCCTTATTCGTGGCAACGATCAATCTGACGTTGACCTTAATCGTGTCCACGCCGCCGAGTCGTTCAAACTCACGCTCCTGCAACACGCGCAGTAGTTTTACTTGCGTAGTCAGGTCGAGATCGCCGATCTCGTCGAGAAACAGCGTGCCACCATCGGCGAGTTCAAACCGGCCCTTTTTGCGGGCTTGTGCCCCAGTAAAAGCGCCTTTTTCGTAGCCAAACAACTCCGATTCAATCAACGTGTTGGGCAGCGCAGCACAACTGATTTTTACGAAAGGTTTGCTGGCGCGCAGTGAGTTGTAGTGGATCGCATGGGCAATCATCTCCTTGCCCGTCCCCGACTCGCCGCGCAGCAGCACAGTTGTGTTTGTGCGCGCGACCTGTGTCACCTGTTCGTAGACCAGGCGCATCGGATTGGAATTGCCGACAATGTGGCCGAAATCGTAGCGTTCACGCAGCTCCTGCTTGAGATGAGTGTTCTCGTCGAGCAGACGCTTTTTGTCTGCCTCGATCCGCTCTCTCACCTTGAGCGCCTGCGCCATCATCGCCGCAGTAACACTGAGAAACTTGGTGGTGCGGTCGTAGTCGCGCTCTTCCTTGTAGACGCGATCCGCGCCGAGCACGCCAACCGCTTTTGCGCCAATCAGAATCGGAACGCAGATGAAGCTGACTTCCTTGCGCGTCGTGTGTTCCTCATGAGAGCGCAGGCGATTTAGCAAGAGCGGCTCGCGACTCGTTTGCGGTACGACGACGGGCTTTCCACTTTGCACGACGCGCCCGATAACACCTTCGCCGACGCGATACGTCACGCGATGCGTGGAATCCTGGTTAAGCCCGTAACTGGCTTCGATCCGAATCTTCTCGCTCTCGCTATCGAGCAGCATCACGAAACTGCGAAACATGCCGTGGTGACGCCCGAGTGTTTCGAGCGTCGCAGCGAAGGCTGTTTTGAGATTGCTGGTGTCGGCGAGCAGTCGACTAATTTCGAGCAGCGAGCCGAGCTTTCGCACTTCCCGCCGTTCACGCGAAAGCAGTTCCGGACTCTTTGAAGGGGCAGCAACCATGATTGGCGCATGTTGGATTGCAATCGCCTGCAAGTCAAAGTGAAAAGTTTTATAGCGAGATAAACGATGCTTACATTCTTGTAGGTCGCAAGACTCCAACCTACAAAGTTGTCGCTTGATGGGAGCGCCTCCCTGGAGTGCGGTGACCTGTCACCGCTTTGGTAAATATACAAAAGCGCCAACAAGTTGCGGCACTCCAGGGAATGGCATGGGTGTTGTAGCGCGCTGTGAGCACTCTTGATAAATGCACCACAAAAACAGGGTCTCTATGACCCACGCAACGAGCACGATGCTTGTGGCGTGGGTTTTGTTGCTGATGTAAAAGGACGTCGATCACACCAGATTGTTCGAAACGCACTCGAGGTGTTGCGCAATCTGGAGCATCGCGGTGCGTCGGGGTGTGACGCGAATAGCGGCGACGGCGCAGGAATCCTGATTCAAACGCCGGACGCTTTCCTACGACGAGAATGTTCGTTCGAACTCCCCGCTTTTGGACAATACGCCGTCGGTATGGTCTTCCTGCCTGTCGCGGACACGTCACGACAACAGTGCGAAGCAATACTCGAACAGATCGTCGCAGAGGAAGGTCAACAATTACTCGGCTGGCGAGATGTGCCCATAGACGATTCGACGCTTGGTCCAACCGCGTGCGAGTCAAAACCCATCGTCCGCCAGATCGTCATCGCCCGCAATAACGATCTGAACGACGACGCGGCTTTCGAGCGCAAACTCTACGTGATACGCCGACGTGCGTCGCGTGAAGTAAAACGATCGAACGTCGACGGCTTTTACATCTCGAGCCTCTCGTACAAGACCGTGGTCTACAAAGGAATGCTGACCGCGAGCCAGTTACCGCAGTTCTATCCCGATCTGCTTGACGATGCATTAACCTCTTCACTAGCGATCGTGCATTCACGTTTCAGCACCAACA
Source organism: Pyrinomonadaceae bacterium (assembly GCA_036006625.1). Taxonomy (GTDB): domain Bacteria; phylum Acidobacteriota; class Blastocatellia; order Pyrinomonadales; family Pyrinomonadaceae; genus PSRF01. The sequence continues at coordinate 26,970 of DASYPN010000055.1, read as the reverse complement.
CGTTTCCGAGTTGGGCTCGTGCACATCCATACCGCTATCTAGCGCACAATGGCGAAATCAACACTCTGCGTGGCAACGTCAACTGGATGCACGCGCGCGAGAGCCGCTTTGCGTCGCAACTCTTCGGCGACGACCTGCAGAAAGTGTTACCCGTAATCGACCCGGACGCGAGCGACTCGGGAATGTTTGACAACGCTCTCGAGATGTTTCTGCTTGCCGGGCGTTCACTGCCGCACGCGCTCATGATGATGGTTCCCGAACCATGGACTCGCGATCCGTTCATGAGTGAGGAAAAGCGAGCCTTCTACGAATATCACTCGCTGATCACCGAGCCGTGGGACGGCCCGGCGGCGATCGTCTTCAGCGATGGATTCACAGTCGGCGCAGCACTCGATCGCAACGGACTGCGTCCGGCGCGCTACTACATCACTCATGACGATTTGGTGGTGTTGGCGTCTGAAGTGGGCGTGCTCGATATTGCAGACGAGCGGATAGCGGCGAAGGGAAGTCTTAAACCCGGGAATATGTTCGTCGTGGACACAAATCAGGGACGGATCATTGGCGACGACGAACTGAAGCAGACGCTCGCTCGCGAACACCCTTACGAGGAGTGGCTCAGTTCCAACATGATCGCATTGGACCATCTGCCGGAGCCGCCCTACGTTCACTCAACCAACACCGAAACACTTCTCCAGCGGCAACGTGTCTTCGGGTATACGTATGAAGAATTGAGATTACTCATCGAGCCGATGGCGACGACTGGAAGCGAGGCGGTTGGCTCAATGGGCACCGACACGCCGCTCGCGATTCTTTCGGAGCGTCCACAGTTGCTCTACAGCTACTTCAAGCAGCTCTTCGCGCAGGTGACGAATCCTCCGGTGGATGCAATTCGCGAAGAGTTCGTGATGTCTGCCGATACCTGCGTTGGACCAGAAGCGAATATGCTTGAACCGTCGCCCGACTGTGCGCGACAAATCCGGTTGTCATCGCCAATTCTGACGAACGAGGAGTTGGAGAAGCTGCGACTGCTCGGCGATTCAGATGGTCCGTGGGGCAGATCAGGATTTAAATCAATCACGATTCCGATCACCTACGCGGTTGCATCAGAAGGCGAGGGACTCGCATCCGCACTCGAAGACATCTGCGAACAGTCGAGCGAGGCGATCAAAGCCGGTTACGATCTCATCATCCTCTCCGATCGCAACATCGACGCAGAGATGGCGCCGATTCCCGCGCTGCTTGCAGTTGGCGCCGTTCATCATCATTTGATTCGTGAAGGCACGCGCACACAGGTGGGTTTGATTGTCGAGAGCGGCGAGCCCCGCGAAGTGCATCACTTCGCCTTACTACTCGGCTACGGCGCTGCGGCGATAAATCCCTATCTCGTTTTTGAGATTCTTCACGACGAACACAGCGCGTTGCACAACTACGTGCATGCGATAAATAAAGGCATCATCAAAGTCATCTCGAAGATGGGTATCTCAACCACGCAGGGATATTGCGGCGCCCAAATCTTCGAAGCCATCGGCCTGGACCAGAACACAGTCGACAAATACTTTACGTGGACACCTTCACGCATCGGCGGCGCGAATCTCGACGTGATCGCGGAGGAAGTGCGACGCAGACACGCCGCGGCGTTTATCGATCAACCAACACTCGAGAGCGGTGGTCACTATCAGTATCGCAAGGACGGTGAGCCACATCTCTTCAATCCTTTTACAGTTCACAAACTGCAGGCGGCTTGTCGCACAGGAAGTTATGCGACGTTCAAAGAGTACAGCGAGCTTGTCAACAACAAATCTCTTTGCACGTTGCGTGGCTTGATGAAGTTCCGGCCAACGCGTCTACCCGTTTCAATCGACGAGGTCGAGCCCGCCGAAGCGATCGTCAAGCGTTTCAAAACGGGCGCGATGTCTTACGGCTCGATTAGCAAAGAGGCGCACGAATCAATCGCGATCGCGATGAACCGGATCGGCGGCAAGAGCAACACCGGCGAGGGCGGCGAAGATCCCGATCGTTATGGCGATTCGCGCAATAGCGCCATCAAGCAAGTCGCGTCGGGAAGATTCGGAGTTACGAGTCACTATCTCGTGAACGCGCAGGAGCTGCAGATCAAGATTGCACAGGGCGCGAAGCCGGGCGAGGGAGGTCAACTGCCCGGAGAGAAAGTTTATCCGTGGATCGCGACCGTCAGACACTCGACTCCCGGTGTCGGACTAATCTCACCGCCGCCGCATCACGACATCTACTCGATCGAAGACCTGGCCCAACTGATTTTTGATCTGAAGAATGCAAATCCCGAGGCGCGGATTAGTGTGAAGCTCGTTGCCGAAGCGGGTGTGGGGACAATCGCGGCCGGTGTGGCGAAGGCGCGTGCGGACGTCGTGCTGATTAGCGGTTACGACGGCGGCACGGGCGCTTCGCCGCTGACCAGCATCAAGCATGCGGGCGCTCCGTGGGAACTCGGTCTGGCTGAAACGCACCAGACACTCGTGCTGAACGATCTGCGCAGTCGTATTACGATCGAAACCGATGGCCAGTTAAAAACAGGTCGGGACGTGGTTGTAGCCGCGTTGCTCGGCGCGGAAGAGTTTGGGTTCGCCACAGCGCCACTCGTCACGCTCGGGTGCATCATGATGCGTGCTTGTCATTTGAACACCTGCCCGGTCGGTGTGGCGACGCAGGATCCAAAACTGCGAGCGAAGTTCACGGGAGATCCTTCGCACCTGGTCAACTTCATGATGTTCGTCGCGCAGGAAGTGCGTGAGTTGATGGCCGAGCTCGGTTTCCGCAGCTTGAACGAGATGGTGGGCCATACGGAGTGCCTGCAATTGGCCGAGATCGATCACTGGAAAGCACGACATCTCGATCTGTCGCAGATACTTTTTCAGCCTGATGTTCCAGCGAGTGTTGGTCGTTACTGTCAGACGATACAACAGCACAATCTTGAGCACACGGAAGCACTGCTCGAGCTTTGCCGGCCCGCATTGCAGAACGGTGAACCAGTGTCAGCGACCCTTCCGATTCGCAACATTCATCGTGCTGTCGGAACAAGACTCGGAAGCGAAGTAACGCGCCAGTACGGACCAGCAGGTCTGCCGCACGACACGATTCAACTGCGCTTCGAAGGATCTGCGGGACAGAGTTTCGGCGCCTTCATTCCGAAAGGCATCACGCTACGACTCGAAGGAGATGCGAACGACTACCTCGGCAAAGGCCTGTCAGGCGGGAAGATCGTTGTCGTTCCGCCAAAGAATTCCACGTTCGTTCCGGACGAGAACGTCATCATCGGCAACGTTGCGTTCTATGGCGCGACGAGTGGCGAAACTTACATCAACGGTATAGCAGGTCAGAGGTTTTGTGTGCGAAACAGTGGTGCAAACGTCGTTGTGGAAGCTGTCGGTGATAATGGTTGTGAGTACATGACTGGTGGTCGTGTCGTGGTGTTGGGCCAGGTTGGTCGAAACTTTGCTGCCGGAATGTCCGGCGGCACGGCTTATCTTTTCGATGAGAACGCGGGCAGACTCTGTAATCTCGAGATGGTTTCGTTAACCGCACTGGAAGATCAAGCTGAGATCGAGTGCGTGAAGAACATGATCTTTCGGCATGCCGAGCACACCGGCAGCAAACGCGCCACTGAGATCCTCGTCGCGTGGGATCAATTTGTCGAGAAGATTGTGCGCGTTTTGCCAAACGACTATGCGCGCGCGTTAGAGAAATTAGCAGTTGCTCATGCATGAACGCATTCTTCCAGTGTTGCGATCGCCCCTGGAACGCGTTCACGACTGGAGCGAGTTCCACACGCACCTTGCGGAGTCGACTCTGCGCGAGCAGGGTGGTCGTTGCATGGACTGCGGTATACCGTTCTGTCATACCGGTGAACTGCTGAACGGTGCGGCGTCTGGTTGTCCACTCAACAATCTGATTCCCGACTGGAACAATCTCGTTCATCGTGGTCGTTGGCACGCGGCGCTCGATCTCCTGCACCAGACAAATAACTTTCCTGAGTTCACGGGTAGAGTTTGTCCCGCGCCGTGTGAAGGTTCGTGCGTGCGTGGAATTACAGACGAGCCGGTGACGATCAAGTCGATCGAGTGTGCCATCGTCGATCGCGGTTTCGATGATGGTTGGATTGTTCCACGTCCGCCGCTGCGCCGCACGGGGAGGAGAGTGGCAGTCGTCGGATCTGGTCCAGCAGGTTTGGCCTGTGCGGCTCAGCTTAATACAGTGGGCCACAGCGTGACGGTGTTTGAGAAAGCGGATCGTGTGGGCGGTTTGCTCATGTACGGCATTCCAAACATGAAGCTCGATAAAGCAATCGTTCAACGTCGTGTCGATTTGCTTTCCGCTGAAGGCATCGACTTCATCACTAATACAGACGTTGGCCGCGATTATCCCGCCGATCGATTGTTGAGTGAGTTTGACGCGATTGTGTTGTGTGGTGGAGCGAGTCGTCCGCGCGATCTTTCTGTTGAGAATCGTGGTCTGCCGGGCATTCACTTCGCGATGGATTTCCTGCGTGCGAATACAAAACGGTTGTTGGATGGCGCCACACCCGATTTCATCTCCGCGAAAGATAAAGACGTCATCGTAATCGGAGGCGGCGACACCGGTACTGACTGTGTCGCCACTGCGCTGCGACACGGCTGCCGCAGTCTCGTCCAATTCGAAATACTGGCACAACCACCATTCAAGCGTACGGCCGACAACCCCTGGCCACAATGGCCCAAAGTCCATCGCGTCGACTATGGGCATGAAGAAGCGGTTGCGTTGAGTGGCAAAGATCCGCGTTGCTACTCCGTGATGACGCGACGCTTCATTGGTGAAGGCGCTGTCGAGGCTGTTGAGACCATCGAGATCGATTCCTCATTCAACGAAGCCCCCGGAACGAAGCGCGTATGGCCTGCTCAACTAGTGCTGCTCGCGATGGGATTTCTCGGCCCTGAGAAAGAAGGTCTTATTTCTCAACTCGACCTAAGCCTGAACGCCAAGGGCCTCGTTACAGTTGATGCAAACAAAATGACGAACATCCCCGGCATTTTCGCCGCGGGCGACATCGAACGCGGCCAATCCCTCGTCGTCTGGGCAATCGCCGACGGTCGTCGAACTGCCGCGCATGTGGACAAATACCTCACGCTGTAGACCCAACCATCCGATGTGCTTTTTATGCTGCTTTGTGGCACCATAGGCACACTTCAAGTCACGATAGCGGCGCACCTGATCAGGTAACTGCTCGAGTTCTAACACTCGAAATACTTTCCGCGGTTTTTTCACTTAACAACGAGGCAGCAGAAAACTCTGACCCCCCTGACTCAAATTTCGAAACAAGAGGCCCCCCATGAGTACTGATCCCGACAAATCAAAACGAAAACTGTGGAACGCGATGATTTATCTCGCAGGAGAGAACAATCTGGCAGAGGAGTGCGTCTTTGCGCTCAAGGAAATGAAGCGAGCTCGGCCTCGCCCCAGTTGCAACAACTGTCCACCCACTGAAACGGATATCGATGGACGGAGGGATATCGATAGACAGGTTGATAAACAGGTCAAAATCGTTGCTCAACTCGATGCCGGTGGATTGGGTGGTAATGAAGTGCGATACATCCTCAAACGAGGCGACATAGATGGCCTTTTGCAGGACAGCGCGATCACTACCAGAGATACCACCGAGACCTCTTATCGTGGAGTGCTGAAAGACTTTATCTCGTCGTCGATTATCCTGGAGGGCCAGGCCGACCATTACCTACTGGTTCTATCCGGACACGGCAATGGACTCCTGAGCGACTTTCTTTCACGGGACAATGAAACTTTCGACAAACTCAGTATCCCCAAGATTCAATGGGTACTTCGAGAAGTGAAGCAAGACCTCACTGAGAGTATTAGCAAGGAAGTCGGTGATGCTTTCATGATCGACATTCTGGGTCTCGATAGTTGCTTGATGAGCATGGCCGAGATTGGTTATGAACTTCGCAAGTACGTAAAGTACACGGTAGGAGCCGAGGGCTTCGAGCCCAATTCGGGTTGGCCTTACGAGCGAATTCTTTCCGACTTACTTACAAAACCGACAATGGATGCTCAGGAGCTTGTTTTCCGGATCGTCGAGCGTTATGTCACATATTACAAAGACTTCCTGCCGGCGGGTCGATCTGTCGACCAGTCAGCATGTGATTTGAGTAAATGTGAAGCTCTTAAGAATGCGATGTTGGAGCTTGCAAACGTACTGACTGCAAAGATCGGCGAGGCGGAAACAAAGAGACAAGTGGTGCTAGCCCATTGGGAAGCACAGTCGTACAAGGATGACCAGTATGTTGACCTCTACGACTTTTGTGATCTTCTCGATCGCGGGCCCGACGATCAGAATCCTGCGACAGGTTCCGTTGTCATGAAAGGTCTCAAAGTTAACGACTACATTAGAACTGCCTGTCAAAACGTTAAGAGAGTTCTGAACCCCTTCGGAAAAGACGGCGGCGACCCGCCAATGGTCATGCATTCTTGTTACAGCGGGCCTGCGGTTCAATACTCGCATGGTCTTTCACTGTATTTCCCCTGGTCCAACGTAATTGAATCGTATAAGGACCTGGAATTTGCCAACGATACCAATTGGAGACACTTCCTGCTTAAGTACATCGACGTAACGCGGCGAGGCAAACGATTATGTCCCTACGTTACGGAGAAGGTAGAAACGGAGAAAGGAGCTACGGATAAAGTCGTGACGGGACAATTGTTCTTCAATCCCACCGTGGCAGGATTCGATTTTCTTTTGGGGACCAACAAGGACGCTCCGACGTTTAGCAGGGTTTTGAGTAACAAGGTCGGCAGCATGAAGAATCCCGCTCTCGATCATGTGCCTTGTCAGTGCCCGAAGAAATATCCAGACGATCCGCCTCCGGACACCCGTAGGCCGATCGCAACCGGACTCATCGAGTAGAGTCTGAAACCAAGACTGCGGCAACAGTCACGCAAAGCGCTGACTGTTGCCGATAACGTTGTCAAACTTTATGTAGTAAGTGTTCAAGACGAATTATCAACTAACGTTCGAGACATGCTTCTGCGGGGCGATTCTGGTCGTGCTCTACTCGTTATCTGCTCGTGAACTTCCGGCGAGGCCACAGGTTCCTCGTGCGAGCTTGTCTTCGTCCCCTGCCAAAGATGATGTTGGGAAGCGTCAGTTGGCCGAAAAGGTATTTGCCGAAGCTGAACGTCTCTGTTCAGACGGTAAAGCCGATTCGTGCCGGTTGGCTCTGGCAAAGTACCAGCAAGCCATTGTCCTTTGGACAAAAACTGATGACAGAGAACGACAGGGAACAGCCCTGCGACGAATCGGAAAAATCTATTCCAGGTTGGGAGAGTCGAAGCAAGCTCTCGAGTACTTCATCCGATCGCAAAAGCTATGTGAGACGTTCTCCAGTGCCCGTTGTAATTTGGAGACGCGAAATGAACTCAGTTCGCTGTACATGTTCCTCGGCGATACCGATAAGGCTTGGGAGCAATGCGAGGTGGCATTGAAGTTGAGCCGCGACTCCAGCGATCGAGCCGGCGAGGCGCAAGCTCTCAATAATATTGGCGAAGTCTATTACTTCCGCGGTAATCGAGCGAAGGCAGTCGAACAATACCAGCAGGCTTTAACGATTTGGAAAGAACTGGATGATCTTAAGGGACAGGCGCAGACGTTTCTCTTTCTCGGATACAGCTTCACAGATTTAAGCGACAATGAATTAGCGGCGAATAACTACGCGCATGCGCTGGCATTGTTCGAGAAGGCCAACGACCTTCAGGGCCGCGCCCAGACGCTAACTGCTATCGGTAACATGCATAACAGCAACGGCGATAGGCAGGTGGCACTCGAACATTACGATCGCGCTGCGCCTCTTTTTCGTCTGACTGGCGATCGTCTCGGCGAGGCGCGGGCGTTGAATGGAATGGGTTTCATCTACAACGAGCTCGGCGAGCGAAAACGGGCAATCGAATACTATCAACAGGCTCGGCGATTGTTTCGCGATCTGGGTTACAAAAACGGCGAAGCTATAACTTTGCTCCTCATCGGCTACGTCGATGTCGCGATCCAGGATTACACTGCGGCTCTTCGCGACTTTCAGGATTCACTCAGGCTCATTCGAACAATTGGTGATCAGCGTATCGAAGCATCGCTGTTGTCGCAGATCGCATTGGTGCGTGCGTCTTCGGGCGACATAAATGGAGCATTTGAGGATTCCCGGCAAGCCCTTGCCCTGATGCGCATACTCAAAGATCGCTATCGCGAATCCTACACACTCGGCAACATTGCCTATCTTCAGGAACGCAACGGAGCCAAACAGCAAGCGCTTAATAGCTATAACGAGGCTTTGGCATTGAGCAAGGCAATCGGCGATCGTCCGGGCCAATCACTAATGCTCTTTAACATCGCGCGCGTTTTGCGCGACCTGGGAAATCTCGATCAGGCTCGAAGCAATGTTGAAGAGGCGCTTGAGATTAACAACACGTTGCGCACGAAAGTCTCCGGCGACGAGATGCGCGCGTTGTATTCCGCCACAGTTCACAGGTTATACGATTTCTACGTTGACCTACTGATGCGACTGTACACGAGTCGTCAGGATGAAGTTTTTGTAGTCAAAGCTTTTGAAGCAAGCGAGCGCGGGCGTGCGCGGTCGCTGCTTGAAATGCTTTCCGAAGGGCGTGAAAACATTCGTGAAGGAGTTGATGCCGCGTTGCTCAAACGAGAGCAGGATTTGCGGCGGCGCATCAGAGAATCGACGGCACAACGGATTCAGTTGGCTGAAGACGTTACATCAACTAAGAAGGTAACCGAGCTTGAGAAGCAGTTGGATGAGTTGGCCACTGAGTACCAGCAGGTACAGGGACTCATAAGAGCATCTAGCCCGAGATACTCAGCGTTGGTCCAACCAGTTCCACTTTCGCTTCCTCAAGTTCAGCAAAGCGTGCTCGACCCGGAAACTGTTTTGCTCGAGTACTCGCTTGGCGAAGAGCGCAGTTACGTGTGGACGGTAACACGCGACTCGATCAAGAGCTTCGAACTGCCTGCGCGCTCTCGGATCGAAAGTTTATCGCGACGCGCATACGAGCTTCTTACCGCACCCAATCTTTCAGTTAAAGACGAAACAGTTCAGCATAGACAGACACGCATTCGTCTTGCAGACGATGAATTTGCACGCACATCAGCAACGCTCTCGCAAATGATTCTTGGACCAGTCGCCGGCGAGCTGAATCAGAAACGGATCGTGATCGTGGCTGACGGCGCCTTGCAGTATCTGCCGTTTCCCGCGCTACCGTCGCCGGTGAGTTTTAAGACTTCAACACCCGGGACGCCATTAATCGTCGAGCATGAAATTGTCTTGTTGCCATCGGCATCGGCTCTTGGGTTGATGCGTGAAGAGTTGCGCGGCCGTCAACCGGCGCCGAAAACAATAGCGATTCTCGCGGATGCAGTATTCGATAAAGATGACGCGCGCCTCGCAGCAACTACAAAGAGCGTCGCACGTAATCGCAGCAAGAACTCTCCTGATCTCGTACTTCCCAACGCACAGACCAGGGCTTTGAGAAGTTTCGATGGACTTGGCTCGGGACGCGGCACACTCGGGCGCTTGCCCTTTTCACGACGCGAAGCCGATGCGATTAAGTCGTTGATACCCGAAAAGGATGTGATGCTTGCTTTAGGTTTTCGTGCGAGTGTTGCGACCGCAACGAGTCCGGAATTATCGCAGTATCGCTATGTTCATTTTGCGACGCATGGTCTTCTCAACAGTGAGCAGCCGGAACTCTCCGGAATCCTTCTCTCGTCGTATGACGAGTTTGGGAAACGACAAAATGGATTCCTGCAATTACATGATGTGTACAATCTCAAACTATCTGCGGACCTTGTTGTGCTGAGTGCGTGTGAGACAGCACTGGGCAAAGACATCAGGGGTGAAGGATTAGTTGGTTTGACACGCGGCTTCATGTATGCGGGAGTTCCAAGGATTGTGGCGAGTCTTTGGAACGTAGACGATGCCGCCACCGCCGAGCTAATGGGAATGTTTTACAAGGCAATGCTAACGGAAGGAAAAAGGCCTGCAGAGGCACTGAGAACCGCACAGGTTAACATGTGGCGCACAAACCAATGGTCGTCTCCGTACTATTGGGCCGCCTTTACACTGCAGGGCGAATGGAAGTGAATTAGGACTTTTCTTTCCATTCGAAACGGGCGAGAATTACCCGCGGCAAAAGTAATTCGCGCCTTCAGGTCTTCCGAAACAAACTTGTAAAGCTACGCCATGGAGCATTTTGAGGTGGATCCCCCAACCTCACTAAAAAAAGAATGGGCTTTGACCAAAGAGGCGTTTGACCGCCTCCTTGGCATGCTCGATATGGATCGCGAGCGAGCGGGCCAGAAGTACGAATTTGTCCGCCTGCGGCTGGTTAAGTTTTTTCAGTGGAGCGGCGCGATAGAACCGGACGTGGAAGCCGATGAGACCCTCAATCGCGTGGCGCGGAAAATCGATGAGGGAGCCAATGTTTACAACCTGAATGCTTATATTCAGGGCGTGGCCAGGCTGGTGAAAGCTGAATCGCTCAGGAATCCACTTCGTAAGCATCTCGACATCGAGGAGGCGTACGACTTGGCGGCGACAATTGACGAGGATCCGGACAAGACAGAACGACGTGTGTGTCTCGATCGTTGCCTGGGAAATCTTCCGGACGAGAGTCGTGAAATCATTATCACGTACTATGAGAACGAAAAGGGCATCCGAATTAAGTGTCGCAAGCAACTTGCGACTCGACTCGGCATCACGCCGAATGCGCTGCGAATCAATGCGCACCGCATCCGGATGAGTTTGGAAACGTGCGTGCGTGAGTGTCTCGCTCATTGCAGTTGAAACGTATCGTTGCCTGCTCGTCATATATAAATAGCGGGGGGAGTTATTTGTTTGTTAGGTAAGGTAGAAGCGGACGCGCGATTAACGCGATACCTACTCGGTGCGGTTTCCGAAACTGAGCGCGAGAATATCGAAGCTGAGTATTTGACGGACGAAGACGTCTTCGAACAAATGCTCATTGCCGAGGATGAACTCGTCGACGCTTATGCTCGTGGCGAGCTTGCCGATCAGGAACGCAAGCAGTTTGAAAAGAATTTTCTGAACTCAGCGCGCGGGCGCGACCGTGTTCATTTTTCACAGGCACTTGCCGGCGTGGTGTCAGATGCTCGTTCTGTACCACGAAGAGTTTCGCCATCGCCGTCGCCATCTTTCTTCACAGCACTGTGGGCCAGTCTGACGCCGAAAGTGAGAGTGGCAGGAGTCGCTTTTGCAGTTTTGCTTATCACGGCATTCTCATGGCTTCTGGTAGAGCGCATGAGGATGCGCACCGAGTTGCAGGAATTGCGGGCTGAGCAAGTTCGACTCACGGAACAGTCGAAGGAGTTGCAGCGAATAGCCGATGCTGAGCGTGCGCGAAGTGCGGAGTTAGCGGCCCAGCTCCAGGAGCGCGGACCGGAACCCTTACCGACTGAAGGAGCCATCCCACCAAAGCGTCCATCCGAAGACATTATCGCGTTTAATATTAGCCCGGGCAGTGTTAGAGGCAGTGGTGGTACGAACCTCGCGGTGCCGAGTAATGCTAAGTCCATCCGGTTAACATTGAGTTTCGAACGCCCCTCATCGCACAAGGAATATCGTGCGGCAATTGAAACGGCAGACGGTAACACTGTCTGGCGCAAAGACTCGTTTACGTCTCGTCCGAATGCGGATCGAGTGAGCCTTCCGTCGATTCCGGTCACAGCTCTACCGCCGGGCGACTATGTTCTCTTGTTAAGTGGCAAGCAAGAGGATGGCAGTTTCGAACCCGTGGCAAACTATTCCTTCAGAATCTCGCCCAAGTAATCGACCCGATTTGCAGTTCTCAAATACCCGCGTGTTACACATCGAATTACACTGAATGATATGGAGTAGCAAAGGGAGAAAAGTTCCATTGCTCTGCTACTCCATAACGCTCCATTGATACAGATAGTCGCTACAATTCTCGCTACGGCAGCAGTTCGACTTCTCAACGCTAACAATCCCCGCTCGATGACGGCGAGTTCACCTTCAACCGCTCGACAACTTGGGCACATTGTCACGACGTGAAACTTCAAGTTCACGCAGAGCGAGGGCCATAGCGCTTGGATTTTTAACTCCACTGGCAAAACTACATCTGTGAAATTCGGCGGAACATTGGCGGTGTTCGCCTGGTTGCGGCGTTTAAGCGATGAAACGAAATCGCCGAAAAGGTCATTTGTCAATAGAAAGGCGATGAAGGCAATCCCGGCTAGACGCGCCTGACCGCGTGAATAGTCTTTTTGCTGGTACCCACGAACTCCGCCCCAGCCTTTCCGCGCCTCCGTCCGGCCGCGAACAACTCGCTGTCCGTTTGAAGGAAAGGAACCTATGGAAAACGCCCAGCACTTGTATTGTTTCTCGGTTAGCCAATGAAGACGACTGTAAAACTGCTTCTGCTCATCTTCTTATCTACCTTTACGGTGAAGGCGGAAGAGATTCGTGTGGGTATCACTGAGTATCAAAACGTCGAACAGGTTTACAGGAAATACCAGGAGTTTTTCGACGAGTTGGAGCGAATAGCTCACGAGGACCGGCTGGACATTCACTTCAAGTTTGCAATCGGCACTTACAACGAAGTGATCGATTGGTACAGCAAGAAACTGATCGATGTAGCGGTTTTGTCGGCGATGCCGATTGCGGATCTCCTGACCATTTCTGACACGGCACAGAAAGACAAAATCAGACAAGCGTTTCTGGCAAAACTCAATCCCGTCGGCGGCAGAATCGTCAGGTGCCTGGCTGATCCATGCCGGCGTTCGTTGGATGAACCGTCAGCGCAGTGTGCGACGGAGGGTGGGCAGTCTCAAACTGTGCGGCCCGAATATCACGTGTCGGCGATCGTGCCGGCCGAGTACGGGTGGAAAGACTTCGACGATGTGCGGCGGTACGCGGGTAAGAAACAACTGAAGTTCCTCTTCGTTCGTCCGGTTTCGATCTCCGGATATATCGTGCCTTCCTATTACCTGAAAGAGATCCAGAAAATCGATCCGAAGCAGGAAGAGTTTGACTTCACCTACCAACATCAGGAAAGTTTGCAGAGGATTATCAGAAAGGACAAAAGGGACGAGGGCAAGAAGGTCGTCGCGTTCGTGATTGAAAACACGTCTTACTGCGTTCCGGAAGCCGATGCCAACCGGCAGTTTTTCACCAAACTGGAAGCGCACGGACTCAGCAATATCGACATCCCGCATGAAGTGATGCTGGTCAACTCCAACCTCGATAAAGATCGACTCGACGAGGTAACGGGAGTTATGGACCACCTTTTAGAAGAAAGAGCTAAGCGGGAAAAGAACGGGACTCCCAAGGGCTTTACTCTCACAAGGCGCGACGAACTACCACCTGATTGGCTACAGGCTTACGACGAACCAAGGCGGATATATGAATCCACTCGCAGCGCCAGACCTTTGGCCTACGGCACTTCCTTCGAGGATCTCATCAGTAGTCTCAGAATTTACAAAGACAGCACCGGAGAGGATCCCCGGCTCGCACTGGTCTTGTCCGGTGGCGGCGCCAAGTGTGCGTACCAGGCGGGCGCTGTGTCGCAGATTGAAAATAAGCTCAGGGACCTGAAGAAGGATCCGAGGTACGACAAGATCGACTTTGACCTTGTCGTCGGCACTTCGGGTGGTGCGATTAATGCGCTGCTTGTCGCTCTCGGTGGGACCAATGATCCGGATACTCAGGATTCCATCCGCGAGATGTGGACTTCGTTTCACCAGGAACACTTCTTCACGCCTTCACCCTTTTTCAATTTCGTCTTCGGTTTGTGTTTCGGTTTGCTTCAGGCATTAGTCATAACCTCTGCGGTGCTTTTGTTTGGTCGCAAACGTTTGCACTGGGCGCGCATTGGCCAGCTTCTGCTGGCGGTGGAAGTAATGCAAATCGGATTGGCTGCGTATCTCGGGATTCTGACATCTGCTTTCGCCGCATTCATGATCGCGCAAGTTGTGTGTGTTGTTGTCGTAGCCGCGGTCATACGAAGCATCCGGCGAACGGCAATACGTTTTCTGGGAACGCGTCCAGGCGCATTGTGGTGCTGGATGTACAAGGACAAGGTAGGAGACTGGTGGCGCATCGCGGGCTGGTTAATGCTCATTGTCTCAATGGTTGAGATGTTGATCGCCCGCGGGCTAAGTCTGTCTGCATGGCCATCGGAACTGGAATCTCATACGTTTATCCATTTGTGGTTGCTCTTTCTGCTCATTTGCTCATTGGCGTATCCCTGGCCCTTGTTTTTGGGACTCGTGATGGTTCTCAGTGGAATCGCGGGCTACCTCGATATCGACTGGCATGGCCGACGACGATGGTTGGTAAGACTGCTGACCGCATCGGTGCTCATGTTCGCGGGAATCCTGATAGTTAATTCTCTTTGGAAAGATTCCTCGCTGTCGAAGTCGATCCAAATCGAGAGGGCATTTATCAGGAGAGTGCCGAAGATGCTGGACAAGCTTCATGGCGGCTTTCCACCTGCTTCCGGTCAGAACGAAAAGCAACAATTGGTCGACATCTCACAGCGGATTGTCAATAACCCTTCCATGTTGAAGCGGGACCTCGTGATTACGGTGTCTAACCTTCCGCTCAGCGAGTCTCAAGAGGTTAATCCGGGACATATTACGGCCAACGACATGCCGCAGGATCTTTACTTCTACTACCATGCTCAGAAAACTGGATCGAAGCCACCGCCGAACGAGAAGCGCTTCATAAGTTTTAGCGACAATCCCGACAAGCTGCTTGACGTAGTGATCGGCTCGGGAACTATCTATCCGTTGTTTCCTTATCGCGACTTGCACAACGTAAACATCGGCGCCGGCAAGATCGTGGAGCAAATTAATGTTATCGATGGTGGCTTCATCCACAATAGCCCAGTCGAGGCGGCGATCACCTGGGGCGCCACCCACATCATTGCGATCGAAGCGTCACCGGAGGCTAAGCCCTTCGATCCGAGAAATACATTCGAGAATTCGCTAGTGGCGTTCAGCTACATCATGGCCCAGACGCAGCGAGTGGATACCACGGTGCGAGGCGAAGCAGAAATATTTGAACTAAGACCGCGGAGCGATTGCGAGAAGAAGAACCTGGAAGTTCGCTGTAATCCGGATCCGGAACCAAACATGGACACGTTCGACTTCGATCCCAAGATCGTTGGCGAGGCTTTTACGATCGGACGAGCCGATGCAGGCAGCGAGTTGCCCCTATTCAGACGGATCCCTGGTCCACCGCGGTTTCGACAAACCAAGCGACAGGCTCAAGCCGAGTTTCAAGCGCGCTTGAAAAGAAAGGAGGCGCCTCATGCCTTTGCGAGAAGGGTATCTAAGTATCCTGTGGCCTCTGTTACCAGTGTTAATCGCGATTAGTTGTTGGTTTGGTGTCAAAGCAGGAGGAGACAACCTGCTACAAAACGACACGGCCCGGAGTGGGATCGGTTCACTGGAACGCGCGGGAAGTGTCAAGGAAGCGCAAGCGATCATTGAGAGTTGGAAGCATCAGGTGCCCGAACGGCGGTCACAAGCTGATATCGAAAAGCAGTATGCGGTTTCGCATTGGTTTTCCAACGAGGGACGGATGCTAACCGAAGTCGCAAAACGAAGTCTTCTGTTCGATCTGTTCTTTATTGTTTTTTATGCGAGTTCGGTGGCGGTTGCATGTTTACTTGCGGCCACTGAGATCCATTGCCGTAGCCGCAAACCCAAACCTCGACTCGTCGCGCTGGGAATCCAACTGGCCCGTCTGCAAATCGTAACGGCAGGTTTCGACTTGATTGAAAACTTCGCGCTTTGGCGAATGCTCAGCGAACCGTTGTCGAACCCGTGGCCGTCGATCGCTTACGTTAGCTCGATCGCGAAGTTTACATTGGTGGCGGTCAGCCTTTTCTATATTTTTATCGCGTTCGTTTTCTGGGTAATCGATCACCGGCGACGTCCGTTGAGGAGGACGTTGTCGGTAACAACATAAACAGCCTTCCGACTAGTACACTCGAAGCCAATATCAAAACGACCCCAAGCAGTATTTCTTTTTAGTTTAGGCATGTTCTGTGTCGTCCTTGATTAGTAGTGACAGAGACATGAATGATTAATGTTGGCGGACGCGTGAAATGATTAGTTGGGGCCGATACATCTACCAAACGGCGGCATGTTACACTCATCGCGTCATCTCTCTACGGACCGCTAAGCTCCTGTGCCCCTGTAGCTCAACGGTTAGAGCAGCAGACTCATAATCTGTTGGTTCGGGGTTCGAATCCCTGCGGGGGCACTAAAGAAGTCTAACTCTTAAAATCGCTCTGGAAGAGGCGCTCGCCTGCGGAAGAAAGTCTCGCTCAAGCGGCGCTCCTGAATTGCAGCTTCGCCTGTACACCGAGTGGGGCCAATACCCTCAACATCAGGTCTGTCGAGATGTCCTGCGTATTGCGGTTCAGTATCGCCGTAATGCGAGTGCGAGATGTGTGAGCGAGCCGTGCAACGTCTGAAATAGAACACTCGAATCCCTGCGCGAGCACTAATGAGCCTCGTGCCAATTAACTCATTGCCATTACCTCAACAAATTCTCCGCTCGCAGAGATTTTGCGAGTTCAACCGACGTGTCTGAGAGCCACATAATACATTGCTCCGGATTGACATCGATTCCCTCATTAGCAATGCTCACCAATTCAGGAGGAACCCAGGCAATCAAGTACTCGGTGTCAAACGAGTCAAGATTGTACTCATCCTGTAAATAAGCAACCCACGTGTCCCATGGAGGTACGTTGTTTACGTCGAAGAACCCCGCTGTTTCTTGCTCGGCTGCGCCGCAAGCCAAATCGTTGTTGGGAAAATAGATCAGGAGTCGCCCGCCGCCGAGGTCGGGTGGGACTGTGGCTTTTCTAATATCTTTACCTCCGTATAACTCCCGGGCATCAATCACTGTGTTGACAGCGGAAGAACGATTCTCTTCCAACAAATGAGGTCGCAATTCCGCGGTGCGGAGCGATGTTTTTGGATTCAGTTTATCGGCTCGAGGCGCGCACCAGAAGATTGTTTGCGCTAAGCGATAGTGAAACTGTTCGAGAGCTTGTGTATCCATTTACGAAAGAGTAAATGCCTGCCTATTCGAAATGTCACAACTTGCAACATCCGCAATTTTCCTGCATTTTCATGTTTTTCGACAACACCGATCAGACCAATGCTACTAACGATCACCAGTACGAACGCTCCTGCAACAGACTTGGGGTACTTGCTCCACAAGAACCCGTCTCGATTGCAAACGTTTCCGCTTTCCTTTGGGCAGGCGCATGTTTTCTATCCGGAAGCGACTAATGAGCGTTGTACTGCGGCTCTGCTTCTGGACGTTGATCCGATCGCACTGGTGCGGAATCGACGCGGCCCAACCGGTGAGGGTGGAACGCTCGACCAGTATGTTAACGATCGTCCTTACGTCGCATCGTCATTCCTTAGCGTCGCGATCGCGCGCGTATTGGGAAGTGCATTGGCCGGTAGGAGCAAAGGTCGCCCGGAACTCACTGAAGTTCAGATGCCTCTCAAGGCTAAGATTTCGGTTCTTCTATGCAGAGGTGGTGAAGCGTTCCTGCGTCGATTATTTGAACCTTTGGGCTATGAAGTCGTCGCGGAAGGCCACGAGTTGGACGAGCAGTTTCCTGAATGGGGAGCAAGCTCATATTACACAGTGGAACTCCAGGGTCATGTTCGATTGCAGGACCTGCTCACGCACATCTACGTCCTTATTCCAGTGCTCGATAACGAAAAGCATTACTGGGTTGGTGATGACGAGATTGAGAAGCTGCTGCGTCATGGAAGCGGTTGGCTCGCTGCTCATCCCGAAAAGGAAGAAATCACCAAACGGTATCTGAAACACAGGCGCGACCTCGCCCGTGAAGCACTCGCCCGCCTGGTTGATGAAGAGTCGCCTGATCCTGACCTCACTGAGAGAGTTCATAACACCGAAGAAGAGGTGATTGAAAGGCCTTTGAACTTGAATGAGCAACGAATCAACGCGGTCATCGCGGCACTCAAGAGTTGTGGCGCGAAGCGCGTTGTCGATCTCGGTTGTGGCGAGGGCAAATTGCTTCAATCATTGCTCGCAGATCGAAGCATTGATGAGATCGTTGGGCTCGACGTTTCTTACCGTGCACTTCAGATCGCCCAGGACCGATTGCGACTGGATCGAATGCCTACTCGTCAGCGAGAACGATTGAAGCTCATTCAAGGTTCGCTAATGTATCGCGATAAGCGGCTTGCCGGTTATGACGCCGCGACTGTAATTGAAGTCATCGAGCATTTGGATCAGCCGCGTCTGAGTGCGTTCGAACGAGTGTTGTTTGAGTTTGCGAAGCCCGCAGCTGTGGTGCTGACTACGCCCAATGTCGAATACAACGCTCGTTTCGAAACTCTCCCAGCGGGAAAACTGCGTCACAAAGACCATCGTTTCGAGTGGACGCGAGAGCAGTTCAAAGACTGGTCGGAACGAATCGCAAAGCCGCACGGTTATGAAGTGAGGCTTTTACCAGTCGGGCCTGAAGACCCATTGGTTGGCGCACCAACACAGATGGCAGTTTTCAATTTGATCCAGTCGTAGAGGAAGACTACTTGAGTAAGACTGTAACCATTCCAGAATTGGCGTTAGTTGTACTTGTCGGTCCGTCCGGCTCGGGGAAGTCGACGTTTGCGCGAAAACACTTCAAGACGACGGAAGTCCTGTCATCAGATTTCTGCCGTGGTTTGGTTTCCGATGACGAGAATGATCAGGCAGCGACTAATGCAGCTTTTGAGGTGCTGCACTTCATCGGCTCCAAGCGGCTCAAGGCCGGCAAGCTTACTGTCGTTGACGCGACCAACGTTCAGCCGGAGGCACGTAAGCCACTCGTAGCTTTGGCGCGTGAGTATCATGTGATACCGGTGGCGATTGTGTTCAATCTTTCGGAGAGACTTTGCCAGGATCGAAACCATGGCCGCGCCGACCGCAGCTTTGGACCACACGTGATCCGGCAACAGAACCAACAGTTGCGCCGATCAATACGCAACCTCAAGCGAGAAGGCTTTCGGCACGTCTTCGAATTCTCGACGCCGGAAGAAATTGATGATGTAGTCATCGAACGTCAGCCGCTCTGGAACAATCTGAAGCATGAGCATGGGCCGTTCGACATCATCGGCGACATTCATGGGTGTTTTGATGAACTCCATGCGCTCCTCGGAAAGCTCGGATATCAGATCACCGTGGCGAATGGCAATGCAGCATCACGGCATTACGAAGCTCAACATCCTGAAGGTCGAAAGGTAGTCTTCCTCGGCGATCTCGTTGATCGCGGGCCGAGGATTCCCGACGTGCTGCGCCTGGCGATGAGCATGGTTGAGAGCGGTGCGGCGCTCTGCGTGCCGGGTAATCACGACATCAAGCTGATGCGCAAACTTAACGGCCGAGACGTGCGAATTACACACGGCCTGGCTGAGTCTCTCGAACAACTTGAGCGTGAACCGCCTGAGCTAAAGGCAAAGATTGTCAGCTTTGTAGACAAACTTGTGAGTCATTACGTTCTCGACGATGGGCGGTTGGTGGTGGCCCACGCTGGATTGAGCGAGGAGTTGCAAGGGCGCGGCTCTGGAAAAGTTCGTGACTTTGCGCTGTTCGGAGAGACAACGGGGGAAACCGATGAGTTCGGTCTTCCCGTGCGCTACAACTGGGCTGCCGAGTATCGCGGCAAAGCGATGGTTGTCTATGGTCACACGCCAGTGCCTGAACCTGAATGGCTGAATCGCACTATTTGCATCGATACCGGTTGCGTCTTTGGCGGGAAACTCACTGCGCTTCGTTATCCTGAGAAGGAATTGGTCTCAGTACCCGCGTTGCAAACTTACTACGCGCCGGCCAAACCCTTTCTACCAGAGGAGGAACAAGCAACCGCCCTTTCCGCTCAACAAAAATACGATGACGTGCTCGATATCGAGGACGTTATTGGGAAGCGGATTATATCGACGCGTTTGCACCGTACCGTTACGATTCGAGAGGAGAACAGCATTGCGGCGCTGGAAGTCATGAGCCGCTTTGCTTCGAATCCGAAATGGCTAATCTATCTGCCGCCGACGATGTCTCCATCTGAGACGAGCCAGGCGCCAGACTTACTAGAGCATCCGACTGAAGCGTTTTCATACTACCGGCATCAGGGAGTTGCAAAAGTCGTTTGCGAAGAGAAGCACATGGGCTCGCGGGCGGTGGTGGTGGTATGCCGCGATGAAGATGCGGCGCGACAACGATTCGGCGTCGTCGATGATGGCCCCGGCATTTGCTTCACGCGTACCGGTAGGCGTTTCTTCGATGACAAAGCACTGGAAGCTGAGTTCATCCGAAGGATACAAGCGGCAATCTCAGGAGCGGACCTTTGGGACGAATTTCAGACTGATTGGGTCTGCCTTGACTGTGAACTAATGCCATGGTCGGCGAAAGCGCAGGAGCTACTAAGACAACAGTACGCCGCCGTTGGCGCCGCTGCTCGCGCCTCTCTCCCTGACGCCGTTGCAGCCCTTGAACAAGCCTCCGACGTCGTCAGCGATGTCGCGCCACTCCTCGATCGGTACCGAGCAAGAAGGAAAGCGGCGGAGAAGTACACAGATGCATATCGTCGGTATTGTTGGCCTGTTCATGCGCTCACTGATCTGAAGTTAGCGCCGTTTCATTTGTTGGCAACCGAAGGAAAGGTTCACGCGAATCGAGATCACATCTGGCATATGGCGATGCTCAGGAAACTTTGTGATGCGGACGGAGAATTACTGCTGGCTACGGCGCACATGATTGTTGACGTCACCGATCCGGCGAGCGAGGAAGCGGGCATTCGTTGGTGGGAAGAATTAACGAGGCGTGGTGGTGAAGGAATGGTGGTCAAGCCGTTCGAATTTATCGCGCGAGGACCGCGCGGTTTGGTCCAGCCGGCGGTGAAATGCCGAGGAGCCGAGTATCTCCGCATTATCTACGGGCCTGAGTACACCACTCCTGAAAATCTTGAACGTCTCCGCCAGCGAGGATTATCCGCCAAGCGTTCGTTGGCTTTGCGAGAATTTGCTTTGGGAATTGAAGGCTTAGAGCGATTTGTTCAGCGCGAGCCTTTGCGGCGAGTGCATGAATGCGTGTTCGGTGTGCTGGCGTTAGAGAGTGAACCTGTCGATCCGCGACTTTGATGAATCTTTATCCCCGCTTGATGACGATTACTGAGTCGACGTGGCCGTTCCCGTCATCTTCGGTGGCGGAGTTTGCCGGATCATTAACCCCCACGCCATCGACGAGGAACTTGTAGGTGTACTTGCCTGGCGCTAAATCAATTCGACAGATCCACCCGTCGCCCTCTCTCCCGCAGTAGTTCTTAGTTTGGATCCAGTTGTTGAAGGATCCGTAGATGGCCACGGCCTCGGCGTCGGTGTAGCCCGGCAAAGTAAAAGTCGTGTTGCCGGTAAGACTGGGCACTGGCGGCGGCATCTTTTTGACTAGCATGTCTCCCTGTCCGGTATTCAGAGTGACACCTGTGACGTTGCCTCTTTCGTCTTTGACGAAGGCAAGATGCAGATCCGGAATCTCGCTGTCATAAAACTTCGACTCGGATTCTGCGATGAGTTGGCGCTGCTTCATGATTGAAGGCCTGACCCAGAGAGAATCATTCTTAACACTCACATAGAGGACGAAATCATGAGCAAACTTCGGATCGAATTCGTATCTGCCAACGTATTGTCGCAGCAGAGCAGCGGCCACTTTCACCTGAGGCATCGCGATCGCTTTCTTCGGAGTCGAGGATCGCGCCGTGGGTGTTTTGTCCTGCTCAGAAATCTTAGTCGCGTGTTTGTTACCGAGAAGCGCGATGAGATGGCTTGCCAGCGTCCCACGCCAATTCAACATGCCATGGTTCCCATTATACTCAGTGTAGTGGACCGCATATCCTTTACTCTGCAGCGTGTCGCGCAAATTACGGTTGGCCGCGAGGAGCGTAGGGTCTATCAAATTAGCAGGTGGAGGATTGGGTTGCTGCGCCACGAGATCACGCCACCACCAGATCCCTTCCATTAGTCCGGCTTCGAACGAGAAGCGCAAAGGCAGACGCGGGCTGGCGGCGAACTGGCGGTTGACCCACTCCCACTCCTTTTCGCCATCGGGCTTCCACGGGAAAGACCCCGACTGCGAAAGCACATTGCCGAAGACCTCTGAATGTTTGAGCCCTACGAAAGCGGCCTGCAATCCACCCATACTCGCGCCGCCGATAATTGTCCGCTCGGGACTGTCAGTCGCGTGGTAGTTAGCGCGCGCCCAGGGGACGATCTCCTGAGCCAAAAAGTCGGCATACGTTGAATTGCAGGCCAACTCACGCCAGCGATTGGGATTGTCTACCATCACAGCGACGAGCGGTGGTATCAAACCGGCTGCGATCAAGTTATCGAGAATGGTTCCTATATGCACCGTGTTGGCGTATTGACCACCGTCGCTAAGTACCAGCAAATCGTAAGGCTTCTTATCGGCAGCATAGCCGGGCGGAGTGTAGATCCAAATTGGACGTTCGTTTCCGAGGAGTTTGCTCTGAAATTTGTCGCGCTGCACTCGTCCAGTAGGAACGTTCGGACGGACAACGATCCAAGTTTGCGGCTCGGCGGTGGGCAGTTCGACTGCAGAAAAGGAATTCCCTTCATACGGGTTGAACTCGTTGTAGTGCTCACTGAACTGGAGCGGATTTAACGGATCATTCCGTACAACTCCCGCGAAGCGCGCCACGCCGCCCCACTCTTTCGGGTCGGGTAGGTTCGTCGCGAATTGATAGATGAAGCGCGCGCCTTTCGGAAGCCGGAATGTCTTGTACCACAAGTCAGTGTCGAGCATCCGCGTCATCGACTTATTGACGTCCCCCACACGAAAGACGAAAACGTTTCTCGTCTCTTCCCTCGCTCGCCAGAGCATGGTGACGAGTACGTCGTGGTCACTTTCCGCCGCCGGCTCAATCATGGGTGCGCCGCTTAAGTCGATCTTTTTCCAAAAACTGTCGAGCGCGCGCGTGTCACCGGATTTGAGTCGATCCTGAAGCGCCGCCAGGCGCGGACTTATGGGGCGCTCGTCAATTGTCTGCATACTCAGCACATTGCTTGAATTCGCAGTCAATAGAAGCAGCGCGAACAGTACATGTAAGATGTTTGGGACAACGTGAAGCCGCACGATCGGTACTCCCTGGATGACTTTCATTAGTAATCTTGCGTCCTTTTTTTTCGTCGACCCATGACGAGCGCGCGCGCCAGAATCGCGATCGTGACAAGCTGCCACAAAACGCCGGCGAAGTTATGGTGTGGCATATTGACAGCCCATAATGCTGTTACGCCCGCAAGTACCGCGATGGCGATGTAGATTCCCATTCTTAAAAGGTTGAAATCGAAAGGCAGGTCGCGGCTAATGTCACAACACTCGGTTTTGATTCGGTGAAAGTCTCCAAAACTTTCCCGGGCTGCAAGTTCAGCTGCGTTTGGAGTCATCCCACTTTCAATGTTGTCGACAGTGCGCTTTGCGATATGGAACCGCAATTCCTCCTCAACTTCGGCCGCGTTCTGCTCGGGATGTTGCCAGGCGTGAAGAAATTGGATTGTGGCTTTGATCCGGGACATAGTCTTGCCTCCACCTTAGCTCGCACGGAGGGCCTTCATGGTTGCGCCGGCTAGTCGCTCCCAATTCTGCTCCTCGATAATTAATTGTTTCCGACCCGAGCGAGTCAGCTTGTAGAACTTCGCACGCTGATTGTTGTCTGAGACGTCCCATTCCGATTCGATCCATCCGCGGCGCTCAAGGCGGTAGAGTCCGGGATACAGCGAACCCTCCTCGATCTTGAGCGTGTCGTCCGAGATTTGTGCAATTCGTTGACCAATTCCGTAGCCGTGCAAAGCGCCAAGCGAAAGCGCTTTCAGAATCAACATGTCCAGCGTCCCCTGAAGTAAGCCCGCTTTTGATTTACTCATGCGCGAACCTCCTAGATGTTCTAGGGCTTCAGAATAACACTGACTACTTAGATTGTCTAGGGGGTCAAGGTGTGGAGTAGTGTCCTAATCTGACTTCTTTGCGTCTTTGCGTCTTCCTTCGTGCCTTTGCGTGAAACTCATTTTCCACGCAAAGCCGCAAAGCAAGACGCAAAGGCGCAAAGAAACAAACCAGAGGGGGGACACTACCAAGGTGTGGGCAAGTCGGATTCTCGAAATCTTAAAGGCCGCGCGTTTCCGTAATTCCCGACTTCTTTACCATCAATTGGTCTCTGAAACGTGACGTCAAATTTGATTGCTCGTCCATCTCTTAAAACATCGATCGGCACGGCGAAGAGAACGGACCTGCCTGGTAAGAGGACTGCACTCGATCCGAAGTCAAAGCCAAACGGGAGCGACTGGCCGGCTTTGTCTTCTAATCCCAACCAAACACTAATCTCTCTGTTGTCACACAAACCGAAAATCCGTTGTCCACTCGAAAAGTCATGGAAGCATTTTGGATTCCTCAGATACCAGCTTTGGGTTGGCACGGAAACCGGCAGGGGTGAATCATTGTGAAGCCGTAACCAAATCGCGTTTGCATCTGCCGCAACCTTCTTCAGGTTGCTCTTCTTAGGTGTATCGGTCTCGGCAATTCTTTGCTCACCCGATGGAGTCATATCGCCGTAATGATCGAAGGTAATGTAAACCTTGTTAGCGTACGGTTGATTTTCAATGTCAGCTAATCTGGCCTGTTCCTTTTCGCGAGCAAGGTAAGTGACACGTCTGACTTCTTCAGCTTTCTTCGATTCAAATTCCTGCTGATCAATGTCGAACAAGCTCCAAATCGTTTTGCCAGTTTCCATGTCGAACATGAAAATGTTCTGACCTTCACCGCCGGTAATGAAGATTCTCCCACTTGGATGAAAGGCGACTCGGTTGTAGAACGAGTAGCCGATCTCAAATTCACGAATCGGTTTGCTTCCCTCGATGTTCCAAAGCTGCCACCCGCCCCACCAGGGCTTTGCGAGAAAGTGTTTTTCATCCGGACAAAAAACCAGATTGTCGAGTTGATCTATGTATATGAACTCCCTGATGGTTTTGTCTGTGAGTGGATCTACTAAGCGGAATGGCTTTTCATATTCCTCCACCAGTGCGAGCTTTCCACTTGGACTAAGCCCTCTCTGTCGCTGATCCTCGACTAGTTGAGGCTTACTCTTCTCGCTGAGCTTCACGCCACGTTGAACGTCCCAGACTATTTCTTCATTCTCGCTTCGCGAAATCAGAGTTTTGCCGTCGTAAGCTGGTTCGAGCGATTCGACGACGTCGGTATGACCTTCAAGCGAGAATAGAAGTCTCCTGCTTTGTGTGTCCCACGCGCGAACTATTCTGTCGGCACTTCCAGAAAAGAACATCCGGCCATCGGAGCTGAATGCGAGCGACTTGATGACTCCTGGATGGCCCACGAGCCAGAACCGTCGATTGCCTGTGCGAGTGTCAAAGATCTGCACACCGTCAGCTCGGTAAGATGGAAAGGCCGCTACAAGTCGGCCATCGTTATTAAAGACTCCATTATCAATCTGTCGGAACTCTCTCTTTGCGACCGTACGGAGGTCGAGTAGTTCTGAATCTGGCAACAATAAAATTGTGTTATCCGCGCTAAAGCTCACTGGCCGGCTGTTGCTCTCTCGAGGCAGAGTCCTGAGAACTCTGTTTATTCGTACGTTCTGAATGACTAGCTTTTCCCGGCATTGAGCAGCCATCAGAGTGAAATCGGGACTGTACACCGTGGGCATGCGGTCGACGATAGTAGTGCCGCAAGGTGAAAGTTGTTTAGTGCTGATAGCCTTGTAGACGCTTGTGGACCAGATTGTTACCTGACCGAAGCCGTTACCAGTCTGAAAGCGACTTGCATCTATAAATCTGACAGCGCTGATATCCTTCTGGTTCGAGCTAAGGTCTCGGCTCAGCGTGCCATCTGCCACATTCCAAACCTTGAGCTCCGATTTCCAATCTCCGAGATCTCCTGAAGATACAACTATTCTCGAATCAGGGCTGATCGCGACTGCGGTTACGCTATGCTTATGTGCTTGTACATTCCAGATGAGTCTCCCGTTTGTCGCATCCCAAAGCTGGAGTTTGCCATTATCAGTTCCGGTAACGATGAGCCTTTGATCGTTGGTCCAGGCGGAGTGACGTATGGAGTGAAGCTCAAGATCGTTCTGCAAGAAGCCGATGTCAGTTTTCCAAACGCAGGTTCCTGAATTTACTTCCCACAAACGCAACGCGTTTTCAGGACCGGAGGACGTTAAAATCAGATCATTTCTGGGACTCCAACTTATTTCACTAAGCAGATGTTCATCGCCCCTTTGAAATGGATACTTTTCAGCCTGCGCCAAACAAATGCTGTAACTTGAAAGAAGCAGGAGAACGGTCAGGAAAGTCTTTTTGACTTGTCTCATTGGCTTACTTTGAATGAGGATAAGCACCACTAGAATTGGACGAGCAGTTATTTGATGCATTTGCCGCAATAAAGTTCCCTGAGTAGACGGTGCAAAAATCGTGATTAAAGCCTCTGTATTGTCGTTGAATGCCGTCATCGTTCTCGCGTTTTCGATTCTCAACTGCGTTTACGCACAACAAACTAAAGCGACGTTACACCTCAGACCGATTCAGCAAAACGGCAAGTGGGGTTACATCGATAGCACCGGCAAGATTGTTATTAAGCCACAGTTCGTTTCGGCCGAGGAGTTCTCGGAGGGACTCGCCGCAATCGAAAACGAAGATGGCAAGCACGGCTACATTGATGAAAGTGGTGTGGTCGTTATCGAACCGAGATTCGACAACTTGACAGACTTCTCTGAGGGGCTTGCCGCTGTGTCGGTCAAATTCGAATGGGGCTACATCGATAGAACCGGCAAGTGGGCTATACCTCC
>DASYPN010000054.1:0-4078 GCA_036006625.1 Pyrinomonadaceae bacterium | reverse complement strand
GATGGCGTTAACACGCGAACCGTCCTGCAAACGGGCGTCGACCATCGGCGACGACTCGTCGATGCGACGTCCAACAGACGACACGATTCGTTCGATCACGCGCATCAAATGCTCGTCGTCTTTGAACTGTACGTTCGTGCGCTCGATCTTGCCGCGACGCTCGATGTAAATCGTTTTGTGTGAGTTAACCAGAATGTCGGAGATCGTCGGGTCTGCGAGTAACGGCTCGAGTGGTCCGAGTCCGAAGAGTTCGTGCTGAACGTCGTTTACGAGTCGCTCGCGCTCGGCTACGGACAACGGCATGGCTTCCTGCGCCAAAACAGCTTCGGCCAATCGTGAGACTTCTGCGTGGACCTGTTCCTGAGTCAGTGAGTTCAGCTTCGTCAGGTCCATCCGGTTGATCAACGTCCGGTGCAGACGCGCCTTCATCTCCTGGAACGAATGCTGGCCGGATCCGTCCGCAACGGCTCCCGGCGTGTTGGTGTTATTGTTGCCGATTAATCTTTCACGTAGTGCCATAATGTTTGTTCACCTGCGGGGCTGCCGCTAGACCTTCTCCATCGAGGCTTGAAGTTTTAAATTCGGTTGGGCCGACTGCTTCTTGAGCAGCGAAGCCCAGAAAGGACGGCGTTGCTTCGAGTGATCGATTGGCGCAATACCGAGCGACATCTGCTCTGCTATGCGACGAATCTCCATTGCGATTTTTGATGTGGGCTCGGCTTGTACGAGCGGTGTGCCGAGATTGATGGAACCGACTGCGGTTTGGTAGTCACTGGGTATAAACGCAACCACCGGTTCACCCAGGAATTTTTCGACTTGCCTGAGATCTAAATCGATCTGCTTACTCCAACGGTTGACGACGATGCGTACTTTGTTTCGCGGGTATCCCAATCGATCGAAGATCTCGAGCGCTCTTTGCGTGCTGCGAATCGCGGGGATGTCGAGCGTCAAAACAAGAACGATCTCGTCTGACTGATCGAGGGCGGCGAGCGTGATCGAATCGAACGTGTGTTGCGGGTCGAGCACAACGTAGTCGTAATGGTCACGCAGTTTCTCGAGCACTTCAAAAATGTGCTGTGGTTCGATCTCGTCCGCAGAGTCGGCCTCGTGCGGAGCCGCCAGTAAATTGAGATGCGTCGAGTGTGGGGTCACCAGACTGTTGATGAGCGTTTCGTCGAGGCGCGAGCGCTTTTCACACATGTCGGCGATCGAGTACTTCGCGTCGAGTCCTAAAAACAACGGCAGATCGCCGGCTTGCAGATTGAGGTCAACGAGAACTGTTTTCGACGCGGTCGCAGCGGCGAGATTAGTCGCGATAAACGAAGTGCCGCATCCACCTTTACTGGAAAATACGGCGACCATGCGACCTTTCTTCTTCGGCGCTTCGACCTGTTTGTGGGAAAACTCTGAGGCTTTGTTGAGGACCGTGCGCAATTCGTCTGTGCTAATCGGTATGCGTAGAAACTCGCGCGCGCCCGCACGCAAGCTCCGCAGGATCATATCCGGCGAGGCATCCTGCGCGGCCGAGATGAGAGCGGTGTCGGGGCATTCGCGGTTCAGCTTTTCAATGAAGTTGACGGCGTAATCCGCATTCGCACCGAGCGCGATGATCGCCGCTGCCGGTTTCAGGCGAACGATCTCTTCATAAAGCTGTTCGGTATCGTTACCGCCGGCGAGCAGCTTTACGCGTGGTTCTGCTGACAACGCCTTGCGAATGTCTTTGAAGTTTTCGAGTCCGGTACTGAGGACTACAACTGAAATTGGTTCGCTCATCTGTTCCTCTTGATTCGTTAATTCGAATCCCACCGCCGGCGGCTGTCTTGATTGAAAACTACTGGACAGAGTGCCTGGGGGTTACGGTAGGTCCATCGCAATACTGCAAGGCCGGCTGATTGATTTCATCCCGGAGCGATGTTCGATCGGCTGGCGTACTACTGGCGCCATCCGGCAGTGGATTCGAAACTTGAGACTGGCTACGTTCATTTGCTCCCACACTTGTTCTTAACTCGTGTCATTGATTGCACCGCTTACCTATTTATTGGCCGGAAGCACACCAACACTTTCACCGGTCAAAGTAGTGCTGTAGGCCGGCATGTTGATGGTCGTGCCAATCAATGGAACGACAAACTGAAATTGGTAACCGGTAATTCCTACTGAGACCGTCCCTTTGTTCACTCCAATGTCCGTATAGGTAACGGTGACGTTGGCAGCCGAAAGATTCGGAACAACCGGCTGTGTACCTCCAGCTTCATCACCGTAGACGACAACATTCTTGACGTTTGCAACATCAGCAGGCGTGTGAAGCGTCGCATAGCGAGCTCCACGGCGCGCTGCATCCGTTAATGCGTTGTGTGTCCAGAGCGCTCGTCCGAATTCGACCACCGCGAACATTGACGTCAGTAACACGGTCACCGCGATCGAAAATTCGACTAACGTTGCGCCACGTTCACTTAAATCAAACCGTTTGACTTGCTTCATGTTCACTTACCCTTCCTTTATGGGGTTGGGGGCGGTTGCGTATTTAGGTAGCGCATCGTCACGCTGGGCTTCACCGGAACGTTCAAACTCACCCCAGCAGTCTTCGTCAAGGCGCCCAAATTAAAGATGGGTTGATGCGTGTAGCCGTTGATTTGTACGGTTACTGTTTGAGGTATCGCGGCACTGCCACCTTGATAGGTGATTTGAACCTGGCCTGTTGTCAGGCCATCAAGGATCGGCGTTCCAGTGCCGGCGGCATTTCCGTACACGACTATGTTAGCGGCAGTACCCTCTGCTCCCGTGCCCTTCAGTGCCGCACTTAAATACCGCGCGCCACCACGAGCTGCCTTAGCGAGAGTAGTGTACTCGTAGAAGTAGCGACCAAATTCAGCAGTCGCCGCAAACAACATCAGGAAGATCGGAATAACAATCGTTACCTCAACCAACTGGACACCACGCTCGTCTCGGGTGAAACGCTCCAACCGAAACAGACGCGCCAATCGGAGCCGGTTACGAATTCTTCGTATTCTTGAGTGCATGATGTCACCTACTTGTAAAGGACCGGCACGGCCGAGTTGTCGATACCTGGACCAGCACCTGGGTCGTAATAACTATTACCCGCGAATGCCGTATCGGTGATGTATTCAGCTTGCAGTTCGCCACCATTACCTCCACCGACAGAAGTCTTCAAGAAGAAGACGCCGAATCTGGTGACGGTAACTTCGTCGCGTCCTTCTTCGGGCGGTGCAGCAGCAATGGGAATGAATACGACGCGACGGCCTTCAGTGCCGGGATGGTTCGGTGCCTTGAATACGGTGTTGTCGGCGTATTGGCCGTAGGTGATGTTTTCAGCGATATTCGTGTCCGGTGGGTACTGCCCTGGATCCATACCGGCCGCATACTGGTCAAAGCGAGTGTTGATTCCCTGACGGATTGCACCCGCGGTCACACCTGGTTTCGTCTTAACCTTCGTGCCTACAGAAATGCACCAGTTAACTCCGGTAGCCATTCCCTCGCGGTCACCTTCTCCACCTGATGCTACCGGCGCGAGCAGTTGATAGTTGCCTGGGGAAATATCAGTTCCCGGCGCCAGGCGAAACGTGTAGGTATGATTTTGCGTTATCGGATTGGCAGGATCATCGAGCACGAATGCTGGTAACCACGGACAGAGCACGTTGACTGTGACCGAAAAACCCGCTGTCGCTTCGGCGTTCAGATTTTTCGTTTTGCCCAAGACCAACGCGGCGAAAGACATGCCAACCGGCTCAGAAGGCGTGGTCACTTTCACGAAACGAATATTGACCGGCGCCAACGCTGCCTGGCCCTGGCTCATGTATGGACCATCGAGATTTACTGCAAACAGGACGTTCGCAGGATCGATCTGCACGCCCGTCTTGTTGAATTCGTAGTTATTGAATGTATTGGTTGCACGAAACACCGCGTCGTTAATGCCTTCGGAGTGTCCGTTCAAACCAGATACGCCGGCCAACGCTGACGCATCGGCCGCGTTCTGTAGTTCTGTTTTGGTCAAATACAATCGGCTGATATCAACGCCGAGACCAACGGCGAGCAGTACTGCCAACATCCCGATTGCGGATGT
>DASYPN010000053.1:0-5238 GCA_036006625.1 Pyrinomonadaceae bacterium | reverse complement strand
ACAAAAGCTGAACTTGTCAGCAAACTCTTCTTTACATACTGAACAGAACTTCATCAATACTACCTCTTCTCGCCTGTGCGGGAGCAGCACCGACTGAGACAGTCTGTCTGCACCAGAAAATTCTCTTGCAAAGCTGGTTTCAATTCGCTTGTCGAGAACTCTAGAAGGTCCTGGCGCGACCCAGCGTTCGAGCAACGAACTGAGCTCATCGTCGGAAACAAACCCTTCTTCCGGCTCAACGCCCATCTCACGCCTCCCTCAAAGTAACAATTTCCCGACCAGTATTCAATTCCTGATTATCTCTCAAATAAGGACTCAGGATATGTCTCAAACCTTCCCGAGCCCGATAAAGCCGCGCCTTTACAGCTCCCACGTCGGTGCCCTCAATCTCGGCTACCTCGCTCAAACTCAGGCCTTCGTACTGAAATAAGATCAGCGCCTCACGTTGCAGTGGCGGAAGACTCAAAATCGCTTCCCTCACCTGAGTCGCCAGTTCCTCATCGAGTAACCTTCGCAAAGGCCCTCGACTCGGCGCTTCCTTCGGCTCTTCCGCAATCTCATCCATGCCAGTCTCGCGTCCCTGACTGCGGAAGTGCTTCAGGGCCAGATTCCGGGCGGCGGCATATAAGTAAGTTTTCAAAGAAGCCCGCTCCGAACGGTAATTCTCAGGCTTGCGAATCAAACTGAGAAAGCAGTCGTGCGTAACGTCTTCAGCAATTTCAACCGAACCCAATAATCGGTATGCGAAACGAAAAATCGGTTCCCGATATCGGTCGTACAACTCCAGAAAGGCTGCCTGGTCGCCGTCTCCTGCCTTTTCCAGCAAAAGCTCGTCTGTGGTTCTCTCGGGCAATCAAGCACTCGATCCTGCAGGATTAGCTCCTGCTTTAGTTACCAAAAACCGGAAAAAAGTTACTGTCCGAAGGAAAAAAACTTGCGCGTACCAGCAAATCTCGAGAATACCGACCGAATATTAATCCCACGTCCCCGGGCAAGTACATCCTTTTTCGCATCTAAGCCGGGTCAGAACAGCCGGATCCCTTTGTCAATCAGGGCTTAGGATGCATTCAAAAGCCAAACGGTTGACGGGCAAACACACGGCATCTAAGATGTTTTGCGACTCTGAGACATCAATACTTTCCTTGATTTAACGATGATTACTCCCGCAACGGCGCAACGGCGCAACAAAAACAAATTTGTATGCACTAAGGCTGCCTCGTTGCGCCGCTGCGCCGTTGCGGGAGTAGTTCTTCTTTGCACGTTGCTGCCGGGGACGGCTTTGACCGGCCAAACACCCGCGCAACCCGAACGCGAGCAACTCCTGAACGGTCTGCGGCTGATGTTCTGGCTTCAGCCTGGCAGCCCGGACGTCACCGTAAAACTACGCATCAACAGCGGCGCCGCATTTGATCTCGCCGGCAAGTCGGGTCAGATGGCCTTGCTCGGCGACATACTCTTTCCCGACGCGGCGACCATCGATTTCTTCACCGACGAAATGGGCGGAAAGCTCGATGTCCACGTGGGCTACGATTCAACGACCATCACGATGGTTGGCAAAGCTCATGAGTTCGAACAGATTATCGAGGTCTTGCGCAACGCTCTTCTGTCTACACAGTTGACGCCGGAAGTAGTGACGCGCATGCGAGACCAGCGCATCAAGCTCCTGCGCGACACATCGATCGCGCCGGCAACAGTTGCAGATCGTGCGGTTCTTGCACGATTGTTCGGTGATTTTCCGTATGGCCGTCCTTCTGCCGGTTCACCTGAAGATGTCGCCCGAGTGGATCGCGCCGATTTAATGCAGGCTCGCGATCGCTTTCTGAATTCAAACAACGCGACCCTGGCAATCGTCGGCGGCGTCACAAAATCGCGCGCTATGAGAGCTGTGCGCCAACTGCTCGGACCGTGGCGCAAAAGCGAACAGGTCATACCAACAACTTTTCGCCAACCTGCTCCTGCTGATCCACGAACACTGATCGTCAACGTCGCTGGATCATCTGTCGAGCTTCGTTTAGCCGCACGTGGAGTTGCGAGATCGGATACCGACTTTGCCACTGCCGAGATCCTGGCCCGAGTCGCACAGAATCGCTGGCAAGCCACAACACCTGAGCTGGCAAAGCAACCAGTCTTCGCGAGAAACGATGCTTATGTTTTGCCGGGCGCGTTTGTGATGGGGGCTGCAGTTAACGAATTGACCGTTGCAGACTCGCTAGCGAACGCAAGAAAAGTGATCGACTCCTTAATGAAGACACCAGCAACAGCCGAAGAGCTGGAGCGTGCAAAGACGGAAGTGATCAAAGAGCTCACGCCAGTCATCACAAAGCCCGACGCACTTCCAGATCCATGGCTTGACGCTGACACGTATCGCTTGAGTGCTGCTCAGGATCAGATCGCGTTGCTGAGAGCAGTAACAGCTCCAGAAGTTCAACGAGTTGCGAATCGACTCTTTAATAAAACTATCGTCTCTGTGGTCGCAGGTGAAACAGCACCCCTTAAAGCGGCGTTACAAGGGCGTTACCAGTATGAGGTTCTCGGTGAGATCGCGACTCCAGCGCCATCACCGAAACCGCCCGCAAAACCGGCGGGCAACGTCAATCCCGGGTAATCACAAATTGTTTGCAAGCGTCTTGCAACCAAACCTCCATCAGATTTGGCTTAACTGTGCCTGTTGAGAACGGAAGTGCCGCGAAAGAGCATGCGAGCCGCGTTCGTGCAATGTTTTCAACGATCGCGGGCCGGTACGACCTCTTGAATCATGTGCTTTCCGGCAATGTCGACAAACGTTGGCGCCGGATTGTTGCAACCAGAGTACGCGAGAGAATTCCGTCGAGCAGCGCGTGCATTCTGGATGTCGCATGTGGCACGGGCGATTTATCGCTTACGCTGTTTGAAATTACGGGGGCAGGAGTTGTTGGGACTGATTTCTGCCGGCCGATGTTGGACATCGCTGCCGGTAAGACGTCTGGTCGCATACGCCTGATTGAGGGAGATGCGTTAGACCTTCCCTTTCGAGATGGCACATTCGACGCTGCGACGATCGCGTTTGGATTGCGCAACTTGTCGAATGTCGAAAGTGGTCTGGCGGAACTCTCCAGAGTCTTGAAACCCGGCGGCTGGGTGGCTGTGCTCGAGTTTTCAAGACCCGCGAATGCGATTCTGCGACCGCTGTTTAATCTGTACTTCAGAAGAGTACTGCCGTTGATGGGTGGCCTCGTGAGTGGTTCGCTGAGTGCTTATACCTATCTACCGGCGTCGGTCCAGAAGTTTCCGGACCAGTCCCAACTCTCGCTCTTGATGGAGCAGGCAGGATTCGTTCAGGTTCGTTACGAGAACCTGACCGGTGGGATAGCGGCCTTGCATTTGGGTAAAAGGCCGGTGTGATATTGTGGGATTGGTTGCAGCGATTAGTTTGCAACCAGATACGTAGTCACGGGGTATGGTTTGGTAAGCGCGCGGTTGTCGGGGCTGTGCGAGTATTCGAACCTACCCTGGGCTACGTTTTTCATTTTATGGACAGGATTTACAAGATTATTCACGATTAACAGAATTCTTATCTTGCCCATCTTGAGAAATCCTGTAAATCCTGTCTATTATGCGCCGCGGTGCGCACAACTCTCCGGTACCGGATCTTCGGCATTCTAAGACGCCTGCTTATTCTCCTGCTGGTAGTTTGGACCGTCGTCTCTCTAGTCACATTATTAATTGAACTCGTGCCGGGCGATCCTGCGGTTGCTGTGCTCGGTGAGCAGGCGACGCCGGAACAGTTTGCACAGTTTCGCGAGAAGCACGGTCTCGATCGGCCACCGTTTTTCTTTTCCTTTCCACGTGACGACAACGATCAGCGACATTTCGTCTGGCATGGTGCTAACAATCGCTACACAGATTACTGGCGCGCGCTGCTCAAGGGCGATATGGGTCTATCGTTTCGAAACGATCGCCCGGTTGTCGAACTGATCCTCGAACGCTATCCAGCGACCATTGAACTCGCCATCCTCGCGATGCTGATCGCAATCGTGATCGCGATTCCGCTCGGCGTCGTCGCAGGCAGAAATCGTGGCACCATCATCGACAATATCGCCTCAGTCATCGCACTGCTGGGCATCAGTCTGCCGAGTTTCGTGATCGGTCCGATGCTCGTCTACATCTTTGCCGTTAAGCTCGGCTGGGTCGCGCCATCGGGACGTTTTGACTGGAGCGACATCATTCTTCCCGCGTTTACGCTCGGCGCAGCGCTCTCGGCCATCCTCACGCGCATGGTGCGCTCGTCTGTTATCGAAGAGCTGAATGAAGACTACGTTCGAACCGCGCGCGCAAAAGGCTTGAGCGAACGCAAGGTCGTTTACAAACACGTTCTGAAAAACGGGCTGATTCCGGTCGTGACTATTCTCGGTTTGCAACTCGGAGTCTTACTTGCAGGCGCAATCATCACTGAAAAGATCTTTGGCTGGCCCGGACTCGGATTGTTACTCGTCGAGGACGGCATCGGAAAACGCGACTATCGCGTCGTGCAGGGCTGTGTGCTCGTGATCAGCATGACATACATCATCGCGAACTTACTCACTGACATGGTGTATCGCTGGCTCGATCCACGGATTAGAGTGGGATGAATCGTCTAACGATCATTGGTTTGGTAATTGTCGTCGTGCTCGTGCTCGTAGCACTGCTTGCGCCGTGGATTGCGCCGTATGACGTCGGTGCGACTGATTTGTCGATGCGTTATCTCGCGCCATCCGCCGCGCACTGGTTTGGCACCGACTCCACCGGACGCGACATATTCTCGCGCGTGGTGTTTGGAGCGAGAATCTCTTTGCAGGTGGGCATCATCGTGGTGACGGTGTCTGCCATCATCGGCACTCTTATAGGCGCGGTCGCGGGTTATTACGGTGGCTGGGTCGATCAGATTGTTTCAGGATACGTCTTTAACGTCTTTCTCGCATTCCCGGGTCTGCTACTTGCGATCGCGATGGTCGCTTTTCTCGGCGCCGGCTTGAACAAACTCATCTTCGCGTTGTGCATCATCGGCTGGGTCGGCTACGCGCGCCTGATTCGCGGCCAGGTATTGAAAGTTCGTGAATACGACTTTGTTCAGGCCGCTCGGGCACTCGGCGCCAGTGATGCGCGTATACTGCTGATCCACATTCTTCCCAATGCGATTCAGCCACTGATCGTGCAGGCAAGTTTGGGAATGGCGGGCGCTGTGCTCTCTGAAGCGTCACTCTCGTTCCTCGGACTTGGCGT
>DASYPN010000052.1:0-6394 GCA_036006625.1 Pyrinomonadaceae bacterium | reverse complement strand
TGCAAGATCGGAATCATGCCGGGTCACATTCATCGTGAAGGAAACATCGGGGTTGTCTCGCGTTCCGGAACGTTGACGTACGAAGCTGTGGGACAACTCACTGCACTCGGGTTGGGACAGTCATCAGCTATCGGCATCGGCGGCGATCCGATCGTCGGCACGACGCACGTTGATGCGTTGCGACTTTTCCAGGCAGACGACGAGACGACCGGAATCGTGATGATTGGAGAGATTGGTGGCAGTGCTGAAGAAGAAGCTGCTGCGTTTGCGAAGGAGAATGTTACGAAGCCAATCGTCGCGTTCATCGCCGGGCAAACAGCGCCACCGGGGAGACGCATGGGCCACGCTGGCGCGATCATCGCGGGTGGTAAGGGAACAGCGGCGGAGAAGATGAAAGCACTCGCTCACGCTGGGATTCACGTTGTGAAGTCACCTGCCGATATCGGCAAGGCGATGAAGGAAGCCCTTTGACAGGATTAACAGGATGTTTTCAGGATTTACATGATAATCCTGAATCATCCTGTTAACCCTGTCTAAACAAAACGAGGAAACAGAGCACGTAAATGTCCAATTTAACTTTCGGTATCATCAAACCCGACGCGGTGCGCGCGGGTCACACGGGATCGATCATTCAACGAATTCTCGACAGCGGTTTCAAGATTCGTGGACTCAAGCTGATCCACATGAGCAGACAACAGGCAGAAGGTTTTTACGCCGTCCATCGCGAACGTCCGTTCTTCTCTGGTCTAACGGAATTCATGTCGAGTGCGCCGTGCGTTGTCATGGCGCTTGAAAAAGAGAGCGCGGTAAAATCATGGCGCGATCTGATGGGCGCGACGGATCCGGCAAAAGCTGACGCCGGCACCTTGCGAAAAGAGTTTGGCGGTTCGGTTGGTGAGAACGCCGTCCACGGCTCTGACTCAGACGAAAACGCCGCCATCGAAGTCTCATACTTCTTCAGTCGTTTGGAACTTGTTTGATCCGGAATGAAGTACTGTCCGCAATGTAATCGACAGTTCAGCGAAGTGTGGCTGAGCTTCTGTTCAGACGACGGAACGCCGCTCGTGCAGGAGCTGACACCTGCGCAAGATCCCAACTGGAATCCACAAGTTCGCGGGCCGCAAGTACAAACGCCGAGCGAACAGGAAACGCAATGGCTCCCTCGCGAGCCGCCCGTTGCCGGCGGATGGATCGCACCTGATGAACGCCCGCCGATGAGCCCGGGTGCGTGGACCCCTCCGGCTCCGCCGATGCCGTATCCGCGCACAACTGCGCCGAGTCAGGGATTAGCGATGGCCTCCATGATCGTCGGCCTCGCGGGAATTCTGCTGTCGTGGTGTTTCGGTCCGGTTCCCGCAATCGTCGCGCTGGTGCTGGGGTTGGTCGCGCTCTCGCAAATCAAAAAGTCGCCTGAGAAATTCAGTGGAAAGGGAATGGCGATCACGGGAATCGTCGTCGGCGCCCTCACGATCGCTTTTTACGTGTTGTTGGTTATCGGCTGGATTGTGGCGCAGGCGCTTAGTTGATTTGCGAGCGGTGGTTTAGAATTCATTTTGAAATGAAGCGCTGTTCCACCTGTAACAGGACGTACGACGATCCTAATCTGAGTTTCTGCATCGACGACGGCACACCACTGATACCCGTCGAAGTGGAAGACGACACAACCGTCGTCAGGCCACGAAATACTGAAGAAAACGATTGGAATGCGGTGGCGTACCAGCCGCCAAGCCCGTACGTTCCCCCGGGTACAGGCGCTAAGCAACGGCGTGTGTGGCCCTGGGTCGTAGGAATCGGCGGTGCGTTCCTTCTGGGAATTATCGCGCTCTCGATAGTCGGCGCTATTTTCGCGATGCGCTCATCGAGGCGCGAGCGCGCCAGTATCAACACGAACCGGCCTGAAAATTCAAATGTCGTCCCCGAGAGCAACTCAAACTCCAACGCGAACGAGGACGTTGACACTCCGCCTCCGACCGATCACCAGCAGGTTCTCGGGCAGTTAACGAGTATTGAACAAGACTGGACAGTTGCAAACATCAATGCCGATAAGAAAAAGCTCGATCGAATTCTGGCTGATGATTTTGTGGGCCAGGACGAGCGCGATCAGCCGCAAACCAAAGCGGAGTACATTCGCACTATCCAACGTGATAACGTAGTCGACAAGTGGGATTTCAGTGACTTGAAACTTAGTCTGGCTGGAGATCGCGCGACGTTAACCGGCATATTCACTTACTTCGCTAACGATCGCAGCATATCTTATGACTTCACGGATAAGTTTGTTTGGCGCGACGGTCGGTGGCAGGCGACGGGCTCGGTACTTAAGCGACGAGGAACGCCAGAAACGGATCTTTAGAAACAATGTCAATCATTAGCGAAGTAATCGAATCGACGAAAGCAATTATCCAGGGAATGGCCGTGACGTTGTCTTACATTCCCAAACGCAAGTGGACCGTCGAGTATCCTGACGAGCCCGTTACGGTTCAGCCACGTTATCGCGGTCAACACCTGCTGCACGTCGACGAGCTTGGACGCGAGAAGTGCGTCGCGTGCTATCTCTGCGCTGCTGCGTGTCCTTCGGAGTGTATCTACATCGTCGCCGCCGATGATCCGCGGCCGCCCGAAGAGCGCGTGGGCGTCGATGAACGTTATGCCGCTGTTTATAACATTGATTACGGTCGTTGCATCTTCTGCGGTTACTGTGTCGAGGCCTGCCCGAAAGACGCCATCACTCACGGTTACAACTTTGAACTGTCGGTTTACAGTCGCGCAGATCTCCTCAAGACCAAGGATGACTTGCTGATCACCAAACAACTACAGTCGAAGAATTACCGGGTCGCGCTTTCGCACGAAGACGTAGATTCCGAGTACAAAGAAGTCTAATCCACAGATTACGCAGATGCCTCTGCGCGAGTATCACAAACGTTGGGAGTTTGATCTCAAATCGAGTCCCGAGCGACTGTGGCCGTTCATTGCTGACACCAACCGATTCAATCGCGACACCGGCGTGCCACAGATCGAGATCGACTCGTCCAACAAACGACTGCGCAACGCCCGCCGCAAAGTAAAACTCTCACTCTACGGATTGCCGGTCGAATGGGAAGAACAGCCGTTCGAGTGGGTGAAGCCTTCTCGTTTCGGAGTCGAACGTGTCTACAGCAAAGGTCCGCTCGCGCGACTGAAAATGCGTGCGGAGTTACAGCCGAGGTCTGACGGCGGCACGCATTTGATTTACGAGTTATGGTCCACGCCGCGAAACCTGCCCGGCGCAGTTGCGATTCCGATGCAGATCAACTTCGTCGTCGCACGCCGGTTTCGTGATGCGATGCGCAAGTATGACGCGTCGGCTTTTATGGGCGCTGCTGTCGAAGCCGCTGAGCCAAACACTTCCCAGTCGTCCTTCGATCTGCAACGACTCACAGCGCTCAAGCAGAAACTGATCGCAGATCTGCAAACGACGGAATCGCCCGAGAAGAAACTCGCCGTCGCCGAGCGTCTGGTTGAATTTCTCGAACACGGTGATGACTTCGCGGTCGCACGGATTCGACCGTACAAACTTGCCGACGATTGGCACGAGCCGCGACGTCTCGTACTCGAAGTTTGCCTGCGTGCGACGAGAACCGGCTTGCTCGACTTCCAGTGGGATTTACTCTGCCCGCTCTGTCGTGGTCCACAGGAAAGCGGGCTCTCATTAAAGGACATCAAGACGGATGTGCACTGCGATA
Organism: Pyrinomonadaceae bacterium; assembly: GCA_036006625.1. GTDB lineage: Bacteria > Acidobacteriota > Blastocatellia > Pyrinomonadales > Pyrinomonadaceae > PSRF01. The sequence continues at coordinate 2,675 of DASYPN010000052.1, read as the reverse complement.
CGTGCCAGATCGATTTCACCGTCAACTTCGATCGTTACGTGGAGCTGACTTTTAAGCCCAATCCGGCAGTGAGACGTTTGAATGTGTCTGCGTTTTGCATCGGCAGTCCGCATTGGACGCCGCACGTGGTCGCTCAGCAACTGCTGCCCGCCGGCGACAAACGAGAGCTCGTGTTGCCGCTCGAGTCCGGCAACTACCGACTTCGTGCACTCGAGCTCCCCGGCTCGCAGGACGTCCAGGTTTCTCCGGAAGGTAAGAAGTCGGCTGAGGTAACGCTTTCGAAAAACGGTTGGAGTGAGGAAACGCTGCAGGTCGGCGAGGAGTTCTCTCTCGCGCTGAAAAACGATACTGACGCCGAACAACTCTTAATCCTCGAGCGTTTGGAATGGAGCGATCAGGCGACCACGGCCGCCGAAGTCACCGCGCTGCAGATGTTCAGAGATCTCTTCGCGACTGAAGCACTGCGACCAGGCGAACAGATTTCAGTCGGAACACTGACGGTGCTTTTTACCGATCTGCGCAATTCGACGCAACTCTATCGAGAGATCGGCGACGCAACGGCCTTCGGACGCGTGATGAGCCATTTCGACGTCGTGAAAAAAGCAATCGTCGAAAACGATGGCGCGGTGGTGAAAACGATTGGAGATGCCGTGATGGCAGTCTTTCGATCTGCGGTCGACGGTGTAAACGCGATGCTCGATGTGCAACGCCTGCTTGCAGAGCCGGCGGACGGCAGTCAGCCATTGCAACTAAAAGCAGGTCTCAACACTGGTCCCTGTATTGCCGTTACACTGAATGATCGCCTCGATTACTTTGGTTCGACTGTAAATATGGCTGCGCGCCTGGAGTGTCTGTCATCTGGTTCAGACGTGATAATCTCACGCTCGGTTTACGAAGATCCGAAGGTGCAGGAGTTGATCGAGTCTGATAGTTTCTCGGCCGAGCCGTTTGATATGTTGCTAAAAGGTTTTGCGGACGAACGTTTTGAGCTATGGAGGGTTCGTAGGCACTGATGCCCGCTCTCCTGGCCGCAGAGGAAGTTTCAAAGATCTATCAGATGGGCAGTAACAACGTTACTGCTCTCGACAACGTCTCGCTCGACATCAACGAGGGCGAGTTTGTCGCCATTCAAGGCACTTCCGGTTCCGGCAAATCAACTTTACTAAACATGCTCGGCGGTCTCGATCACCCGACGAAGGGTGAAGTGTTTTTTGCGTCGCGACCGCTGGGACCGTTTACGAAGAAAGAGATGGCGCGCTACCGGCGTTTCTCAGTCGGAATGATCTTTCAGAACTTCAATCTCATTCCCACGATGACAGCGCGCGAGAATGTTTCGCTTGCACTTGCGTTCGGCGGTTTGCGTGGTCAGCAGCGGCGGACGCGTTCGAGTGAGTTGCTGGCGCGTGTTGGGCTTGGCGATCGTTTAGAGCACAAACCGTCTGAGCTTTCAGGCGGCGAGCAACAGCGTGTGGCGATCGCTCGTGCACTCGCCAACAATCCGAAAGTTTTGCTCGCAGACGAGCCCACAGGAAATCTCGACTCGATCCGCGCGCACGAGCTGCTCGGGCTGCTGCGCGACATGGTCGATCACGATTCACTGACGATCTTGATGGTCACGCACGACCACGAATTGGCGAACAGCTTTGCCGATCGAATTGTGTTCATGAAGGATGGAAGAATTGTATAGGTCCTATTGGTCCTATAGGACCTATTTTTAATTTGATTCTCGGAGGTTCCCCCATGTCGCAGCCTGCTACTCAAATGACGCTCGAGGCGCTTCGTTCGGTGCCGTTGTTTGCCTCTCTCGATGACGAAGCGGCAACTGAACTCCGCAGTCTGCTGTCCGACAAAAAGGTGCCGCAGAACACGCGTCTCTTCAAACAGGGCGACAAGGGCGATGCGATGTACCTGATCGAGAGCGGCCGCGTGCGTATCAGTATCCGCGACGATGACGATCAGGAGTTGACGCTTGCGGAACTTGCGCAGGGCGACTTCTTCGGCGAGATGTCGATTATTGACGGGCGCCAGAGATCCGCTGACGCCAGGGTGATCGAAGACGCACAGTTCGCCATTCTTTCTCGCGATGCTTTTCTTTCGTTCGTCAGAAGTAATCCGGATGTCGCGCTTGAGATGTTGAGTGCGCTTACCGACAGGCTGCGTCGCACGGACGAACTGCTGCGATCGCGAGTTTCGCGTAACGCGAACGAAGAAGAAAAAGCGCGCTTGACGCTCGCAGATCGAGCCGCGGACTTGATTGCAGAATTCGGCGGTAGCTGGAAGTTCATCGGTGTGTCGATCGCGCTAATAATCTTCTGGATTGTTTTTAATTCGATAATACTCATTCGTGGTTTCGATCCGGCGCCTTATCAAATGCTGAATCTCGTGCTCGCGGTGATCGCGGGCATGCAGGCGCCAATCATCATGATGTCGCAGAACCGGCAGGGCGAGAAGGATCGACTGCGTGCCGACCTCGATTACCAGGTGAATCTCAAGAACGAACTCTCGCTGGCGGAAGTGTTGCGCCGTTTGGATGTGCTGGAGAGCGAGCGCTTGCCGAAACTTTTTGAGGAGATGAAAGCGCAAAGCAAATGATCAAAGCGATCTTCTTCGACTTCAACGGCGTCATCATCGACGACGAAACGATCCAGATGAAGGCGTTTCAGGAAGTGCTGCGC
>DASYPN010000051.1:0-38653 GCA_036006625.1 Pyrinomonadaceae bacterium | reverse complement strand
GGTTTGTAGGTGGAACTCTAGAATCAATGTACTCGGATTTCGCGAACGCGATCCAACCGAGGGCGGCCACGGAGGGCCGCCCCTACAGTACGTTCCGCAGTACTCGATAAATGTTAACGCCTCGTGCCGACGATGGCGCGGAGATGGCGGAGGCGGGCGTCGAGGTCTTCGGGGGTGAGGGAGGCGTATTTTGCGGGGAGAAGTCGACGGCTAGAGCTTTCGAAGACGGCGAGCAGTTCCATGTACTCAAGGAGTTCAACATCGCGACTTGGGAAGTAGTCAATCGCCGCTTGCTGGAAATTACTCGCTAGCACCGGCGCATCTCCACCACTCTCACGCGCGGCGTCTTCATTCGCTAAAAGAATTACTGCCTCGATATCGGCGTTGCTGTAGCCAATCAGCTTGCTTGAAAAGCCCTCGCGAATCGACGTCAGATCAACGTCGGTGTTGATTTTGTTCTTGCGCAGGAGCGCCTTCGCCACGAGTTCGACTTCTTCGGCAGTCTGCACGTACAAGAACGGAATTTTACGGTCGAGACGTCCGGCACGTTTGAGATCGACGTCGAGCTTGTCCGGACGATTTGTCATGACCAGAAACAAGATCCGCCCGCGATTCGACGTGTCAGACATAAACTCCTTGATGCGCGCGATCACTCGTGACGACGTGCCGCCGTCCCCTTCGCCGTCCGTGTTGCCAAATGCACGATCGCCTTCGTCGATGATCACAACGACCTGCCCGATGGCGCGGATTACGTTGAGAATCTTTTCGAGATTGCCTTCAGTGGCGCCGACCCACTTGGAGCGGAAGTTCTTCAGCTTGATGGTCGTCAGTCCACACTCTTTCGCGAAGGCTTCCGCAACAAACGTCTTACCGGTGCCCATCGGGCCAGTAAACAAAATACCCATCGGAACACGACTGATGCGTCCCTCGCGAATGCTCTCCGCGATGACCATCAAGTCTTTCTTCACTTCTTCCATACCACCGACAACTTCAAACCCGTGCGAAGGCTCGACAAACTCAACGAGTCCGAAACACTCGCGCTCCAAAATCTCGCGCTTCCGCTTCGCGATCAATCGATCAGTTTCCTTGCGCGCGAGTTCGATCGGACTCGGCAAAGATTCATCAGGCGTAGGCATTGCGGCCGTTGGCGCGACCAGTTCCTTGACCTCGTCGCGAGTCAAATTAGACGTAAGTGCGGCCAGCTTATGCGCGCGTCCGGCCGCATCGGCGCTGCCGCCTAACAATCCGATGATGAAAGCCTCGCGATCGGCCAAATCCTCCTCAACCGCGGGTTGCGGCGTTAAGATCGACGCGATCTGAATCGACTTCAAACCCGCAGTGATCCCGGCGTAACGATCGGTATCCTTTTCGGTCAAACGACTATCCGCGATGCGCGCCGCCTCGCGCCTTGTATCGACATCGGGCATCGGCACTTCAACTACAGCGACTTTTGGATTAGAGATCAGCTTCGGCGCGAGCTCGGTGAGGTTCTCGGAGATCAGCAGCACAACGTTATCGCCACGTTCAATCTCCGGCAGCGAAGACCAGCGATGTAACGTCACGATCGCGGCGCGATCGGCTTCAGCCTGGAAATTTGGATCTCCGGAAGGCGCGATCGACTCCGCGTACTCCATGATCACCGCTGTTTTGGTCGCACTAATTAACAACCGTTCTAAAGCAGAAAAGACTCGATCTTTTTGACTGGCAAGCAGCAAATCGTCTGCTGTGATTTCAGTCTTCGCGCGCTTGGTAAACTGAGCGCCCGTGGCGACGTTGTAAACTGCAATCGTCTCCTTCGACTCCTTGAGCAAAACGTCAGTGAGAAACTCGGTGAGCCCCATCATCTTTCCATTGTGAAGCACGACGTCGTAAACGTTCCCGTGCAACACAAACATCGACGCCTCGCCGCGCAAATAACGGCGACGCAAGTCTTCGGCCCACGCAGGAAGATTCCGCGCTTCACTCATACGTCAAGGTCCTTCAAGCCCATCGGATTCAACAATCGTTCGGTGTCAGCGGCGGTCTGTTTGATCGATTCGACACCATCAAGCAATTCATCCAACTGTCCAGTCAACTCCTGCGGCGACTGCATCGTGACGATCTGATCCGCAATCAACTGAAATGAGTTCTCGATCAGATCGAGCTGACCACGCGCCAGACTCAGGTAGTGATGAATCTCTTTCATCTTTTCAAACCGCTTCATGATGACGGCGAGATTCTTGGCCGCGATATCAGTTTCCGAATCGCGGTTGCCTTCCCTGCGAGCGATCTGCTCCCAGCGACGACGATCTTTTTCCAGTTCACTTAGATCGATCGAGTTGAGATAAGCGTCGTAGCGACTGCACGTGTTCGCCATCTCGATGAACGCTTCGACCAGCCGGTCTGTCTTCGTCAGTTCAGAGCGTAACAACTCACCCGTGAACGATGGATTCTGCGCGGCGAGCGCGTTGATCTCTTTTTGGCGTTCCAGGAGTGATAACACACGTTCGCGATCGCTTTCGTCGAGATGCTTGAGACGTTCGGCACGCGCCGCTGCTTCTTCAGCCTGGTGCTCCTGATCGAAACTCGGATCCCACAACCACTCCTGAAGTTTTTTTGACCCAGGCGCGTTCACGACCCAGAGAACTTCCAGACCGACAGTGACGATTGCGAGCAAAGGATTGAGCGTGAGTGCCGAAGCAGCGAGTCCACCAGCGAGTAGGGAAATATTGTAGGGATTAGCGAAAGCCTTCTTGAGATAATTGCGCTTCTCGTAAACTTTCTGTCTGATGAACGCCTGGCTGGCAGCCAGTGTGTCGTCGCGCAGAGGCGTCACGTTAACCGGCACACCGTCTTTCCGCATCGCGGTTTTCGGCTTCTCAGTCGTTCCCATGTTGGCTGTTGTCTGTGGGTTTAATTCCTGACCGGCGCATAAATCAGATCCAGTAACTTCTTCTCGACCGCACGAAACTCCGGTGCTGATTTTAGCGCAATGTCGCGCACAGGGAATGCCGGAACATCGACCTGGTGAAGAATTCGCGCGGGCCGCTGCGACAACACGTAAATCGTGTCGCCAAGGTAAACGGCCTCGGAAACGTCGTGCGTAACAAACAGGATCGTGTTGTTCTCGGCACGAGAAACTTCGAGCAGCAGACTCTGCATCCCCCAACGTGTTTGCGGATCGAGTGCGCCAAACGGCTCGTCCATCAACACCACGCGCGGATTGTTCACGAGAGTTCGAGCAATCGCCACGCGCTGTTTCATGCCGCCGGAAAGATCCTTCGGGTAGCGCTCGGCAAAGTCCGCGAGTCCCACCTGCTTCAAGATCGAATCAGAGATCTTGCGGCGCTCCGACTTCTTCATGCCCTGAAGTTTCAGACCATACTCGACGTTTTGGCGCACAGTGAGCCAACCAAAAGACGTGTACGCCTGAAAGACCATACCGCGATCGCGTCCGACGTCCTCCACCCGTTTTCCGTCAACAAGCACCTCGCCTTCTGTCGGCGGCAACAGCCCCGCAACAGCTTTCAGAATCGTCGACTTGCCACAGCCCGATGGTCCAAGGAAGACGATGACCTCCCCCGAATCAGGTTTGTCGTAAACATCGAACGAGACATCGCGCACCGCTTCGGTGCGATTACCTTTGCGATCGATGTAAGTCACGCTCAGATCAGACACACGCAGCTTCGGCGGCGCACCACTCTGATCCGCATGATACGTAACGTGCGGAGTCTTGGAAACGCCGACATCGACGGCAATAGTGCCGGGCTCGCCTGATTGTGGAAGTGTTGGTGGAGTTTCTTGTTCAGCCATAGTTTCAGGATGCTTCGCGCCAACGGAAGAGCAAGCTGGACAAGAGTCGAATGAGAAAGTCAGTCAAAAGCCCGATACCGCCGATCACCAGCAACCCTGCAAACGACCACGAGGCTTTTTGATGCGTGCGTGCCAGTTCAACCATGTAACCGAGACCGTGCTCGGGATTAACGGCTTCGGCGAGAATCACGTAGGTCCACGCGATCGCATTCATCACTCGAAAGCTGTCGAAGATCTCCGGCAATGCAGCCGGCACCAACACTGTCCTGATCACCTGAAACTTCGACGCACCGAGCGTCAAAGCGGTTTGCACCAACTCCTCCGGCACAAGCCTGATCGAAGAAACAACAACAGGCAGCAAATAGACAAACACGCCGAGAAACAGAAACGCGATCTTCTGTTTCTCATAAATGCCGAACCAGAGGATCAGAAGCGGGATAAACGCCGAGATCGGCATGTACCGCAACGGCGCCATGATCGGTTCGAAGAAACGGTTGATCGGATCGAACGCGCCCATCAGCACGCCGAGCGGCAACGCAATCGCAGACGCAAGTAAGAAAGCGATCGCGATGCGACGTGTGGAAATGATGATCGCGTCAGTCAGTTCGTAATGAAGGAAGAGTTGCAGTGTGCCCCGAACAACTTCCGTCGGAGTCGGCAGAAAATCGGGGCGAACGTAGCCGGTGTAAGTAAGACCGCACCACGCACCGAGCACTAACGCAGGCGCCGCCAGACCGAGGAAGAATGCGGTCTCCTTCGACAACGGCGAGCGAATTGAGAAGAGAGTGCTCTTAGATCGAGACATTAAATCTGTGTAATCTGTGGTTCACCTACTGCGTCGCCAAAATCACCTTGATATCCGTACGGCGGTTTTGCTGCCGGCCAGCTTCAGTGGTGTTCTCGGCAATCGGATTGCTCGAACCGCGCCCGATAGTTTGGAAGCGCGTCGGCGGAATGTTTGGGAAGTTCTTGACGATGTAATTCTTCACTGACAGCGCGCGCTTTTCGGAAAGCGTCAGGTTGCCACCGGCAGAACCCGTGCTGTCGGTGTTGCCTTCGACGCGCAGCACAGTGCTGCCGAACGAAGTCATCGTCTCGCCGAGTTTGTCGAGCAACAGATACGACCCAGGCATGATCTCGTCAGAGCCAGGTGTGAACTGAATCTGGATCTGCTGATGGAGAATCGGCACGTCTTTGTCGGACGGCGCCTTCGCTACAACCGCCGCCTCTTCGACCCTCTGTCCCGGATAATTCGCAGCCACCGCGGCAAGGAAACGCGTGTCGGCCCAGCTCTTTGCGTCAACCGGTTTATTGACCAGACCTTTCTTTCTCCAGATCACGAATGCGGTATCAAACAGCGTTTCGTAATGCGCCTTTGGACCAGCCAGTCCGTAGAACTGCGCGTTGTCCGCAAACGGAGTCAGTTTCAAACCCGACAACATACCCGACACGGTGTCGGTATCGAGTTTGAGCGCTTTCGCAACAACCTCGTACGAACCGTTTGGATTGTTCTTGATCATCTCGATGCCGTCGAGCCAGCCGCGCACGAAGTCACGAACGGTTTCCGGCGCCTGATTGATCAGTTCCTGCCGCGCACAAAGCGTGTCGGCAATAATGTTGGTAGCGGCTTGAGTTGAGACAAGCACGTGAGCTTCATCACCACGCGCAGTAACAGCGCCTGACAGATCAGGTTCCCAGGTCACTGCCGCATCTACTTGCCTCGCTTTGAACGCGGCCGCCGCCGCCGGTGCATCAGTCGTGAAGACGATGTTCCTCTCCACTCCAGCACGTTCGTCAGGTGTGAGACCGGATTGAGACAAGAGATACAAGAGCAGAAAATGTGAAGGCGTAAACTGCGTGCACGCAATCTTGTGTCCCTTCAGATCTTCCACTGACTTGATCGACGAGAGCGAAGCAATGCCATCGCCGCCGCGTGACCAGTCCTGCATGATGATCGACTTGGCTTGCTGATTATTCTCAGCGAGGATCGAAGCCTCGCGCGCCCAGTTGTCGACAGTGTTCCACATGATGTCGACCTGCCCACTGCGAAACGCTGCAAGCTTCGCCGCCGGATCCTCGAGCAACACAAACTTCACGTCCATGCCGTACTTCGACTTGTACTGTGAGCCGCCATTTGGATCCATGCCGTTGTTGAAGACGATACCGGGCGAGTGACCCGCCCACGTGTTGATTCCGACAATGAGTGGACGATTAAGTTTCCCGGTGCCGACGGAAGCGCCACTGACACCGTTGTTGCCGGCATTGCGATTAGGATCGCCCGGCGCGTTGTTTAATTTATCGAAATCGCCTTTGGAGTCTTCGCCGGAAGCCCGTTCACCACCGGCCCATCGTTTGATCGCGTCACCTTTGTAATACCAGGTGGAAAAACCGATAACTATAAGAACGACGACAGCTATGAAAGCCTTTGCCAGGGGAGTCAGTCTCATCTGTCACCTCTCACTTTTTTTAGACAGGATTTACAGGATTTTTCAGAATTAACAAGATTCATCCTGTAAATCCTGAAACATCGTCTGAATCCTGTCTAATGTCTATCGCGCGAGACCTCACATACTCTTGTTGGTCTGTGCTTGTTGTGCTGCTTTCTTTGCTTTCAGTTCGGCGAGTTGTTGCTTGGCCTGAACCTCACCCGTCTGATTGCGAAGCGCAGCCAGACGCGAGTCAAGCGAAGACTCTGAAAGCTCTTTCCCGAGGTTCGCTTCTGCAATGGTGGTCTTGATGTGCTGCCGCACGTTGTCGAGTGCTTTGACTTCAGCATCCACCGACAGGCCATCAAGCTGCTCCTGCACCTTGATGCGTGCCTGTGCCGACTGCATCTTCGCGAGCATCGAATCACGTTCGCTCTGGAGTTTTCTAATCTCGGATTGCACACCGAGCAGTGAACCCTTGGCCGAGTCTGCATCAGAACGCGCCTGCTCCATTTCGGTTTTTAGGTCGGTGACGTCGGCATTGAGTTGGTTCTTCTTCTGAATCAGTATGACTGCGAGATCATCCTGATTGGTGGAAACCGCAGTATCGAGTTCGGCTTCTGTTTGGGCGAGCTCCGCGGTGGCCCGTTTGTAGCGCTCGTCGAGATCTTCGCGGCGGCGAATGATTCCAGCCGTGGCTGTTTTCAGTTTCGAATACTTCGCCACCATCGAATTGATCGCGTTCTCATAAGCGATCTCCGGATGCTCCTTCTCGATGTCTGAAATCCACAGCGACAGGAAGCCTTTCCAGAGGTTAGCCAACCGTTTCCACATAGACTGGTTCCTTTCTCTTTACCCGCTATTTGCCGGAGGGCGCCGTAGCGGCCGGGTCTGAAGGATCGTGGAGCTTCGGCGAAGCCTTAACAACTTTCGCAACTGTGTCCTGACCGAAAAACTCCAGCACTTGCTGAATCTCGAGTTTTTTATCGTTGCATGATTTGATTAGAGTCTGTTGCTCGTCGACGCTCTGCTGCATGACGGACCGGATGTTTTGAATCTCGGATTCATACTGCTTGATGCGTGCGTCGGATTCCTGGATGAGCTTTTCGTTGTCAGCGGCGGCATTGCGTATATAGCCGTCGAGCGCCTGGATTTCTTCGACAGTCGCTTCGATGATCTTTTCAATCGGCACGCCAAAAGCTTTGAGTGAAGCCTCGACAATCTGTTTCTTCACGGCTGCGTCCGTGCCGGCAGGCAGGCTGCGGAGCAGGTCGGTGGTTCGAGCAACACGCTGTTGCTCGTCCTGATCGACGCCTGCGGCACTAAAGACAGCGGGAAATTCGACCTGTCCGCCAGTCGGTGGCGGTGGTGCTGTCTGGAAAACGGACTGGGTTGGCGATGGAGTCGTATAGCTTTCCAGGTTCGCGGGTAACGGCGGTTCTGGGACATCGCCAATGTCGGGTGATGCGGGAGTCGCCGGTTCGTCGCGCTCGATAAACCAGCCCGCGACGGTCGATCCCCATCCTTTTTTATCGGTCATAAAAGCCGTTCTCCGGGCAAACGGTGTCCAAAACCGCGACAGCTTATCAAAATCCTGGACAGGATTAACAAGATTCTTCAGGATTCACAAGATTCATCCTGAAAAAACCTGTAAATCCTGTCCCATTTACCTCAGAAATCAGATTGCAAAAATTGTCTGATAAACGTAATCTATCTCACGAATCCGCAACGCTCTTCCCCTTTAAATCATCTGTAGTCCGTATCTCCCCCAAAGCAATATGTCATGCTTCGCGCCAAGTACAACTTGAACGGTCACCTATCCTTAAAGGGAGCTACGAAAATGAGAGTATTCTGCCCCGAACACAAAAAAGGATTCTTCGCACCGCGACAAAACCCCATCAAGTGTGAGAACCGCGTACACCTTCTCGGCGAGATCGACTTCGAAGGTCAGGCCACTACCCCGGTCGACTTGCAGTGGCAGTATTGCTGTAACTGCGAGCACTTCTGCCCCGCTGATTTCGACCAATATGGATTGCAGCGTTGTCCGGTCTGTACCCGCAGAAGCTCGCTCATTTACGTTTGCGACCGCTGCTATGTGATCAGCTTCGAGTCGAATACGCCACTGCAAACGAAGAACTTTACGCTGACCGGCGAGGGCGTGCCACAGCCTTCGTGCCCCGGCTGTTTGCGACCAGCTTCAGCGGACATGCGCGAACACGCGTGTGACGCGGTTAACGCGACGTTCATCACGGGTCTTAATACCTGTCCGATCTGCGACGAACGACTGGACATCGCACCTGCCTTCCCTTCTCTCGTTGCGAACTATCTGAAGAGAACAAAAGCCGCAAACAAGGTGAGCGTCACTTTCGACTACGAAACAGGTTCGTTCGTGCCGGTTGAGGATGGCGAGTTTGTGGTGATCACAAACCTTGCTCAGCCAGTCGTGTTGCCGCGAGCGCCGAAGTTTTCCAGCAAGCGCGATTTTTACGAGTTCTATCAGGACTACTACCACTGTGCTAATCCGGATGCCGGCGACGTGCAGATCATTCAGCCTGCATTTGTTTCGGAGACAGGAAATGGTTGGAATCTCGTCGCAACTGGCATGCTTGAGGTGAGCAAGCCGCAACCGAAGAAGACTGTTTCGCCGCCCATTCAGTCACCAGCGGTCCAGCCGCCGGTCGTTCAACCGCCAGTCGTCCAATCGCCCGTTCGACCGGCTGTCGCCAAGCGCGAAGAAGAAGTGATACCTGAAGAACCAGCGCCGGTCACTGCCAGGAAAGCAGAGACTAGTGCCCGAGCATGTCCTGATTGCGGATCGATGATCGAGGAGAAGTACGCGTTCTGCTGGAAGTGCGGTCATGCTTTGGAAGGTGAACAGAAGCCGCCGCGAAAAATACTTTCATCATTCGATCTGGAAGACGACGAGCTGACGATGCAGCATGAACCACGTCCGTTCAGTTCATCAGTGCTGCCCTGGACGACAACAAAGGCCCAGGAACATCCGTCGTCGAGTCGTGGTTCAGTTTTGAAGCTGCTTTCCATCGGCGGCATTGCGTTGCTGCTGGTATCTCTTGGTCTGTTTGGTCTAACGCGTTCAGATACTCAAACAGCATCGGCCACTTCAGCTCCTGCTCCGGTTGCGCAGGCAAGTCAACCGCCGCAAACGCAACCGAGTGCTCCTGTCACAACTGAAGTCTCGCGTTCTGCGCCTGCTGAAACGATGACGCAACAAGCAGCCAACCCTGAGGATGAGTTGAAGCAGCTTCAGGAAAAGCGGATGTCGGCAAAACCCTCCGAGCGTCCCAAGATCTATCAGGCGTTGGCGAAGGTCGAGAAACAGTATCCGCGTGACTACCGCTTTTCTTATGAGCGTGCGAAGCTGGCAATGACGGGATCACATAGCGAAGCTGCCTTTAAGGCACTCAATGCAGCAGCCGAGAAGGCGATTCAGTCCGGCAAAGCGGGCGAGATGTTGAGCGGCCTGGAAGAGGATAAGGCACGAGACTTCAGCAAGCTCTCACAGGGACGTCTCGAGTGGAGCCGCCTCGTCGCCGCACTGAAACGCAAAGACACTAGTCTTCTTAGTGAATAAAGGCCATCCACAGATTACACAGAAATCTGCGTAATCTGTGGATAAGTATTCGCCTAGTGACCGCGCTCGATCAGTTTCGAGAAACGACTCACCTTCCCATCTTTAGTTTTCTCCTGATACAGAAAAGCCAGTTTGTTCTCATCAAACCCGGTAAAGAATTCATCCCAGCTAATTTCTTCAAGAGAATCTTCGCCCGAGTAGCCCGGATAATCGATTCGCAGTAAGCCGGGACTGTTCCTGCTCTCAGTATCCTTGACTCGAGCCGGATGCCCGCCTCGTTCTTCTACCCAACGACGTATCTCGTTGTGATCAGTCGTAACTTGTGATTCAGATGATTCAGCCATATTTCACCTCGCCAAAAATGGTCCGGGATCTCTGTTCGTTCTTTGTGTCAACACGTTTTCCATGATTTCACATGATTTACATGATCGTGTCTATCCTGCTAAATATGATTCGATGAGATACGGACCAAACATTTTCATTGCATTGTTCGTCGTCGTGTTGAGCGTGGCTACTGCTTCGGCACAACAAGTCGTGCGGATCACTGAACCGTCGGCGGTCAATCCGGGTGAAGTGTCTATTGCGATCAATCCAAAGAATCCCGACAACATGATTGCCGCGTCATTTCAAACAGGACATCCTCCGAAACCACGCGCTGGAAGTTATCACTACGTCACCTCCGATGGCGGCAAGACCTGGAAAACAGTTCCGACGCCCGATCCTAAGAACCTCGTTCAGGGTGACGATGTGATGGCGTTCAGTTCGGACGGCATTGCCTATCACGTTCATCTGTCGTTCGACGGCATCCGTGTCGCGAGACCACCGCGTGCAGAGAATGGCATGATCGTAAACGTGTCGAAGGATGAAGGATACACTTGGACCGATGGAACTGCCGCCATCAATCACATCAATACTGTCATCCCATTCGAAGACAAGCCGGGTTTGGTAGTCGACAATGCTTCCGCATCGCGTTCCAAAGGTAATGTCTATCTTGCGTGGACCAGATTTGACGTTTATGGCAGCTCGAATCCGGAACATCATTCGCAGATCTATTTCACGCGTTCGACAGACCAGGGCCAGACGTTCTCGATGCCGATTCGCATCTCCGATACGGGTGGAGACTGCCTCGACGGCGATAACACAGTTGAAGGCGCCGTGCCTGCTGTTGGCCCAAACGGCGAAGTGTATGTGGTGTGGGCCGGACCGCTCGGTCTCGTGATGGATAAATCACTTGATGGTGGTTTGACGTTCGGCAAAGACAAGGTGATCGGCAACATACCGGGTGGTTGGGATTTTTCAGTGGAAGGACTCGACCGGGCCAATGGCATGCCGGTTACAGGTGTCGACCTGAGTAATGGACCGAACAAAGGCACGCTGTATGTTAACTGGATTGATGCGCGCAACGGCGACGAGGACGTGTTTGTAATGGCCTCAAGAGATGGAGGTGAGACGTGGTCCGGGCCGGTGCGCGTGAATGATGATCCTGTGCGAAACGGGAAGGCGCAGTTCTTTACGTGGATGGCGATCGATCCGGCGGACGGATCGATCAATGTCATTTTTTACGATCGGCGCGACGGCACCGGTACGCAGACGCGCCTGACCCTTGCACGCAGCGTCGATGGTGGCAAGACGTTTGTGAATCACAAGGTTGATTTGCCGGTCTTCAGCGCGAATCCACGTGTTTTCTTTGGCGACTACTGCAGTGTGTCGGCGTATGAAGGGCGCGTCGTGCCGGCGTTCATGCACTTCGCAGACGATGGAAAACTCGCGATATCGGTGGCGTTGTATCGATTCAAACCCGGCACGCAGGAGTTGATGAAGTAAGGTTAGACAGGATGAACAGGATTTTCATGATTTACCAGATTGAGTCATGTAAATCCTGCAAATCTTGTTAATTCTGTCTACAAAACTAACCTAAATCATCGATACGCTTCCGCTCAATCGCGTGCTGTGCGAGATCGCCGCACGCTTTCACGAGCGCGCCGAGTCCCGCGAAGCGCGGATCACGCGTGAGACCTTTCTGATATCGAAAGTAAATCTGCTGCACGATCACCGCAATCTTCAGCAACCCATACGCAAAGTAGAACACGGGATCATCAATGCGACGACCCGTCCGTTGCGTGTAGTGGTCCAGCAACTCAGTGCGCGTGAAGCTTCCGGGAAGACTCGTCAGACCAAATCCATATCGCTGCCACTCTTCCGGATCGTTCGTCTCAACCCAGTACCCAAGACTGGTCCCGAAATCCATCAACGTATCGCCAATCGTCGCCATTTCCCAATCGAGCACAGCTATCACGCGCCCGAGATCGTTCGGATCAAGCACGAGGTTGTCGTACTTGTAATCGTTGTGGATCAGACCGGGTCGCTCGGAATCGGTGGGCAGGTTTTGGTGCAGCCATTCGGCGAGGTTCTCAATCGTGGGAACATCGTCTGTGCGTGCATTGAAGTAACGCTTCGTCCAACCTTCAACCTGGCGCTGGACGTAGCCTTGCGGTGATCCCAGTTCACCTAAACCTGCGGCCTGATAATCGAGTTCGTGGATCTCTGCGAGGTTTTCGATAAACGCCTGCGAAAGACGGCGCATGAGTGCCGGTGCGAGGTCGACTCCCGTTGGTCGTTGCGCGCGCAGGATGATGCCCGTGACTCGCTCCATCACGTAGAAGGGCGCGCCGAGTATCGACTCGTCATCGCAGAACAGCAGCGGCCGCGGGACTTTTGGATAGACCGGATACAGATGTGACAAGATGCGATACTCACGACTCATGTCGTGCGCTGTTTTGATCTTCGCGCCTACAGGCGGGCGACGCAGGACGAGTTCGCGAGCTCCAGAGCGTAGTAAGTAAGTCAGATTTGAAAAGCCGGCGGGAAACTGTTCGACGATCAGCGGCGCTGTGAGACCCGGTAGATGAGCGCTTAGATACTTAAAAAGAGGTTCTGTTGGAAGTTCCTCCCCCGATCGGACTGAAGACGAACGATCAATTGTAGACATGATTTACAAGATTTGCAGGATGTACAGGATTTATCTTGAACATCTTGTTAATCCTGTAAATCCTGTCTCCCATATTTCTTTAGCTCGGCGCGCGCGACGACCATTTTGTGTACCTCATCCGGTCCGTCGTAAATCCGCGCTGCGCGTTCGTGGCGGTACCAGTATGACAGCAGCGTAGCGTCAGTCAGCCCAAGCGCACCATGCACCTGAATCGCGCGATCCAGAACCTTCTGCAGAATTCCGGCGACAAAAAACTTGATCAGCGAGATATCTGCACGCACCGAAGCCGCTCCATTCACATCGATCGCGCGCGCCGTCTGCAAGACAAGCAAACGCGCCGCATTGATCTCAGCGCGACTCTCCGCGATCCACTCCTGCACGTTCTGACGACTCCCGAGCACCACGCCTGGCGACAACTCTCTGCGTGCTGCATAGCTGCACATCAAATCAAACGCTCGCTCGCAGATACCGATCCACCGCATGCAGTGATGAATCCTGCCTGGCCCAAGACGCTCCTGCGCGATCGTAAATCCCTCCCCTTCCTCACCGAGCAGATTGCTTTGTGGCACACGACAATTTTCGTATCTCACTTCCGCATGACTGGCGTAATCGCTGCCCTCGTCCCCCATGACGTTGATGTTTCGCACGAGCTGAAAGCCGGGCGTCGGGATCGGAACGATGATCTGACTTGCGCGCTTGTAACGATTGGACGCATCCGGATTAGTTATCGCCATCACGATTGCGAAGCGGGCGCCTTCCGCCGATGACGTAAACCACTTGTGCCCGTTGATGACGTAATCGTCGCCGTCCTTCGTCGCGTTAGTGCTCATCCACGTCGGATTGGAGCCGGGATGCTCGGGTTCGGTCATTGAAAAACAACTACGCACCTCACCACGCGCGAGCGGAGTAAAATATTTTTCCTTCTGCTCAGCGGTACCATGGTCAAGCAGGATTTCCATATTGCCGATGTCGGGCGCCTGGCAGTTGAAAAGGTAGTGTCCGATGGGTGTGCGGCCGAGTTCTTCGCTGACGAGAGCGAATTCGGAAAGCGATAGACCGAGGCCTCCGTGTTGCTGTGGCAGGTGGGGTGCCCAAAGTCCCATCGCTTTAACTTCATCGCGTTTGGCGCTTAGAGTTGGTGCGAGATCGCGAAATGGACGCTGCAGAAACTCGGTTTCGAGCGGATAGACCTTCGTCCGTAGAAATTCTTTGATTCTGTCGAGCAGTCCGATCAATTTCTCGTTGTGGTGGTCGGCCATGTTTGCCGACACAAGGTATCACAAAGCTCAATCTTGTGAGAGTTGTTGGCGGGCGACAGTCCAGCGTTGGTTGATGAGGTTACGGGTTGAGGGGTCGAACGTTTTATCACGAGACAGAGACGTGAAGATATTCTGCAACTCGTCCTCTTCCGCCTTGAACGGCGCTTTCTTCTTACGCAACATCGCGATTTGCGACGTGAGCGCGTCAGCCATTTGCAGCTTGTAGAGATAATTTCGCGGATACTTCTCCGACAACTGCTGCGCCATCTTCACCGCGTCATCGTAACGCTTCTCGCGTTTGTAGAGATCGACAAGCAAAATCCGAGCGAGATCGCGAGCCCACTTGCCTTCCACAGTCACACGTTCGAGTGTTTCGAGACCGCGCTTCTTCGACCCACGCACACCCATCGTTCCGGCAATCATCTTCAACGGCAACGACAATGATCCGACAATGTAGTTGTGCAAACCGATGGTGAGCTCAGCATCGTGATAGTCGGGCGCGAGCTTGATCACCTCTCGATGATGGTCCACAGCGCTAGTTCCGGCGCGCAATGCAGCAACGTATTTCTTCTCGACTTGCGCAGTATACGCGGCCTCGAGGCCTTCGGCTGCGCCGAGATAGTAGAGCGCATCGACATTGCGCGGGTCTTTTTTCAAACGTGCTTCGGAAAGCGTCTTTGCCTGCCGTATCCACTTACGAAACTCGTCTGTCTGCCTTCGATCCGATTTATCCTTGCTGTCACCGCTGTAGAGCGTCCCCTTGAGCTCATACGACTCGTTCAGCTGCTGCAACCATAAACTCGATGCGAGACACTGCGCGCCAGCGGGATCTTCTGGAGCGAGCTCAACCATTTTCTGGAAATGCCGCCGTGCCCCGTCGTAGTCGAGGTTATAGAGCGCCTCATAACCCTCGGCGCGCAGCTTATCGAGTTGCGACTGTTGAGCCAGCGCGGTAAGTACGGAAGCGAACGTAATGAGAATTGAGACAATGATCTTCATCGAATTTCTCTGTGCAACCTCTGTGTTCTCTGTGTCTCTGTGGTTGTTAAAACTCGGCTTCCATAAACCACAGAGACACAGAGAACACAGAGGTTGCACAGAGCGCAGGCTGTCGAGTGACACTTCCCTCACTGCCACACGTTCAAAATCAGTCGCGCATGTCTGATAAAAATACGCTCAACCTCCTCGGTCATTCAAATTTTCCGCATCTATTTTCTGGCCTGCTACTTGCAAAATCCAAAACCGCAAATCCATGGCTTCTGCAAGAGGCGAAATATTCAAGGAGGGGGTATGAAAGACGAGCAGGTAACTGAACTCTTGTATCAGGCGCTCGAAACCGAAATCGGAGGCGTGCAGGTTTACACCACTGCCATCCGGTGTGCCGAGAATGACGATCTGAAAGAAGAGTGGGAAAAATATCTGGAACAGACTAAAACTCACGTCACCATCATGGAAGACGTCCTGACAAAACTCGATCTGGATATCAACGAGGAAACACCGGGACGCAAAGTTGTGCGTACCATCGGCGAGACGTTAGTCGAAACGATGGAAATGGCGTTGGCCGAAGGCAAACCCGGCGCGGCGCAACTGGTTGCGTGTGAGGCCGTAGTTTTAGCGGAGACGAAGGATCATCAGAACTGGCATTTGATCGGCGAGATCGTGAAGAAAGCAAAGGGCGACGTTGCAACAGTTCTTAAAGAGGCACACGACCAGGTAGAACCGGAAGAAGACGAGCACCTCTACCACACCAAAGGATGGTGTAGAGAACTCTGGATCGAATCGCTCGGCATGAAGGCTGTTCTACCGCCACCCGAAGAGGTGAAGGACGTAGACACAGCGATCGGCGCCGCGCGTGCGGAGCAAGCTCGCACCAAGATGGCATCGAAGTAAAGTTTGTCGGCGGGTCAGATCGAAGCGGCGGGTTAGCTTTGATCGGGGGGCAACGAAGTGAGGCGAGTTGGCCATCTAGCTCGCTTCTCTTCGTTTTTTTGACAGGATGAACACGATTTTTCAGGATTGACAGGATATTATCGTGTCTATCCTGAAGTAATCTTGTTCATCCTGTCTAACTGTCCCCGGAGCTCACATGCCAGTGCAGGTGTTTCGAGTCCTGGTACCGGCCGAGGTTGGTCAGCACACGACACGCGCCGTGTTCAGCGAGAACTTCCTTAGCCACTTCACGAACTACGCTAAGCATCTCGAGCAAGATAGGATCGTCAGACTCTTCGAGCGTGACTAACGACGAGATGTGACGCTTCGGAATCACCACGATGTGCACGGGCCAGAACGGACGCGTGTGGTGATACGCAAGCACGTTATCCGTTTCGCGAACGATTTTCACGCGTGTGCGCCCGCTCAACACTTCATCGCAGTAAAAGTCTTCAGTCATTAGCCCACGGATTTTACGGATTTTTTTACGGATCACCATTAGCGATTCATGATATTTTGGAACTCCTGGCGGGTTTGTTAGTGATACCGAGCAATAAATCCTCTCTCCCTGGGAGGTTTTCATGTACAGACAAACTATTCTTCTCTCGGCATTAGTATTGATCTGCGCCGGCACCGCATTGGCCCAGCGGCCCGGTCCGGAGTTCTGGCGCAAAGTTGGTTGTGAACCACTGGAGCCACGAACAAAGCTCGAGGCACTCGAAGACCGCCACAGCACCGTGATTCTCAAGGGTTTTACTCGCATTACCACGGTTGAGGTTCGCGGCATCAGGCTCGACGCCGTGGAGATGCGGGAAATGGGAAACGTAGCCCGCGCCAAAGGACTAGTCGTCGTACTGCGAGAAGGTGGTGAGCGACCAGACGATAATCGCGCCTTCGTTGATTATGAAGAGATCGATTCGCTGCTTAATGCCATTGACGTGATCTCGAGAGTCGATGAAACCGCCACAAAGCTCGTCGGCTTCGAAGCGAGATATAAAACTCTCGGCGACCTCGAGATCAGCGTCTTTAGACAAACTCGCAGCGGCAACGCTGTAATCGTGAGCACCGGCATCTGTGATCGTGCCACCACGACAATCTCGCTGGACGACCTCGCAAAAGTCAAAGCCATGATCCAGGAAGCAAAAGCGAGGCTCGACGAAATCCGTTAATCAACCACGCGCACACGCGTCTCAGCGCCATTAGTCCGGATCTCGGGCACGTACATCGCGTGGCCCAACACCGGCAACGCATGAAATGCGCCCGGGACTTCAGCTCTCATCTCGTAGCTGAGCTGCCAGATTCCTTCCGGCAGTTTGTCTACAAACATCGCGACTTTCCGATCGCGCAGCTCCTGATAAACCCATCGCTGACGTCCGGTAAATCCACCACCTGACTTGAGCTCACGCACGTAAAGACTCTCGCCACTCCGAATCTGTACCGCTTCTAACCCCGCCGGCTTGAGATCTTCGAACAGCAAGTACTCATAGTTGTTCTTAGCCTCAACCGTGAGCACAACTTCGATGCGATCGCCACTCTTTACCGTTTCACCGTCGTTAAGCGGCACTCGTTCCGACACGAAGCCTTTCAACAACGTCGGATGATTCACGAGTTTGAAATACTGGCGCTTCACAAAGATTTCATTGCCGGCCGGTTTCAAAGGCTCTTCAAGACTGAAGAACTCTGCCGCCGCAGAAAAGTAAAGCGGACCGTTACCACTATTGCGGACAATGCTGATCTCGTTTTGTCCATCGCGCAGCAACTCACGTGAGATCGCAAATTGGCTCGGCGCACCCAGCGCATCTTCCGCCGTCACCTGCTTAGTCGCCACCGGGTTTCCATTCACCACCAACTGGTATCCGATCGACGGCTGCACTTCGCCGCTGACGCGCAGGTAATCGTTCAAGGTCAGAACAACAATCGCTGTGTCGCGCGTATTGCTCCACTGTGCACCGCGTCGATTTTTCACCAGCCAGTTTGTGACCGGCTCGATCAGCTTGTTTTGCGGATCTATGGCGAGAAGCGCACGCAGCACGAACGAAGTCGCTTCCACACCTCCATCGGACCAGCGCCAGTAGATTCCATCCTCGCCCCAGTGTGCAGTTCCGATAACTGAAGGATCAGACGACTGAGCTCCGGTTTGTACGATCGAAGTGTCAGGTTGTGAATCTGTCTTGACACCGTTTTCGAGATTCGCGACGAGCGTCTTCGCCTGATCGCGATAACCGTAGTTGTGAGCGGCGAGTGCGAGAAGAGCACGCGTGTAAGCATTCAAGCTGTCGCGATTCTTCCACAGATTATTGAAGGCAGTCGCCTGAAACTTACTCACCTCTGACTGTTTTTGCATCGCGTGATAAACGGCGAGCGAGTGAAGCATCCATGACTGCGAATCGTAGTTAGTTTCCTCTTCAACGAGCTCCTTATCGAGAAAAGCCGCGGCACGTTCCATCACGTCCGACTTCACATCGATGCCGGCCTGGCGTGCGAGCGTCATACCCCAAAGAACATACGCGGTCATGAAGTGATCGCTCTCACCATCTTTCCACCAACCCCAACCGCCGTCCGGATGTTGAAAGTCATAGAGACGGTTCAAACTCTTCTTCGTGATAGCTTCGAGATCATTCAGATCTCTGCGGCCTTGCGGATGAGTGGCAGATGCACTCGATTCCTCGATGCCGCCGAAGATCTTGTGCATCGCAGTCTCTGGTTTGAGACCGAGATCTCGCAGTGTCTTTGCAGTGATCGCCGCCGGCAAGAATCGGCTCATCGTCTGTTCAGTGCAACCATACGGATAGTCAATCAGATAAGGCAGCGCGTCGAGCATCGTCGTGGCCATGCTGGGCGCGATCTGAACTGTGAGTTTGGTTGAGTCGGCGCGACGTTCTTTCGGAATGTCGAGTTTGATCGAAACACTATCGCCGCGCATCTTTCCGGATCGCGTGACGAACTTCTCGATGCCATGCTCGAAGACGGTAAATGTCTTTTCCATCGCATCGGAGTACTTGTTGCTACGAGCTTCGACTTGCAGTTTTGCTTGGCTCGCGTGCTTCACGGCCACAAGCCAATCGACTCTGGCTTCGCTATTCGCCTTGATCTCGACCGGTGTTTGCGGACTATTAACGGGTTTTCCGTCCACGAGCAGACCCGTGACAGACAATCCTTCGGCATTCAAAGCCGGCATGACACTCATCGCTTCGTCGGTGTTGTTGTTGATAACACCTGACACTGTCACCTGATCACCGACAACGAAGAAGCGCGGCGCCTGTAGTCGAACGATGAGTGGCTGCTTCGTGCGTGTAGTTGAATTGCCGATGCCAAACTGATTTCCGGCAGTTGAAACGCGTGCGGTCGCAGACCACGTCGTCAACGAGTCGGGATACTTGACCTTCACGGTCGCCGTACCGTCCGCATCAGTCTTCACATCAGGAAGCCAAAGAGCAGTCGAGCGAAAGTCGCTTCGCACTTGTACCGCGGGTTCCTGTCCCGGAACTTCCTTCGGAGTTGGTGTTGGCGGCGGCTCAGCCTTATCGTCCATGCCACGAGCACGACGAGCGAGGCCAACTGCGTCCGCGTCCTTCGCTGCATTAGTGAGGCCATCGATAGTCACGGGAGCCTTGGTCTTCACGCCATAGCCCCGCCCGGAAGCCACTTCAGCGGCAGGGGCTGCGGCCTGGTCGTAAACTTCGTTCTCGTCAACTTCTCTTCGATCGCGCAATTCTCCTTCCACCTCCACAAACTGCGCATACGTCTTCTGATCCAGCGTGCTCTGAGTTTGCACTTCATGCGCGCGCTTGTTGCCGTAGTAAAACTGTCGCGGATCTCCGGCGTAGTCCTGCTGAATGTATTTGACCGACTCGTCGACCAGTCCGAGAGCGATCTCAGCCGAAACCGGAAGCCCTTTCGCATCCTTCGCACTTATGCGGAGAGTTCCTTCTTCCTGTGGTTGATACTGTTCACGATCCGCGTTGACAGCGACATCGAGAAATCGCTCCACCGGTGGGACCACCACCTGCTTCTCCGCCGCGAAGACTTGCCCATCGCTAATCATCAACGCGCTTAGATAAATGTTCGGAACGTGCTTCTCCTCGATCGGCAGTTCGATCAGTTTTGTGTTTCCCGTTACATGGACGAGGCGGTAACTAAACAGGTCTTCACCTTCGACACTAAACAACACGTACCGGTCAGGCTCCGCTACTGAGAGCATGACAGGCGCAGTTTGTCCGGTGCGAAAAGTGTCTTTGTCGACGATCAGTTCGAGACCTTCATGGTGATAGCCGAGATTAGTTGTGGTATTGGAGCAGACGAAGACGTAAGTCTCGGCTTTGATTGGCGGCAGCAAACGATCGCGTACGACGTCGGCGCCCTGGCTGCTCTGCCAGGCAATGTGATAATAGCCTTCGCGCTCAGCGGTGAAATTCAACTGGGCCACACCGTCTTTATCAGTCTTGACCGTCTGCGTGCTTATCTCGTCACGCTGGTAACCGCGAAACTTCAGTCGCCAGTGACCCTGTCCTTTTTGAGTGACGGGCGGAAACACATCGGAACGTTCGCGCAGCTGGCGCAACTCTTCACCCTTTACCTCACGACCCTTCGGATCGATCCAGATTTCCCACCAGTAATCGCGTGTGACTTTCACCGTTCCTTCGGTTTGGACTGGTTGCTCGTTCGCGTCCAAAGCCTTGATGTCGATAGTGACCTTGTCTTTCGGCCTGTAAAGATTCTGTTCAGAATGCGGATAGACGTAATAACGCTGGCGCGTCACACGCACGTTGTCGCTGGCGACGATCTCGCGTCGCGATGAATCAACGACGCGTGCTTCGATGCGAAACTCGAAATCCTGGTTATAGTTCTCACGCGGCGTGTCGAAGACCAGTTTTGCCTTACCCGTCGCGTCTGTCTTGATCGATTCACGTTTGATGATCGAGCCCTGACCGCTGTAGTAGTTGTGACGCCAGTCGAAATCGTCGTAGTACCAGTAGTACTGATGATACGGGAACCAGTAGTGATAAAACGGATTCTGGTAGACGACCACTTCGACGGACGCATTACTGACTGGGCCACCGAAATAATAGTCGGCCTGGATTTCTACTTCGACTTTCTCTCCGAGGCGAAACGCTTTCTTCTTGCCATCTTGTTCGGGAGTCTTTACTTCGACTTTGAACTCCGGCAACTTGTACTCTTCAAGCCGAAACAGTTTGGCCGATCCGATGCTTTCTTTGCGGTCCTGGTTCCAGAACTGGACGAAGTACTCGCCCAGTGGCAGTTGCTCGCCTAGCTCCAACGATCCCCACGCACTGCCGAAAGAATTCAGAGTCGCCTTGCCTTCGGTGACTTTCGTTCCGCGCGGATCATTGATCTGATACTCAACAACTTCATTCGCGGGCGTTGAATACACTCCACCTTTCGAGCTTCGTGCGATGAACTTCCATTGCATCGTTTCTTTCGGACGATAAGCGGGACGATCGGTGAAGGCGTAGATCCGCCAACCCTGGGCCACATCACTGCTACTGGAAGACGAATAACCGGCGGCAAATGCCTGGCGATCGTTGCCGGCGCCGGTAACAAAGAGAGTGCCGGAGTTTGAATCTGTTCTTAATGGGAAGCGTGCGAGGCCATCCGCGTCGGTCGTTTGTCGCTGACGGCGCCAGCGATATTTGTTGTTCAGATAATAACTCTGCCACAGCGAGACGGTGGCGTTAGCGATTGGCGCACCGGTTATCGCATCTGCGAAAAAAGCGAGTGCCTGTTTGCCTGACGACTTGAGAACAAGAGTCGCATCCGAGACCAGCACCAGATCACGCGCCGACAAAGTGCCGCCCTTAGCCTCGAGCAAATATGCGCCGACGGGTAGTTTGCCTTCGACTCGAATCTGTTCGCTGAAAGATTTGTGAGTGTGGCTGTCATTGAAGTTTTTGGACCAGGTCTTGAATGGCGCGCGACCCGCCGTCGCAATTCTTTGAATCCACGGCGCCGCATCTCCTTCACCGTCTCCTTCAGTGGCCTCTTCATCGTCCGCGGCGATGAAGCGGACATCGCGTGTCATATCGATCTTGTAAAGTGCAAACTCGATGCGACGCACGTTGCGAGTATTGAGGCCAAACTGGATTTCGGAACCGGGCAGAAAGATGTTGGCGACGCCGACTCCGATTGACGGTTCGGTAATGCTTTTGATCTGTTCCTGCGCCTGATCGTGATAGCGACTCTGGCCTTTCGGAAATTCTCTGAGCAAACGGCGATAGAGCTCGAGTGCTTTTTCGTAATCCGGTTGCTGCTCGAATTGACCGTCGTCGAGGATCCGCATCGTGCCGTAACTGCCCATCCACTCGGCATAGTAAAAGAGCGCATCGTCGTACCAATCGGCTTGCCTGCCGGCCTTGAGTGCGTCTTCAAATTGATCTGGCACGCGATAACGGGCGTAGTAATCGCCGCCCGTGTAACGCATGGTCATCGCGATTAAAAAATTGATGTGTGATGTGTCGTTTGCTGTGTTGCTGATCTTTAATGCGTTCTCGAGGATGTCGAGGGGAATGTAGTTGCCGTAAACAGTGTAGACGTACGACTCATCGGCCCGAGGCGGATGCGCGGCTTTGAAAACAATCTTGAGATATCGATCGCGAGCACGGTCGAGATCACGTTGTCCGGCCCAGTAGTCGAGCGCTAGCGCGTAATGAGACCAGGCGGCGCCCCAGTTCATTTGGCCGCGACGCGTCCAGAAGTAATCGCCGAGTGATTCGTGAGCTTCCACCCACACTAGATCGCGATCCGACTCCTTCTCGACGACGCGGATCAGCTCTTCCAGTTGTTTCTGCGCCTGTTCGAAGCGAGTCGTGTCCGGTGTTTGCGTGGCTGCCTGTGCACGCCACGTGGTGTCGGCCAGTCGAAACTCAACCCAACGCTGCTCGGCTCGATTGAGCTTGCTCCTGTCGACCTTCGAATAGAGCTCGTTTGCGCGGGCATATGAGCCCTGCGCGTACTCAGCCTCGGCGTCGTTGCGCAGTTGCGAGTAATCGGTTTGCTGCGCGGTCGAGTTGAACAACAGGAAGGTAAAGACGGAAATTGAAAGGATGATTGTCTTCATAGCGGTAAAGGAACGGCCGACCTCGAGGAGTCTTGCGCGACAAAACGCCGAAGGCGTTCGCTAATTTCAGCCCAGGGTTCGAGCGCAGCGAGAACCCTGGGTCTTTTTAAGAAGAAGCGTTGAACCCTGAAAGGGTTCCTCTCAAGGCGAACCCTTTCAGGGTTGAGTCGGTTTTTGCTTGTGATCCCAGGGTTGTCGCTGCGCTCCAACCCTGGGCTGAAATTAGTGAACGCCTTCGGCGTTAATTTAGTTTGAGAGGAGATACACGGCGAAGGAGGCGAGCCAGTGTTCACCTGCGTAGTCGCCGCTGGCGACGTGAGCGAGGGCGGCTGATGCATGTTGTTCGGCGGCGGTAGACAGGATTTGCCGGGCCGAATCGCCAGCCGGAAGAGCGGCGGCGATGCTTCGCATGCACCACGCGCGACTGAGATTCAAACCATCGAGGTGGACCAACTTGGGATCGCTGCGATCGGTGACAATCGCAGGTTGTAACAACGCCTTGGGCCCGCCTTTCGCGACAGCCGGCAGGAACCGGTGAAACCAGCGGCTAAACTCCTGCGGCTTCATCACACGCCGCATCAAGTCGGCTTCCATTAACGCGGCAGAAAAGAAATCTTCGCCACCAGGTTCCCAGGCACCCGGATAGTCAGTATCGTTTGCGAAGTATGTCCGGCTGCGTTCGTCGAGTAGTGTTTCCAATTCACGATCGCCGACTGCCTTTGCGTAGTCGAGCGCAAACGCCAAACCGAACGCCGTGTTTGGATGCACCCCCGTCCTGATCGGATAAGTCTGCTTGGGAAGAAAATTCCGATACAAGTTCGCGAGCGTCTCTGCGAGCGGCTGGAGATTCTCAGACCACTTCTTTCCGTCCGCATCGTTCCACGAGTGAAGTTCTTCAGCGAGTTTCAACGCCCAGGCCCAACCATAAGTGCGTTCAAACGACTGCCGGTTCGGCTGCTTCATGTACGCGACTTCAGCCTGAATGTTTTGAGCGGTGAGGTTTGCATTCAGCGCGTCGCGTATCTGTGCCGATTCGGGAAGTTCTGGAAACGACTTCAACAGTCGCACGAGCATCCAGTGACCGTGTACCGAAGAGTGCCAGTCGTAACAACCGTAGAACGCCGGATGCAGAACCTTGGGGCTCGTGACCTCACTCGCATTGTTGATAACGTGCTCGGGCTTATTCGGAAACTCGCGACTCACACACTTCAATGCAAGCGCCGCAAAGTGCGAAGCCTGTTTCTCTGTAAACGACTTGCTGGTACTCATTTGGGAACTGGCAGCAACGGTTGGAAAGAGCAGGATGATTAAGTAAACACAGAATGGTTTCATAAAGTTCCAAACTCAGTAACGGTGAGATGGTCTACCGATGTGTATGTGTGGACCAGTAGCGGTACCGGGAATCGCCGACCGAAATGCTGAATACGGAATTCCGTTCCTTTGCAAAAAGTTCAAGAGGGCTTGCCCTTCGACGCCGTCCGGATGAAGCTGGATATCCATTGCGTTGTGATGGTCCAGACGCCAGCGATCGTGAATTGCTCCCTGCCCGAAAACTGCGATCGGAAGTTGTTTGTTGAAAGTGTCGGAAAAGAATCGTTGAATCTTCCAGGCGTCAGTGAGATTCCAACCAGCAGCGCCGGTGAAACGTGTAAAAGAAGAAGTACGAATCAACCCTTGCTTCGCGAGACGAAGATTCTTTGCAATCTGCTCGTTTGCCTCAGCCTCTACCAGCACACTGGCGACTTGAGCATCGGCACTTGTCATTTGGCGGTTCAGGTCGTTGATCTTTTCTTTGGCAAGCGCTAAGACACGTTCGTTCTCTTCGACCTGCGTCCGGGCGATCAGACCTTCAGCGAGTAGTTTCTTCGACTGCTCGAGCTTCCCCTCAGCACGCTTCACGTCGTTTTCGTAGAACGGCAACAGCTTTCCGAGACTTGTTTTGTATTCGTTTGTGAGTCTGACGTATTCGTCGCGTAGCTTTGTGAGTTCGGTCTGAGGCGGCGACGCGGGCGCGGTTTTCTTCTTCGTCTTACGTTGGGCGGAGACGTCGATACAAAGAAGCACAAAGAACGCACAAAAAAAGCAGACGAATCTTTGTGCTTGCTTGTAGCTCACTTCACCAAGGTACCGGTGCGACCCCAACGCGTGTTCGTAAAGAAATCAATGATAGGGTTACCAGTCGCAGTAGCACTCTCGTCGTAGGACCAGTAAACAAACATCGCGCGGCCAATCACGAGGTCGCGAGGGACGAAGCCCCAGTAACGACTGTCTTCACTGTTGTCGCGATTGTCGCCCATCACAAAATAACTGTTCGGCGGCACGACAAGCTCTGCCTTGCCCTGAAATGCGTCGTATTCCTGCTCGTTGTCTTCGGGTCCGGGCTTGTAATAGACGTCGTAAAGTTCACCGGGTTTCTTCGGTGGTTCGTCGATGATTTCCAAAGGATCTTTGCGGTTGTGATCTTTGGCAGTGATGCGATGCTCGGGAACTACATCACCGTTAACAATGACGCTGTTTCCCTTGATGCTGATGCGATCGCCCGGAATGCCGATAACTCGCTTCACGTAGTTCGTCAGGATGGGCCGGTTGTCAGGACGATCGTCACGCTTCGGATCGTACGGATTGCCGGGATATTTGAAGACGATAATGTCGCCGCGCTTGATTTCTCTTTGTGGCAAAAACGGAAGCGACGTGCCTGGCGCGAAGATGAATTTGTTGACGAGCAGGTGATCGCCGATCGTGATCGTGTTTTGCATCGACCCCGTGGGAACCTTCACTGCCTGCACGATGAAGGTCATACCAAACAACGCCATGATGACCGTCACGACCGCCGACTCGAAGTACTCGCGTATGACCTGCTTGGGCGGACCTTGCGGTTTCACCGGAGCGACCGGCTGCTTTTTGTGACCGTTACGGTTAAAAAGCCGAGCGAACGAAAAAGGCTTCGCCTCGGTGGTGTCGGGTTCGGTGACAGTTACCTTGTCAGTAGTACGGTTGGTAGCCATTAAAAAAACATCCTAGATACGTTACTGGCGGCGGTCAAGTTCATCTGTGAAATCTGTGGGCAAAGAGCCTCAAACTACGAATTCGTGGAGGATTCCGCTCCATTCGGCGATTCGTCCCAACTCATTCCCTCCAACGCTGCTCTTGCGGCTGCGGCTTCCGCCGCTTTGATGGAATGCCCTTCCCCCTGGATGCTACCGCCGTCCCACGAGACTTCGACGTGGAAAATACGTTGATGCGGGGGGCCGAGGGTTTCGATTACTGCATAACGCGGCGCCGGGCGGCGCGCGGCCTGCAGACGTTCCTGAAGCATGGTTTTATAGTCAGCCTTCGCAGCAGTCAGCGGATCGGCGCCCTCCAACTCGTCGCGCAGTGCATAACAAACAAAGTTGGTTGCGGCTTGCAGGCCGCCATCCAAAAAGATCGCACCCGTAATTGCTTCAAACACGTCCGCGAGCAAAGCATTCTTCTGCCTGCCGCCACTTTTTTCCTCGCCACGTCCGAAGCGAAGAAACTCGCCGAGGTTCAACTCCAGTGAAGCCTTTGCAAGTGTCGGCGCACTAACGAGCCGGTGCTTCATGCGCGAGAGTTCGCCTTCCGTGCCGGCAGGATACGAACCGCACAAATAATTCGACACCACTAACCCCAGCACCGAATCACCAAGAAACTCCAACGACTCGTTATGAAGTTTTCGCGCCTGCTGCTCGTCGCCCGGCGCAACTTTCTCATGTGCCCACGAACGATGCGTGATGGCCCGTTCGAGCAGAGCACGATCAATAAACTTGTAAGCCAGGATGGATTGGAGGAGGTCCAGATCGGGAATCGGTTCGGAGTTCTTCAAGACGCACTGAATTATAAGCAAACGCCGAAAGCTTGTCTAAAAAGACCTGCTTCCGGCGCTGGGAATAGAGACAGATTGCTTCTGCTAGTTGCGTGGTCTGTCGGGTTTAGTGCCGGCAGGTTTTGTTGTGCTCGCCGGAGTCGTTGTGCTGGCGGCGCGGTTACCGACGCCCGTGCCATTGGCTGCACCAACGCCCGTGCCGTTTGCTGCACCAACGCCCTGGCCGTTGGCTGCACCGATGCCCGTGCCATTTGCAGTGCCAACGCCGTTACCTGGAGTCGCAGCTGGCGTTGCCGTCGGCGGAAGAGACGTCAAGGGTGTCGGCTCAGGTGGCAGCGGCTTCGAAAGAATGCCAGCAACTAACTGATCCATGCCGGTAGTTTGACCGTTATTCCGGTACTTGTACCAGGTTGTCAGACTCTCGTTCCAAACTGCCTTAGACTTCTCGAACTCCGGTTTGTTGGCGAGTGCCACTGCACGGGCGTAACCGTCGATCATGCGATCGATGAGTTGGTTGATGTTAGCCAACATCAATTTGCTTTCCGGCGTTTCATCCTTGCCACCGTACATGGCTTTGTATTCTTCCGACATCTTGGCGTAGGGACCGGTTTCATATGCACCGGCGATGTAAGCATAAGTGTAGGGCGACTGTTTCAACGGCGTCTCAAACTGTGCCGCCTTGATCAAATTCTTGAGCGCATTTCCTGGATCCGCTTGCAGCGAAAGCGTGCCGATCGAGTAGTTGAGATATGCGACCGCAACTTCCTTGCCGGTAAGCGGCTTCCAGTCCTGAACAGTCTTTCCTGCATCGAGAGCAGCCAGTGCATTCTTCGCATGTTGGAGACCTTCAGCACTAAGGGCAGCATTGTTCAACTGTAGCAGGAGGTATGCGTTGACACCCAAATCGATCATCACTTTCAGATTATCCGGCTGGGCTGCCAGGATCTCTTTACCGAGCGCATAGGCTTCGGGATATTTCTTTTGGTTGTAGAGCAGGTCCGTGAAACGAGCGGCTCTGGTAACCTCTTCGTACTTCGCGACCCACTTCTTCAAGTAGTCAACAATCTTGGTTTGGGCTTCGGTGATTCCGGTAGTCGGACAGGCAAGATACTTCTTAGCGTCCTCGTAAGCCTTCGCTTGATCGTCGGCACGGTTCTTAAGAAAAGATGCGTACAGCGCTTCCTTTGCTTCATCTGTACAGGCAGCATCTTGTATGGCAGTGTCCGGTTGCGCGATGAAATTGCGCGCTGCAACGGGCAGAGCGAGTATCGCGACTGTAGAGCAAATACTTAAAAACGTAATCAGCTTTTTCATTAGTCGTTCCCAACCTCCAAAAATCAATTCAAGCAGTCGCGTCCAGGGCCCTGCCCTTTTTCGGTCGCCACGGGGAAATTTTAGGATGCGAGCGATCCGAAAACCGGTTGCCGGTTTTCGAATTCATGGGGAAGCACTTAAAGGGTGCTAGATAAACCTGGGTAAATAGAACGGCGCAATAATCGTGCAACTATGGGAAATGTGTCAAGACGTACAGGGCTAAGACTAGAAAAACATTAAAAAAACTTGCGCCGGATAACAAAACTCCGGCGCAAGCAAAGAGACAAATGTATATCAAGGGTTCTGGTCAGGGTGTAATTCGCCTGGGTCGTTGTTCACCAGGCGCACCAGTCGCGGGAGTCTGAACGGTTTTGGTCGAGGTGGTACTAGGCGTCGTATTGCTCTTGGGTGCCTCAACCGGTTTCTTTTCGAGCGGCATCAGCACACGCTTCACAGTATTCTTTGGTTCAGACGTGGCTGGTTTTGCGGCTGCGGGTGCAACAGGGTTTGGAGCGGGAGTCGTGGTTGCGGTAGCCGCGTTTGTCGTTTCTCCGTTAGTTCCTTCCGTCGTCATGCCGTCTGCATCTGCGTTTTCTGCGTCAGCTTCAGCGTCGGCAATTTCCTTTTCTTCGTCATCAAGAGTCGATGCAACCTGAAGGTTGATCGAGGTTCCAAAACGATGATTCAATTGGCGGTAAATCTCACCCGCTACTTGTACCGGGAAGTGACGACGACCATCAGTTCCCTGCGCGATAACGACTACTGCGAGTCGCGGATTCGCAAGCGGAGCATAAGAGGTAAAGGAACCGACCCAACCACCCTGGCCGATGCAGGTTCCGGTCTTGCCGGCCACTGTTTGAGTTGGATCATACGACTTGCGAGCGGTCCCGTAGTTAACGGCGCCCACCATTCCCGGAACCATACGCTGCCAAACATCGGTCGTGATGGGTAGCTGGCGTTTCACTTTAACGCCCATCTTGTGCGCTTCTTTTTCACTATGAGCTATTTGCGGCACCAGGAGCTTACCGCCATTGGCCATCGCTGAAACGAGCGTTCCCAATTGAAGCGGCGTCACTTCAAAACCGTCAGCATGTGAAAACATGCGTCTTTCAAGAATGTCAGGCTTCACTTCCGGCAACCGGCCCGGAAACTCAAACGGCACATTGATTCCCGTCTTCTCACCGAGTCCGAGTTCACGTGCATAGGTCACCATCTTGTCGGAACCAATCTTGGTACCGACTTGCTGGAAGAACCCATTGTCGGAGTGAGCGAGTGCTGAAGTGAGATCCAGCCGGTAGCCATCGCCGACTGTATCAATCGCCGGAATGGCATTCTCGGAGAGTCCGGCGACACCCGTAACGAGCTTGATCGTCGAGCACGGTTTGAATCCGCGTCGCAGTGCCCATTCCTGGTTGACCATGGAATAGACGCGACCCGTCATGGGATCCATCACCACCACTGTACCGGCGTGATTACCAAGCGCGTTGATAGCAACGCGACGCACTTCGGGATCTTCTCCGCTAACGTCGTCCTTCGCGATGTACGACTGCACTTCATCGCGCATTGCTTTATCAATTGCCATCTGTCGCGCGATTGCAGCGCGGCGAGCAGCTTCGGCACGGCGACGAGCTTCCAGCAACGCACGGCGGCTGCGCGCAGACGCCTGTCGCATCGCGGCCGCACGCTCGCGCTTCGTCAAAGGCCGGCGAAGCTTTCGTTCCATCGCTCTGATCGCGTTCGACTGCTCACGAGCAACGAGCTGTCTCTGACGACGAACATCACGAGCCGTAACACGACCACCGCGACCGCGACGTGAACTTCTCGCAACGTGCCGCCCTCCACGTCGTGACGTGGCGCGGCTTCTGGCAGAGGCTTTTCTGTTTTTTGTAGCGCGGGCACTCCGGCCCGCCGAAGACTTCTTCCTCCCGAATGCTGTACCGGAAAAAACCAGAGAAATTAGGACAAATAGAATAAAGACAAGCCGGTGTGACTTAGGGGAATAGAAATGCAGAGTCATCAGGCCTAAGTACCTCTCTTTTAAGGGATGCTCACCATTTGGTGAGTTGAAACGAATCTTCCGACCGCGTTCCTGTAAATCTTCTAAAACCTTTTGCAGTTCCGAGCTCTTTCAAAAAACGCCTCTTTTCGTGTTTCGATCAAACCTTCTGCTGCAACTTGAGGGCGGGAAGAGTTTCCCAAACGGGCGGTCTCTGGGGACATTGATCTGAGACCGCCGCAAATATAACATCAGTCGACAGTTGTGGGCAATGAAAAAGTAATCGATTATACATATTTCACTGGAATAGAACGTGCTTGCGCATTTTTCAGTTTCCAGATTTCCTGAACACCTGTGAATTTTGCAAACCCTAAAGTAAAGATAAACGCTCAAAGCGACAGGTTTACCAAAACCGGCCAACGTCTGATGCCAATTTTTTGCTCTTAGTTTCCGAAATGAGATTTTCGGCCCAGATTCGAAGTTTCCGCGCCCGGCTGCTGTTGCTGCTGGCCATGATGCTTGGGCTCACGCTCGGTATCCAGTATTACTTCAATCTCCGGACGGTGCGTGCGAACGCCCGCATGATCGTCGAGCAGGAACAGGCCATCATGACCGGCATCGCACTCGGTCTCGAGAGCCTGCAAAGCGACAAGTACCTCGACCAGATCATCGGCGACTTGCGCCAACCGCTGCTGAACGACAAACGCGTTCGCGTCAAAAACATCCTCGTGGTGGACGACGATGGAAACGTCAGAGATAGCCTGATTCCGGAATTCACCCCCCGCGAACTCGATGACCAAACCACGAAATACGTTCAGTTCAAGGATATTCAACTCTTGCCGCTAAGAAGCGCGGTCCAGTTTACGAAAGAGCACGAACAGTTACCCTCATGGATTCCCCCGTCAACCGAAGTCGACTTCAGTGAAGCGGGAGCTTTCTATTTTCCAGTGCAGACTGACAAAGGACGGCGATTCATTATCGTCGTGCTCGACTCAGCACACACCTTGACTAATGTTATCGAGCGACAGTCGTCGCGTTCCGCCCTTTACACGCTTGGCGTATTGTTTGTGACTACTCTCATCACGGGCTTCTTTGTCTGGCGCTTCACTCGCCCGATCAAAGAACTCTCAAACGCAGCGCGAAAGGTGGCTGGCGGAAATTTCGATGTGCAGGTGCCGGCAGACCGGCTCGACGAGATGGGCACACTCGCCAGCGCCTTTAATGAAATGACTGTGAAGCTCGGCCGCGCGCGCGAGCTCGAGATGCAACTTCATCAGGCGGAAAAAGGCGCGGTGGTCGGTCGACTCGCAGCCGCAATCGCTCACGAGATTCGTAATCCGCTCAACTACATCAACCTGACACTCGATCATCTGCGTTCGTCGTTTGCTCCCGCCGATCAAAACAAGCGCGCCACTTTTGTGAAACTAACTTCGCAACTGAAGACTGAAGTCGCACGCATCAACCGTCACATCAGCGACTTTCTGAAATACTCGCGACCATCAAAACTGGAATTGCAGTCTGTAGACATTCGTGCCGAAGCGGAAGACGCCTTGCGTCTCGTTGAAGGCAGAGCCGAAGAGTGCGGCATCAGAACGAATATCATTCAGGAAGGTGAGCTTCCTCCGGTAATGGCTGATCGCGAGTCGCTGCGTTCGGTCTTTACTAACCTCGTTATTAATGCGGTCGAAGCGATCAACGGCGCGGGCGGCAGTGTCTCGATCAAGCTTTCGAACCCGGAAGCAAACTCTGTTAAGGTGGAGATTACCGACAGTGGATGCGGTATTGCCGCCGACGACATTTCAAAAGTCTTCGAGCCGTACTTTTCAACCAAGGAGACCGGCACTGGACTTGGTCTGGCGATTGTGAAAAAGGCCGTAGACGATCACGGCGGCACGATCAGCGTTGCGTCGAAGAAAGGCAACGGCACAACGTTCACGATAATTCTACCGGCTAAAGAGAACACACATGCCTCGAAAGAACATTCTGGTAGTTGACGACGAGAAGTCGCAGAGAGAAATTCTGGAAATGATCCTCGCGGAGGAAGGCTACGACGTCACCACCGCAGCCTCGGGCGAAGCTGCATTAAAGTTTGCGAAAGACCGGCGCTTCGATCTCGCGTTGACAGATCTGAAGATGACCGGCATGGACGGCATCGAGCTCCTTCAGCAACTGCTTGCTTACGATTCTTCGATCATCGTCATCCTGCTCACTGCGCACGGTTCGATCGAATCAGCGAAAGAAGCGCTCAGACGTGGTGCGTTCGACTAT
The DNA here is from genome assembly GCA_036006625.1 of Pyrinomonadaceae bacterium. Classification (GTDB taxonomy): domain Bacteria; phylum Acidobacteriota; class Blastocatellia; order Pyrinomonadales; family Pyrinomonadaceae; genus PSRF01. The sequence goes on along the minus strand of DASYPN010000051.1, from coordinate 6,169 downwards.
CTCGAGAAGCCTTACGACAAAGCCGCACTGCTGGAAACTATCAATCGTGCGCTCGATCGTCTCGACGCGATCGATGTCGAGATCATTTCCGCGTCTCCTAAGATGGAATCAGTGAAAAAGATGATTCTGAAAGTCGCGCGCTCAAACTCGACGGTGCTGATTAGAGGCGAGTCGGGCACAGGCAAGGAATTGATTGCGCGCGCAGTTCACAATCAATCACCGCGCTCGGCGGAGATGTTTCAGGCGGTCAACTGTGCGGCAATCAATGAGAACCTCCTCGAGTCGGAGTTGTTTGGACACGAGAAGGGTTCATTCACCGGCGCACATGCCGAGAAGAAAGGTCTGTTTGAAATCGCGGATCGCGGCACTCTGTTTCTCGACGAGATCGCGGAACTCGATGTCGGCATTCAGGCGAAACTGCTGCGCGCGCTACAGGAGCGGAAGATTCGTCGTGTCGGCGGCACGCATGAAATGAATGTCGATGTGCGTGTGATTGCTGCCACAAATCGCGACCTGCGCGCAATGGTGTCTGACGGTCGGTTCCGAGACGATCTTTACTACCGCATCAACGTTCTGTCGATCGATGTGCCGCCACTCCGCGAGCGACGCGAAGATATTCCGGTCCTGATCGATTACTTCCTTAAGAAACACACCAAGAACACGACGCTCACCGTGACGGGTCTGACTCCGGAAACAAGGAAGCTGATGAATGAATACAGTTGGCCCGGGAATGTCAGACAGTTGGAGTCAGCGATCGAGCGTGCGATCCTTCTGAGTGAGGGCGATCTGATCACAGCGGAAGACTTGCCTACCGAGGTTCGACAGGATGTTGGACCAACAGCCGAGGGCGGGTTCAAGTTACCGGCCGAAGGAATCAACTTCGAAGACGTCGAGCGTAATTTGATCACGCAGGCGATGGAGCAGACTGACTATAACATCACCAAGGCCGCGAAGCTCCTCGGTCTCACTTTCCGCACGCTGCAGTACCGTCTGGAAAAGTTTGGCATCAAGAAACCTGACGGCAAGGATCTGGACGAGGAAGAGTAACTGCATGTCAACGACCTTTTGGACCTGTCTCAATTGCAATGAAGCGGTGGAGAGCAGGTTCGAAGTCTGCTGGAACTGCCAGCACGATCGAACCGGCGTCGTGCCTTCAAATTTCACCGATTTCGAGATCCACGATTACGAACTAAAAGCACCGCTCAACACCATCACCGCGAACAAGTTCTGTCTTGCCTGCCAGAACGACCTGACGTACGTCGGCACAAAGAGATTTCATTCCGGCCCATACGCAGGCCCCCTGTGGACCGAGTTACTTTCTCCTTCAACGGTCCTGGAGATGTTCTACTGCCCCGCCTGCGGCCGCGTGGAGTTTTTCGTGAAACCAACTGATTTCGGTCAGTGATGTCCCCGGCATAAGTTGGACAGGATTTGCAGGATTGAGCAGGATTACCAAGATTCTGAGTTCACATCCTGTAAATCCTGTTTCATCTTGTGAATGCTGTCCATGCAAGTCTTGACGGCCTCGTGCGTTCAAGGGCTGAAATCCCTAGAACTGCATGGAGGCAAATCATGAAATCTCCAATCATTCTACTGCTCGCTCTCGTGAGTTTTTCACTGTCGTGTAGTGGCGGTGGTAATCAGGCAATGGAAGCCATTAACTCACGCGCCGATTCGTCAACTCAGAAAGTCGCGGAACAAGTCGAGAAAGACCCGGCGAAGACAGCTCCCGGCTACAACGTCCAACAACAAAAAGTCGCACTCACCGAGGTCGACAAGGAGGGTTCATCCGCCGGAGCTTTCGAGCGCAAAATTATTCGCAATGCCGAGATCACGATGGAAGTGCCGTCTACAACAGACACGCAACACCGTGTGGCATCGATAGCGGAAACTAACGGCGGCTTTGTCGTTACTTCAGAAGCAAAGCAACGCGAACACGTCGATCCCGCGCAACGCACGCTCGACATCAAGCTGGTGGTCCGAGTTCCCTCACCTCAGTTTGGCGTCGCGTTTGATGAGATCAAGAAACTGGCCAGCAACACACCATCGGAACAAGTGACCGGTCAGGACGTTACCGAAGAGTTCATCGATCTCGAAGCACGTATCAAAACTCAGAAAGCACTCGAGCTTCAGTTTCTGGAAATCATGCGACAGGCATACAAAGTCGCCGACGCACTCGAAGTGCAACGACAAATTGCTGACGTCCGAACTGAGATCGAGAAGCTGGAAGGTCGCAAGCGTTTCCTCGAAAACCGTGCCAGCCTCTCAACCATCACCGTCAATATTCAGGCGCCAAAACCGGTGATCGCTGTAACCGGCACAGGCTTTGGTCAGAGCGTGCGCGAAGCCGTTTCTGACAGCGTTGGAATGGCGTCAGACATGGCGCTTTTCTTTGTTCGTTTCGCAATTCTGATGGTTCCGATTCTGCTGTTTATCGGACTGCCTTCGGCGCTCGTGGCTCGTGTTCTAGTGCGTCGCGCGAGGAGAGTTCGCCTGGCCCAGGCATTAGCAACACCTGCTTCGGAATAAGTTTCTTTGCAAGCCCTCTGCGTATCTCTGCGCTCTCTACGTTAAACTGAGGCGCGTAACGTAAACGCAGAGATAACGCAGAGGGCCGCGAAGAAAATGAAAAAGTGCTTAGGCTTGTTGCTTCTGAGCTCAGTCCTGATCGGATGTGCCAAAGCTCCCGTTAGTTCAACCAACGATAACGAACCACCGTCGATAAATTCAGTCGACGTTGTGAAAGCTCAGCCTCAGGAAGCCACACTCGCGCCCGGCGAGTCCGGCGAGACGCTGGTGTTGATTCAGATCACAAACGGCTATCACGTAAATGCGAACCCGCCAAACCAACCGTATCTCAAACCGACTGAACTCGAACTAAAACCAACCGACGGTATTTCGCTTGAATCCGTTACCTACCCTGACCCGCTCGTCCGAACGTTCGGCTTCTCAGACAAGCCGCTGAAGGTTTACGAAGGAAATACTCAACTCAAAGTCAGGCTAAAGGCCGATAAGAAAGTCACGCCGGGTAAGCACAACCTTTCCGCTAAACTACGCGTACAGGCATGTGACGAAAAAGTTTGTTATGCGCCCGGCGCTCTCGACGTAGTCCTGCCGGTGAACATCAAGTGAAAGTAATTTTTATGATCCTGGCGGCGACGGGCGGCGTACTTGCAGCCGTGTTTGTCTTCCGCGGAGATTTTGAGAAGGCGTTTGTGGCGGCTGCCGCCGGCGCTGTTTGCTGGTTTTTGAACTATCGTGTGCAACTAAAAGAACGACTCGCCAGTCGAAATGAAGAGTATGAGGATGATGAGGAGTCTGATGAAGAAATACGTCCTTAGTTTTGCGGTTTTGATTTTTGCGACAACGTTTTCGACGACGATTGTGAAGGCGTCGGATCAGTCGGACGTACGCGCTACGGTCCAGAGCGTTTTTGATCAATTAAAGTCTCATGATTACGGCAGCCTCTATGATCTCCTGCCTGGCTCGGCTCGCAGCCGGATGTCACGCGAACGTTTTGTGAGCGCACTACAACGCGCGCAGGATTTTTATCAACTCGATCGCATGGAAATCGGTGCGACAAAAGTAATGGGCAATCTCGCGGTCGTCGACACGGTGCTTTACGGACGCGTCGTCACTCCGATTCAGGCGGAAGGAAAGATCGTGGTCCAGCAGTACCTGCTGCGTGAAGACGGAAAGTGGCGCGTAGCCACTGGCGATCAGTCAACTGTGAGAAAGGTTCTGGCAGCGAATCCCGGATTCGGTAAAGCATTCAAGATCAAGCAACCAAAGGTTTACGTCAAACAGAACAATCAATGGGTGGAATTTAACCCGGGGCGCAAGTCTTCAACTCAACAATAAAAGATCGTCGAAGGACATCTGAGCGTCGTCTATCTTTTCACTGTACTCACCGTGACGTATGCGATAGCGAGGCACGTCGAGGGCTTCGCGCACGGCATCGAGATGGAAGCGAATGATGCGTGGAGTAAGTCTTACTGAAGGGATGCGACGTTTTGCAGCCAATCGCCGAACGGTCGATTCGCTGACTTGGAGGAATGCAGCAAGCTGCCGGGCGGTTAAGAACTCTTCACGGTCTTCAGTCATTGAGAGTCATTGAGGGGTCATTGAGGCTTGGCAGGTAGGTTGAGAGCTACGCGATAAACTGCAGCCCCATCAATGTCGACATCCTTGGTCACAGGCTCCGCGCCGTCAGGCTTAACACTCACACGATACTTGCCGGCATCCGGAGATAGTCGAAACTTGAACGACCCGGTTTCTGTCGTGATGCGGCTGTCGATCTTTTTCGTGGATCCATCTTCAAGAATTCGTGACAACTCAACTTTCGTATTCGCCACGCTTCTGCCGGCAGCATTAAAGACGCTGCCACTGAGAAACGCGATCGAACCTTCATCGATCGTAAGAACCAGGTGATCGCCGAGTGAACGCGTCTTGCCTGCTTTAACTTCAATGTCCTCGAGCGAACCGATACTCAATCCGGGCTTGCGAAAGGTGACGCCATATTTCCCCGGCGTCAGTTTTGAGACAACAAAATCTCCGTTTTTGTCGGTGGTCGAACGCGTCACTTCAGTATCCCCTCGTCGAACTACAACTGTAACGCCGGCCGGTGTCCCAGTTTCGACACGAACTTTGCCTTTAATCGCGCCAAGTGATTTGTCCTGACCGTTGGCAACACTGGCAAACGCGAGTGTGACCGCAAACAAAAAAAGAGTTTTCTTGAATCTCATGTTCAATCCCTGACGTAATAGGTCTGTCTATACGGATTTAAGACGCTCAGGATCATATCACCGTTTGCTTCCGCAGGTCGCGCCCGTATAATCCTGAGCGGCGTCCCCTGGAAAGAGTATTAATGCCGAAAAGACCCGCGGCTCTTATAGCGCAACTATCCCTTCCTCTCCTTTTGCTCATCGCTCTGGCTACGCCCAGTGTGCCGCAAAATCAAGACCCTGCGACCCCCCAGCAACGACCGCGCAAAGTGTTTCCCAAAGAGCAGGAACCGGAAGATGTGTTGCGCTTCGACACTGATCTCGTTTCCGTTGACGTAACCGCCATCAATGCTGAAGGAGTTCCGGTGCGCAACCTGCGCCAGGAAGATTTCAAAGTCTATTCGGACGGCGTCGAACAACCGGTCTCGTTCTTCCAGATCGAGAAACGACAGGGTGAATCCCGGCCACTTGCGATTGTTTTCGCGCTCGACGTCTCCGGCAGCATGACCACGGACGAGATCATTCGTCTTCGCGACGCGCTGCAGTCTTTTTCGAATCAACTGGCGAGCCATCCGGTTGTCTACGCGGTCATGACTTTCGGCATGCGCGTCAAGACAATCCAGAAGTTCACGTCTGATCCGGGCAAGCTCGATGAGTCTCTGGAAAAACTCTCTCGAGACGAGGTTAACGGCTTGTCTACTCACACTTACGACGCAGTTGACGATGCGATTCGGATGCTCGTGAGAAGCGCGCCGCGCACGCGCGAAAAGCGTTTGATGAAACGCACGGTGCTGGTTGTGACCGACGGATTCCCTGTCGGCGACACGGTTGCTCCAAAAACAGTGATCGAGCGTGCGAATGCTGCTGATGTGAGTGTGTTTGTAGTGACGCTGCCGTCGTATTCGCGCGTGATTGCCTCGTCGGATCAGACACCTTTGCCGACACCACTCGACGTCAGTGGGTTAGCGGAGTCAACCGGCGGTCGCAATGTCTACGCCAACGAGAAAGACTACACGCCACTGTTTCGTGCACTTGCGGAAGAAGTTAGTTCCGCGTATGTCCTGGCCTTTTATCCACCTGAGGAAAAGCGACGCGATGGGCAGGTGCACACGATTAGAGTCGAGGGACCGCGTGGCTTAACTTTAAGACAGAGCCGCTCTGAGTATCGAGCAGCAAGCAGGTAATTGCCAATTTCCGGTGCCAAAGCCGGCAATCAGTAATTGGCAATCTGTTTCTCAGTATTCGTCCTCGTCCTCGTCTTCGTCGAAGCTTTCTTCTTCTACAATGTCCAACTCGACAGGATCGAGTCCCACAACTTCGAGGTCTGTTCCACACTCTTCACAAGACACTATTTCGCCCTTGTCCGTGTCCAGATCAACGTGGACATCAGCATCACATTCCGGGCAAGTTCCGGTCGGCACAGTTTCTTCCTCCCCGCATTGAGT